>DATKPK010000144.1:0-54224 GCA_035524095.1 Binataceae bacterium (SeqCode) | reverse complement strand
GCTCGGCTTGATCCCCAACCACTGTCCGCAGGTACTCACTAATCCCGATTGGATCAACCAGCGTTCCATAGACATCAATACCTAGTCCAATAGCCATTGCGGATTCTCAGGCAGTTGCATCGCCTATACGATTTCAGGCCTTAGCGTAATTTGCTAGTTGTGATTATAGCCGCCAGCTTCGTTTTCCGTCAGCGGATGAGCGACTGGATGTTTCGCAAGGAGTGCCAGCGAACGCTGGATGTCGTCAAGCAATAGATCGGCAAGGTCGCGGCTGACGCCGTGACGAACCAGAATTCGCTGAACAACTAGATCCTGACGATTGGGCGGCATCGAATAAGCTGGAACCTGCCATCCGCGCGAGCGCAGCCGATCAGAAAGATCATAAAGGCTGAAGTTTTGATCGGCGCCATCACGCAGCGTCCAGCAGACCGCAGGAATTCCGCCACGCCCGTCGTGAATGATTCTGAACGGCCCCATCTTACCAATCTCAGCCGCCAGATGTTGCGCTGTGTGGTAACAGGCATTTTGAATTTTCCGATAGCCTTCGAATCCAAGCCGAAGAAAATTGTAATATTGGGAAACGATTTGTCCTGCCGGACGCGAGAAGTTCAGCGCGAAGGTCGGCATATCGCCTCCCAGGTAATTGACATGGAAGACCAACTCATCAGGCAAGTCGTCCGCGTCCCGCCATATCGCCCAGCCGACGCCAAGCGGCGCGAGACCAAACTTGTGGCCGGACGTGTTGATTGATTTGACGCGCGGCAACCGAAAGTCCCACACGAGGCCGGGTTGGCAAAATGGAGCAAGGAAACCGCCGCTGGCCGCATCAACGTGGATCGGAATGTCGAGACCGGTCTCCTCTTCGAGCTTATCGAGCGCATGCGCGATCGCTTCGACAGGCTCGTATTGACAGCTCATCGTGACCCCAAGCGTCGGCACCACCATGATGGTATTTTCGTCGCAGTATTCCAGGGCGCGTTCAGGTTCCAGCAGCAAGTGATCACCCTCGATCGGCACTTCGCGGACCTCGACGTCGAAGTAACGGCCGAATTTGTGCCAGCAGACCTGCACCGGCCCGCACACCATGTTCGGCTTTTCGATGGATTTGCCCTGCGCGCGCCGCTTCGCCCGCCAGCGCCATTTCGCGGCGAGGCCGCCGAGCATTGCAGCTTCACTCGAGCCGGTGGTTGAACATCCTATCGTGTTCGCGGCATCGGGGGAGTTCCAGAGGTCGGCCATCATATGGACGCAGCGGCTCTCAATCTCCGCGGTCTGCGGATATTCGTCCTTGTCGCACATGTTCTTATCCATGCACGCGGCCATGAGGTTCTGAACTTCGGGTTCGGTCCAGGTGGTGCAGAAAGTCGCCAGGTTTTGCCGGGAGTTACCGTCGAGCAACAACTCGTCGTGTACAAGTTCAAATGCCACTCGCGGCGAACGTTCTGCGCGGGGAATCTTGTACTTCGGGACCGATTGCGTGGAATCGTCAGATTTATGGATAACGTCCAGCGCTTTTTGGGCGACGTCATTCTTTCGGTGAAGCGGCATACAAATTCCTCCGATGGCCGTCCGAGTCTGCGCCAGCGCGATTGCGGCGGCGGCGTCAAAATCAGAAGACTTGACGTTCAAAAAGCCTAGCTGTGGATCAGCGCAGCATATCCGTTCCACACAATCTCGAAGCCGATGCACAGCAGGATGAACGCCGACAAGCGGACGACGACATTGATGCCACTTTCACCGAGCGCGCCTACTGTGCCTTCCGCAAAGCGATAACAAATGTAGATGGTTGCGGCGATCGCGACGAGACCTGCAATAGCCGCCGCACCCAAAAGCGTCACATGCGCTAGATTGGCTCCCCGCGGCCGCTGGCTGCCGAGCGTTATCGCGACCGCGATTGACCCGGGACCAGCCGTTATTGGCATAGTAAGCGGGTAGAAAGCATCGGCGGGTGTTACGGTTTTGCGATCGTTCTGCGCATCGTCATAATCTCCAGTTTGGAGCAGCTTCCATGCGGTAGCAGTTACCAGCAATCCGCCCGCAACGCGGACGATGGGCAGTGTGATACCGAAGAACTCAAGCACGTACGAACCGCCCAACAACGATCCAAGCAAGAGAAAAAAGCAATTGATGGTCACGCGAAGAGCGAGCGAGTTGCGCTCTTTTTCCGTGCAATGGCGCGACAGGCCGAGGAAAATCGGAGCGCTGCCAATTGGATTTATGATCGGAAACAGCCCCGCGTAAACGAGCAGGAACACGTTAACCAGATCGTACGTAGAAGCAAATTGAATCAATCTTCTGCCCAGCCAACACAAATGTCGCAGCCACACGCGGCCGTCCGCTTTCCAGTAGCACATCGGATTCTGCCAGTCGCGTACGCAATGATCGCCTCGCAGCAAAGCCGAGGGTCAATCAGAATTGGCTAGCCTGCCGGGAAGCTCACCGAGTCGCTAAGCGACTATGACTGATTTTCCCGCCGTAGGACCTCGCGGGCGATCGCAAAGCGATGGACCTCGGAAGGCCCGTCGTAAATCCGGAATGGACGAATGTCGCGATAGATTCGTTCGACGACGGTGTCATCGGTCACACCCATCCCGCCCAGAATCTGAAGGGAGCGATCGACTACACGGCTGAGAGCTTCCGAGCAGTACACCTTATACATGCTGGTCTCGAGCCGGGCTTGCTGTCCCTGGTCAAGCAGCCACGCCGCATGCCATATAGCCAAACGGCACATCTGAATATCAGTTTCATTATCGGCGATCATGAACCCGACCCCTTGATGCTCGCCGATCGGACGCCCGAACGACTGACGCTTGCGCGCATAACTTGTCGCGATCGCATGACATCGGCGGGCTGCGCCCAGCCACCGCATGCAATGAGTCAGGCGGGCCGGCGCCAGCCTGACCTGTGCATAGCGGAACCCTCTGCCAACCTCACCGATAATCCGATCACTGCTGACACGGACGTTGTGAAACTCAACTTCGGCGTGTCCTCCGGGCGAGTTGCTATCGAGGGTATTGAGTATGCGCTTAATCGTGAACCCCGGGGCGTCCATGTCGACTAGAAACATAGTTGCGCCGAGTTCGCGGCCTTGAGCGTCCTCAGTGCGAGCCATCACGATATTTATACTCGCGCCGGGAGCTCCAGTTATCAGCCATTTGCGCCCGTTAATTATATAGTCGTCACCCGTGCGCCGCGCTGTGGTCTTCATCAGGCCCGGATCGGAACCAGCGCCACCATCAGGCTCGGTCATTGAGAATACTGTGCGGATTTCACCACGAACCAGCGGTGCCAGCCATCTTTGCTTCTGGGCTGGGGAAGCGACACGTTCGAGAAGGTTGGTATTGCCCTCATCGGGCGCTTGAATATTCAGTGCCAGCGGTCCAAGCGGGGACCATCCGGCCGCTTCGAAAACCACTGCCATCCCGCGATGGTCAAGGCCCAGTCCTCCGTATTCCTTAGGTCCATGGGGTGACAACAGTCCGGCGGCGCGCGCCTTCTCAACCATCTCCAGCCGCAGCGATTCTTCTGGTCCGTGTGGGCCTTGTCTTGGATCTCGTTCCAGTGGAACGATCTCTTCGGCAATGAAACTCTCAACCTTGCGGGTTAGAGCTCTCAGCTCGTCAGGCAACGAAAAGTCGACCATCACTAAAACTCCCGGTCCTTATGAATATGTAGTGTTCGGCCACTCGCATTCTTTCAATAAGAATCATCGCTTTTAGCTAGCGCATTGCGACCGACGGATCCTTCAAGCGTGGCAAGCGGAACCAGGTCTCGTTGCAGGTTTCCATTTCATCGTGATCGAGGGCTATCTCGGTGGCTGGCAAGGATTGCCGCAATTGCTCGGCTGAAGTTGCGCCCACGATCGCCGAGGTCACCGCAGGTTGCGCGAGTACCCATGCGATCGCGACTTGGGTGAGCGATTTGTTCCGGCCAGCAAAATATTTTTGCAGATGATCGACCGCCTCGAACTGCTCATCTTGCCAGTAGCGCTTATGGTAGATCGATTGCGTACGGCCGGTCAGGAAGCCGAAACGAGTTTCGGGCGGCGGGGATTCCTTTGGTTTATATTTGCCGGTCAGGAAACCGCCCGCCAAAGGATTGTATGCGATTACACCGATGCCATGGTGATGACACATAGGCAGTAACTCATTCTCGATTTCTCGGAACAGTATATTGTAGCGGGGTTGCACGCAGTCAAAGCGCGCGAGCTCGTGTTTGTCACTGATCCACAGAGCACTAGCCAGCAGCCAGGCCTTGAAGTTGGAGCATCCGATATAGCGCACCTTGCCTTGCCGCGTAAGGTCATCGAAGGCGCGCAACGTTTCATCCAGCGGGGTATCAGGATCCGGTGCGTGCGCCTGGTAAAGATCGATGTAATCAGTCTGCAATCGGCGCAAACTGCCCTCGACTGCATCAAAGATATGTTTGCGTGAAAGACCGCCATCGTTGGGGCCGCGCCCCATCGGAACCCAGCACTTAGTCGCGAGGACTATCTTGTCGCGCCGTCCCTTTATCCACTTGCCGACAATCGTTTCAGTGCTCCCAACGGTCTCGAAATTGCCGCCCATCGGATAGCCATCGGCTGTGTCGAAAAAATCGACACCGTGCTCGACGGCCGCGTCCATAATCGCGAAGCTCGACGCTTCGTCGCATTGCTTGCCAAAAGTCATGGTACCCAGACAGATTTCCGATACCTTAAGACCTGTGCGTCCCATGCGCTTGGTTTTCATCGCCAAACTCCGCCGGTTTCGGGTGATTCCAATCGTGCAGTGCAGTGTGTCTCAGGAGAAGCCGTCCGCGCAAACGGCCGGAACCGAGGACTCCAAGGCTAACCCGTGCCAGCGCCGACGGTGCCTTGGCGAGACTATCGCGTCTCAAAACTCAGGCGTTAATCGCGCGAGAGCTCCGGCGTCGGTATCAGCATAATGCGTCGTCAGACCTTATCCTTACGCTGCCGCTCCAGTTCCTTCGTTAGTGACTCGATTCGCCTGTCCCGCTCGGCCAGCATCGAGGTCACTTCTGCCGCTTCAAAACGTTGAGGAATATGCTGCGGGCAGTTGGAATCCCAAGCGGATAGGGTGAATAGAATTACTTGCTCGACTCGTGCCCGGTAACCTTCGGGCTTCAGCTTCTTGATTAGGGTGGGATCGTCATCGACAACGCGCGCTTCGCCCCAAAGCTTAACTCGCTGACGATTCCGGTAATCAATAAGAAAGATAAAAGCCTTCGGATTCTCGGAGAGGTTTCCTAGTGTAAGATATTGGCGATTGCCCGCGAAATCGGCGAAGGCGATGGTCTTGCCGTCCAGCACTTTTAGGAAACCGGGAGGACCGCCGCGATGCTGAATATACGGCTGGCCGGTCGCGCTGGCTGTGCCGAGGAAAACGCTGGTTTGTCCTGCGATGAAAGCGGCTAAATCTGGCGTAATGCGCGTCTCCCATGAGCCGCGCTCTTCCATGCTCGCATAGCCCTTGCGTGAACCTTTACGGCTCTGGATCGCTTTTACGGCAGGCGTGAAGGCAACGTCACTCGAATAGATGCGGTCCGCGGAGGATGAAGTAGCTGACGGTTGCTTGGACATCTGATGCTCTAAGCGGTGGTGGTCGAACAACTCCGGTAGTTAAGAAGCGCGGCCAAACTAGATTGCGGATCAGATACTAGCTTTTAAGCGTCCTCCGGGCGAGATAATCATGCATCGGCGTGACGATTTCGGCGCTTCGACATCGAGAGCGTTGTCTTAGTACCGCCGAATTAAACTCGACTTCGAGCGCGAATTTAGAGGAACCTTCGAGAACTTCCATGGAGTTTACGACTGCATGATTACCCACGCAGAGAAGTTTTCCTCGGCATGTGGTCCGGCACGCCCTTCGGTGACACGGCGGCCCTCAAGACCCATCGATACGAGTTTCTCCCGATTGCTCAGCGCACAATCTAATGCCGACGCTATATTTTCGGCGCTGGCCGGTTCGACTATCCAGCCAGTCGATCCTTCCTTGACCCATTCTGCTGAACCGCATGCGCTCGAAACCACAACCGGCAGTCCGGACGCCATCGCTTCACCGGTCACGAACGGCTGCCCGTCTTCCAGCGACGGAATCACCGCCACCTCAGCCTTTCTGTAGGCGGGTGCCGGATCGCCGGGCGCACAAGTCATCTGCAAACCCGATGACTCACGCGCCAGCAAAGCCTTCGAGCATCGGTCACCCGTCGCGCCAACTATATCCAACACGATACGCTTGAGGCCGACAAGCCGAATCGCTCGAAGTAGGTAGACAAACCCTTTACGCAGGTCAAGTAAACCAACAAAGCAAACGCGCAAGGGTCCAACTGCTGTTTTGTTGGCTGGCGAACAGCAAAATCTGGTGAGGTCCAATGGCTGTTCCAAGACCGACAGCTTAGTGTTATTGACGCCGTGGTCAGCCATCGACCGCCTTGACCATGCCGTCGAAACACGAATTCTAGTGGCTAGTTCGTATTCCTCTTCGACGCGCTCGATCATTGGCATAACCGGATGACCTGCGTACGCGCGGCATCCCCATTTCGACGACTCACTATCATACACACTTCGATAATTTCTAATATGACCGTTAGGATTGTCGAGGATGGCCGGAACTCCTGCCGAATTGCACCAGCGCAAAGTCTCGAATCCTACTTGCGTGAACGTGTAACACAGTTCAGGTTTGAGCTTCGCTATCTGGAGAGCGGCCCAGCGGCCAAGCATCAGGTCATTCTTTAGTTGAAGTTCACCTGTCCGCCATCGAAGCATGGTAAAACGCGAGCGCCATCGTGAAAGACCCGGCGGTGAGATGTGCCAGATGACATTTGCAGGCGGAGGAACAAATGGCCAAACGCTTTTGTAGCCCGGACCGAATGCGTGAACCTCGCATCCAGTCCGAGCAAGTCCGCTAATTGCGGTCGCAGCCTGCAAGCCCAAGCCACCAACACCAGCGACGCTTCCGTATACTATCGCGATGCGCTTAATCGCCACTGCCCCCGAAGCTGTCTAGACTCATCGAACTAATGTCGACAGACGTGGCGGCAATTCCGGGACATGACTAGGCCCCGGCCGGGGCATCATTCATCAGCGTGATCAAACCGATGTGCCTTCCAAACAAACGCCATCGATCAGCCTGCCAAGTCCATACATTCATATAGCTACACAAGATGGTCCCGCCCAGCGGCCCTTCGAGTTGACTATTTTCGTTCCCGATAGCTAGGGCGCGATCGCCATCGACGATCACTTGCACGGTGGTCCGCCGATGAGACCGCATACGGAAAGCTCCGCTTACGATCAGGTTAAGCAACGCTTCCTTGCGTCCATAAAGGTTGGAACTACTGTAAGCGAGCAATTCTTCGGCCCATATTCGGTCGAGCGCGGCAACGTCGCGACGTAGAGTCGCCTCGGCTTCCTCTTGCTCGGCCTGCCGGATATTTGCTTCGGCAGCAACTGCGTCGTCACGTGAACTGGACATGCACGGCTCCACGGGGCTGTGATCCGGCTCAAAACGGCTTGTTTTTGCTAGGCCAACTCGCCGGTCTTTGTATGACCGGTCAATTTACCAACTATTTCGAGAAACTGTGTGATATCGAACGGCTTCAACAGGATTGCTGCTGCATCGATTCCGTCGGGATCTGCCAGTGCAGACATCACGACCACGGGCAGATTCGCCATAGCGGAATCTTTCTTCATCTCTTTCTGCAGGCGCCACCCGTCCATCACCGGCATCACGAGGTCGTGAACTACCAGCGCTGGCGGCGGATGGTTGCGCATATAATCCAGCGCGCGGGCGCCGTTATTCGCTCGCGCTACCTCGTACCCGCTGACCGAAAGTAGATCGGCCAGGGCCTCCAGAACCGCCTCATCGTCGTCGACGACTAGAATCAGCGACTCCTCATTTTGTTTTTCGGTCACTATGCTAGCTCTCGGACTGGCCGATACTTTGATTGTAGGTGCGGTTAGCGCGCGGGTGCAAGGAAGATAAAGTCCAGGGATACCGCCGATTTTCGGGCCAGTGTCAGCGTTCGGCGAATGGATCGATGGCATGGAGTCCGTCGGAGCTGATGACTTTAACGGCGGAGGGATTCCTTATGTACTAAAACGCTGTTTTGACAACTCATCGAAGTGCTTTCGAATTTCTCTGGCGGTCGGTTCCACGGATGGGCTCAGGCGTTTATCCAAGCAGATCGAGATGGGAACGACTCTGCTTCAATCAAACATCATGCGCACCCTACTTCACAAGGCGATTGTTATCTCGTAATTTCTGGGCTGGCGCGAGAGTGGCGGAATGGCAGACGCGCCGGACTTAGGATCCGGTGCCGCAAGGCGTGGGGGTTCAAGTCCCCCCTCTCGCATCACATTCGATGGAACTGAAGCTCGTCGCAATCACCAAGCCCCTCCCCGATATCAACGTGATTATCGGGCAATCACATTTCATCAAGACGGTCGAGGATTTGTACGAGGCGATCGTGCAGACGGTGCCGGGAATCAAATTCGGCGTCGCTTTCAACGAGGCGTCGGGACCGCGTCTCATCCGTCACACCGGGACCGACCCGGAACTGGAGCTAGCCGCCGTCGCGACAGCACAGGCAATAGCAGCTGGCCACGTTTTCGTAGTGATGCTCGGCAATGCCTTTCCGGTTAACGTTCTTAACTCGATCAAGTCGGTAAGCGAAGTCTGCCAGGTATTTTGCGCAACGGCTAATCCGCTGACTCTCGTCATAGCCGATCACGACGGCGCTCGTGGCATACTCGGAGTGCTTGACGGGGGTACTCCGCTTGGCGTGGAGGATGAATCCCAGCGCGCTGAGCGCCACGCTATGTTGCGCCGTTTCGGCTACAAACAGTAGCTAGTCATTTGGTACCGCGCGCGATCGGTGGCGAAATGCGGCCGCGTCAACGCGCGCGTGAAACGGCGCACCGATCGGTTCAGGTCGCGACCGCATTATCTCTTCGAGTATCACGGGTAGCTCAAACAGCGCACGATTGTGGAATTTCGTAACTTGCGCGCGCATCCGCCCCAGTTGCATCGAATCAGCCATGATCGGCAAGGCCTCACCGATATTGGCAAATGAATTCAAAACCATCCCGAGATGATTGCGAGCGACCCAATCCGTATTAAAGCGCTCCTGAACCATCGTCGAGGCGTTGCGTTCAAGCATCACTGGCAAACCCATGACGAGTGCTTCACTAATGCTTCCCGGCCCGGGTTTGCCGATAAAAAAGTCAGCGAGGCGCATGTAACCCGCCACGTCGCTGGTGAAGCCTTCGATGTGATGCGGATAAGGCAATTCCATCTCCGCCAATCGCCTTCGCAATTTCTGATTGTGACCGCAAAGGAAAATCAGTTGTAGTTTTGAATCGGCGGCCGCCGCACGACGGGCTACTGTCAGCATCGCGCGCGAACCATAGCCGCCGAACATCACGAGCCCGGTGGACCGATTTGGCATCAAGCCCAGCCGCGTCCGCACCGCCAAACGATCAACCTCCGTCGTCTGATAGAATTCCGGACGCACGATCATACCCGAGGTCCGCCAAACCTTGTCAGGTCCATGTCCAACAGCAGCCGCCTGACGCACAGCATCCCGCGTCCCACAAATTAAATGTTGGCGCTGGGGCTCGATCCAGAAGTGCGGCGGGTAATCGGCGAGATCGGTCATCACGGTCGCCATCGGCGTAGCCGGCCGTCCCGCACTCATATCTGCTACGCGAAGCCCATCGAGGATCGCGCGATTGAAATGCGGGATCATCGAAACGACCAAGTTCGGACGCGGCGCTTTCCAGAATTGAGCCAATAGTGAGACTTGCCACGAATGCGTCTGCCGAATCAGCATATGCAGAATCGGCAGAGTCGAGCCGGTCGCAATAGTCAATCCGTATCTGAGTAATCCATTATATAGTTCTTCAAGCCGCACGCCGGTAAATCGGCGGATAAAGTCGATAGGTTCAAGCGCGTCGCGGAGATTGACCATCCGTACCTGCCAGGAGCGATTATGATTCTCCAGCACCGACTTCAGCGCGATCGCCGAAGCGCGATGGCCTCCGCCAGCATCAAAGAAGATCAGGTCAACCAGCGGCTCGCGATTGTTCGATTCAGATGGCGGCATGTTCCTCATAGGGCCTCCGCATCTCGAGCGACACCGCTCGCGCCACAGTACCACTGGAGTGGTCCCATCGAATCAAGCTCAGCGTACCGTCAAAACTCTCGGCCAGCGCTGTACAATTCTGTACCCAGTCTCCATCGTTAATGTACCAGATAGGACCGATCAGCCGTTGTTCGGCGCGATGGGTATGGCCACAGATGACGCCATCAGCTTTATGCTTACGCGCGACTTCAAATAGTGCATGTTCGTCGAGATCGACCGCCGTTAGATAACGTACCGCGCTCCATACCGGCGCCTTCCAATAGCCAGAGAGCGAACGAGTGTTGCGCTGACGCCCAAAGCGTTCGCGGAAATACCAATCATTGATTCGCAGCGCAGCCCCATATGCCTTGCTGCCCATCAGCGCCAGCCACCGCGCCGAACT
This sequence comes from Binataceae bacterium (SeqCode), assembly GCA_035524095.1. Classification (GTDB taxonomy): domain Bacteria; phylum Desulfobacterota; class Binatia; order Binatales; family Binataceae; genus DATJUF01. Next base: position 43,699 of record DATKPK010000144.1, on the reverse strand, counting down.
CAGTGAAGAATCGAATTGATGCCCATGCGTCACCAGCATCCGGCAACCGTTCGCAGTTACGTGAATCAGTTCGCCGCAATGAGCCGAGATACCCAGTAATGATTCAATCAACCCTATTTGATCGTGGTTGCCGGGCACGAAAACGACTCGCGTACCCCGCCGCTGCCACGCGGCTATCTCAGTCACTACATCGTTCTGAGCTTCACTCCAATACCATGCCGTTCCCAGGTTCCAACCATCGACGATATCGCCCACGAGGTAGAGATTTTTAGACTCTACGCTGCGGAGAAAGGAATGCAGCGCGCCGGCTTTACATCCGTGCGTGCCCAAATGGAAATCGGAAATCCAAAGCGATCGATAAGCGTTGTCAGGACGTGCAAACGAGCCGATCTTGCCTTTTCTCATCTGATGCGGGACTGACTGATATTCGTTCACCTCAACCACCTCCCCGGCGCCGGCGATGTTTGCGCTTTCCGTAAAAGTTGCAGTCCTCCCTTCCCGTACGATGATAACTTTTCGATTTGACGAGGGTTTGAAGTTAAGGCTGTGATTGAATTAACTAATCGGGCGGTTAAACTCGGCTATCGATCGGCAGTGACTATTGGCTTTAGCGAAGTACAAACACGCCTAGTCAACCAATCATAGTTCTTCGATATCTTCGCAGATGCCAGACTGGAATTTGAATTGAGTATTGCAAGTTACACTTGTGTAACGAGCAAATTTCGTGGGCCACAAATGAAAACGCGTCCCCGCAAGGCCGAGGACGCGTTGCTAGCGGTTGAGATTGCGCCGATCAGCCGGCTTTGCGGACCGCTTCCTGATCGAGTGCTGCGGTTAATTCGTGATGTTTCGCGTGCAGTGTCGCTGGAAGAGCGGGACCAATTTTGGCAAAGAACTCACCGGCTGAGGCCATCTCGGTCTTCCATTCATCAACCTTGACGGCGAGCGCCTGATTAATTTGAGCAGGCGCGATTTCAAGGCCAGTCAAATCGAGGTCTCCAGGATTCGGCACCGTCCCAACCGGCGTCTGATGGCCATCCGCGCGTCCGTCGATGCGATCGATCATCCATTTCAGCACACGCAGATTCTCGCCATAGCCAGGCCAGAGGAAATTACCCTCGCGGTCCTTCCTGAACCAGTTGACCATGAAGATGCGTGGCGGACGGGTCAGCTTGCTGTGTAGCTCGAGCCAATGCGCCAGGTAATCGCCGACGTTGTAGCCGCAAAACGGCAGCATCGCCATCGGATCGCGCCGCACCACACCGACCTGGCCGGCTGCCGCTGCGGTGGTTTCGGAGCCCATCGTCGCGCCCATGAAAACCCCGTGGGCCCAGTCGGATGATTCGAGCACCAGCGGCATCGTCGTCGCGCGGCGCCCGCCAAAGACGATGGCTGAGATCGGCACCCCTTGAGGGTCATTGGCGTGAGGCGACATCACCGGGTTATTGCCCATCGGCACAGTGAAGCGGCTATTCGGATGAGCGGCTTTTTCGCCCGATTTTTCGTCCCAATGCCTGCCGCGCCAATCAAGGAGGCCGTCTGGCGGCGCCACGTCCATTCCCTCCCACCAGACGTCACCGTCAGCGGTCATCGCGACGTTAGTGAAGATCGAGTCATGCTCGGTCATCGCCATCGCGTTGGGATTGGATTTGCGGCTGGTGCCGGGTGCCACGCCGAAATAGCCGTTCTCGGGATTCGTCGCCCACAAACCACCGTCAGGCCCGATGCGCAGCCAGGCAATATCATCGCCAATGGTGAAGACCCGCCACCCTTTCAGGCCCGGCGGCGGTTGCAGCATCGCCAGGTTGGTCTTCCCGCAAGCACTCGGAAAAGCGGCAGCGATATAACGGGTCTCGCCTTGCGGGCTTTGCAGGCCGACGATCAGCATATGCTCGGCCAGCCAGCCTTCGGTGCGTCCGAGCCAGCTCGCGATTCTAAGCGCAAAGCATTTTTTGCTCAGCAGCGCGTTCCCGCCATAGCCGCTGCCAACCGACCAAATCGTATTGTCCTGCGGAAAATGGCAGATGAAGCGCTTCTTGGGATCGAGATCGAGCGTACCATGCAAGCCTCGATTGAAATCGTCGGATTCGCCGAGCAAGTCGAGAGCCGCGCGGCCCATCCGCGTCATGATCCGCATGTTCAGCGCAACGTAGATGCTGTCGGTAATCTCGACGCCAATCTTGGCGAAAGGCGATCCCAGCGGACCCATCACGTACGGAATCACGTACATGGTACGGCCCTTCATCGAACCCTCGAGCAGCCCGCGGAGTTTCCGATAGGCCTCGGCCGGCGCCATCCAGTTGTTAGTTACGCCAGCGTCCTCACGCTGTGGGGTGCAGACGAAGGTCACCTCTTCCGTGCGCGCTACATCATTGGGATTGGACCGGTGGAGAAAGCAATCTGGACGTTTCTCGGCGTTCAGCCGAATCAACACACCCGTCTCTATCGCCTGTTGCGTCAGGCGATCGCGTTCAGCTTCCGACCCGTCACACCAATGAATTGACGAAGGCGCAGTCAGCCGGGCGGTTTCCGCTACCCATGCGCTGAGCGCGCGGCTTTTGGTAACCGTGCCGTTATCATTGGTCACGCGGAATGCTCCAAGGTTCGATTGATTAGAAAGTTTGGGCAGGATGTCATCGGGACCATCAAATTGCAAAGGACTTGCAGGGGATTTTATGGATCCAATGTTACCATCGAGAGGCCAATCTTGCTAGGGAAAAGCCCACTCCCTATAAGATTGCTTTCAAAATGGTCAGTTGGGAGATTAGCGGATTAGTGCAATCACGATTCTGTAACCCGTCGGCGGTGGGTTCCGTTGGCCATAATTTGCGCCCCCGCCCCGGCTCCTTTTGATCGCGAATCGGATAGCAATAACAGCGTGACGCGACCGTTAGTATGCGGCGCTTTTGCGCGCTGCCGCCGCCAGCCGTTCAATCTCCTCTTCGGTAAAGCCCGCTAGCAGCCGCGATTCACGCGCAATCGTGATGATGTTTTCATTGCCGCCGCGAACATCTTCGACCGCCCGGCGTGTGCCCCGAAAACTGAACACCTCGTCGATATTTTCCTGGAACTCCTGTGCCCGCTTGAGCCGCGCGGGATCGCCCTCGGTCAGTTTACGCAGCCATTTGGAGCCCATTCGCACATGGGTAATTTCGTCGGCCAGGACGTAATCGACGGCACGCTCTATAACCTCGTCGCCGTTTTTCTGCGCAATGCGGATAAGCTGCTCGAAAACGTCACAGGCGAGCCCCTCCAGACCCCGATTGATCCCGGCGACCCGCACGGCGGGATCGTCAGCCTGCGTGCAGCGCCATAGCACTTCGGTTTCGACATAATCACCCGGCTCCGCCCCCATATATTCGAGCAGGCGCTGGAAGATTTCGGTGTGACGTGATTCGTCCCAAACTTGCCGCGCCATATCTAGTTGGAATTCCCACGGCGCGTCGGGAAAATCGAACAATGTCCGGCCAGCTGCTTCCATCGCCTGCACCTCGCCGCAGAAAATCCCGTGCATCCGCGCGCGCAGCGCTTCCTCGTCAAACGGCATCACCCGATCGTCCAGATTCTGCTCTTCGCGGATTTCACGCGCCTTACGCCCGCGCATCAGCACGAAGCGATCCTCACGCGCCAGACGGTCGACCGGTATCATTCTTTCCATAGAATTATCTCCCGCGAAGTTCGTTTCACGCGACCCTCAATAGGCATTGCTGCGCGACGCGGCGCGGTAAAGCCGATCGAGCTCGTCTTCCGTGAAGCCCGCCATCAACCGCGCTTCCCGTGCTATCGTCAGCGTCGCGTCAAAGTCAAACTCTTTGCCGTTAACGTCGAGTTCCACCTGAGGTGAGGCCTCCTGAGTGGTGCGGGCGCCATTGAAGTTGAACAACGTGTCGATATTCGCCTGAAAGTCGAGCGCACGTTGCAATCGCTCAGGATCACCCTCGGTCAGCTTTCGCATCCACTTGGAGCCCATCCGCACATGGGTGATTTCGTCGGCAAGGACGTAGTCCACCGCGCGCTCGATTACAGGATCGCCCATCCGCTGTGCCAGCCGGATTATCTGATCGAAGACATCGCAGGCAAGTCCCTCGAGCCCACGATTGATCCCGGCAACCCGGCACGCGGGATCGTCAATCTGGGTACATGACCACAACACTTCGCCCTCGGGAAATTCCCCGAGGTACGAGCCGACGTATTCCAGCAGTTTCATGAAAATCTCGGCGTGACGCGACTCGTCCCACACCTGCCGCGCCATATCGAGCTGGAACTCCCACGGTGCGTCGGGAAAGTCGAAGAGTGTTCGCCCGGCAGCCTCCATCGCTTGCAATTCGCCCGTCGCGATACCGTGAAGGCGCGCACGCAGAAAATCCTCCTCGTGCGGCATCACATTGGTAGCGGAGAAGCCCTGATCAACGCGCGCCATGAAAATCGCATCGAGTGGTTCGAGGATGATGTTGTCGGGACGCGCCAGCTTATCAACCGGAATCATGCGTTGCATCGGAGTTTTCCTCCTTGTGATACCGCGCTAACGCGTCCAGGCGGCGCGCCGGCCGGTCAGATTGATGATCTCCCAGATCAGCCATTGGCCATCTTTGTGGCCCAGCCGAAACTGTAGCGAGAACGGTTCAACCCTATCACCAAACATTCGTACCTTGAGGTAATAATGATGAATCACGCGCGCTGTCGCGATTATCTCGTGGCGCGTATAGCGTCCGGGCGTTAGGCTCGAGGCAATCGTCCGAACCTCGTCCGCCGTGGCCGACACGCTGATCGCTGTGAGCGCTTCGACCTCACCGCCCTGAAACATCGTCATCACGTGCTCGGCAGCCTCAAGCATATCGGGTGGCAGCGGTTGGCGCTGAGCAATCGGCTGCGGACCCATCACGTTGCCGCGAATTCCAAGGTCAGCCATTGGCCTTCCTCACGAGGCTTTCGGCCGGCTCAGGCTTGAGCCACGGCGAGCGCAATCCGATATCCGCGATCTCCGCGATTTGCCACGCGCCACCGGCTGATTCACGCCATCGGCATTGCAATGTCAAATCGCCATGCGAGCCATGGAAGCGAACCTTCGCGATATATTGATGGCCGAGCCGAGCCCTGGCGATCAATTCGTAACCGTCCCATGGTTGTTTTTCTGCGGCGCGCGCAGAGGCCTCGCGATGCGACGCCAGCGCCTCCGCCGCTACTGATTCCGATCCTGCGGCCACATCACCCTTCAGCACCGCTTCGGCGTAGGCGGTAATCGCCGCACACAAGCCCTCTGGGAAATGTAATCGCCTCTGGACCACGCTGATTAGCTGCGGCCGAGCTTGGCCGCGTCCTGCTCGTCTTCAGGCACTCCGGTAACTCCCCCCGCCGCCGCCAGTAATTCTTCGAGGTGACCTTGCCAGTCCGCCGCCCGCCGATGCGCTTCCGGTGACTTCAGCAGATCCTGCAACAGCACCGAACCGCGTTCGATATGCCGCTTTTCCTCCTCTGCCATGTGCGCGAGGATCCGCAACGTCGGTGGTTCATAGACCGGATTTGCGGCCGTCAGATGCGCGCTATAGTGCGCCACCAGATGTGGCTTCAGTACGCGATAGATACCCGTAAGCCGTTCTATCGTATCTCCCCACTCTTCTTTGTCTTCGATTGCGTTCATGAAGGTGACAAACGCCTGATTCGGTGGACGCGACACCTGCCCTTGGCTGCGCAATTCGGCCAGCCGCTTGCCGAGTGCGTCCGCATGGAGAGCATCCTCGTAAACCTGTCGCGCTGTCTCGAGCTTGACCGGCAATTCCGGTGTCAGCGCGATCCATCCAGCCATCATCCGCATCATGCGCTCTTCGGCGTAACGGTAGTTCATGATGAAAACTGCGCTTTGCCGAACGCTGTAATAGCCGTCGAGGGTTCGCCGGTCATAAAAAGCCATAAGTTACCCTCTGCCTGACCGCGCCACATCGCGCTCAGGTCTTATCGTCGGCCTCATCGCCTAAGCGCGTAAACAGGCGGCCTTCGACGATTCCCGTAATCTCACGCCAATAGGCCTGCTTGTCGGTATGGGCCAGAAAATCATCGCTGCCCATCGCCCACCCCGACAACAGCATGTGCAAGATCTCGGCCGCGCTTGCGATGCCGGTGAAATTTATCAAGCCCAGCTCCCGCCCACGTTCGAGCGGTATCGCGAGCGCCTCTTTATAAGGATGCAACGCTGCTTTAATTGATGGCCGGAAGCGCGGGTTCCGTTCGAGATAGCGGACCTCGTGGTTCAGCACCGCGAAAGCCTCACGATAGCGATCAATTATATCGAGCGCCGCTCGCATCACTCCGAGCAGTTCCTGACGCGGATCCTCACCTGCTTCGCGGCGGATACGCGGCAATTCGTCAACCAGTTCGCCGACCATTGATTCGGCGACCAACAGCAGAATTTCGTCCTTCGATTGGAGATAGACGTAGATTGATCCGGCGGCGATTCCAGCTTCGGCGGCGATCTCTTTGACACTCGCCTGATGGAACGATTTGCGCGCCAGGACTCGCGTCACGGCCAGAAAGATCTGTCGCCGCCGCGCCGTTACGAGTTCGTCGTCCTGCGCCTGCTCTCTTAATTCTTGCGCCATGCTAACCGCTTCCACTCGCCAACTTGGTCAATGCTTCGGTTAAGTTTGGGCTTGTGGGCTGATTTACGCAATCGCGACTTATCTTCGCCAGCCGGTTTGGATCGCCGCCCGTCATTTGGCGACCGACCCAACTGTTACCGATACTGTTGAATGAACGTTCACCTGTCAAGCCACCGGGCAAGTATCTCCCGGAGGGTACCTCGGAAACGCAGGTTGCGTTGCTGAGGCTTGGGCTTTCGCGCATAAACCGACATAATAGGACCCCGCAAAGCGAGCCTTGTCATCATGGGGGAGTTCAACGCAGGATTATGTCTCGATGCGCAAAATCGCCTATGTCGCCGCTCTGATAATCGCTACCACGGGTCTTCCTTATGGGAGCCTCAAAGCTCAGGTATGTAATCAAGGCGCTAGCGGGAGCCGGCCGATCTGCCTTGGTTCGCCCGGCAGCAATATAAAAATGCTCCAGTTCAATAGCCAGGGTGAGATCACAGGCTGTTGCACCGGCACACTCGGTTCGATGGTAAAAGGGCCAGGCGGCAAATATATCCTCAGCAACAATCACGTGCTTGACCGCGTCAACCTCGGCAAACCCGGGGAGGGCATTATCAACCCTGGATGTCCGCTCTCTGACCCCTCAAACGATATCGTCGCCCACCTAAGTGCCAGCTCCCATATCAGTTTTGCCAAGAACGGGAAGAATCAGATCGACGCCGCCATCGCGCATATTGTGGCGGGCGACGTCAGCAGCGACATCCTCAATATCGGTCCGATCAGCAACAAAGTTGCACCTGCGGTGGTCAATCTGCAGGTGCAAAAGATGGGCGCCACAACCGGCCTGACGCATGGCGTTGTAACTGAGATCGGGTTCGATGCTTCGGGCCAGAATGCCGTGCAGTACACGGACGAATGCGATAGTTCCTCCGGGACGGCGAGTTTCGTCAACCAGATCGTCGTGAAGGCAAGCGCGGGCGTCTTTGCTGCGCCGGGTGACTCCGGGTCGCTGGTCGTCACAACCGATGCGTGTCCACGGCCGGTCGGTCTGCTTTTCGCCAGTGACAATAGCGGCAACGTCTACCTGAATCCGATCGGCAAGGTACTCAGTCATTTCGGCGTATCATTCGTCGCGGGTTGCACCGCTACTGTGACCGCGTCCAACGAAGTCACAAATGCGAGCAACACAGGCTCGACCGATGGGTCCGACGAAGCTGCTGCCTTCGCGAGTATCTCGGGCATTAGCCTTGACGCCATCAACTACGCAAAGGGCATCAAGGGCCGTTACGAAAAAGATCTTTTCGCGATACCGAGTGTTACCGGCGTCGGCATTGGCGCCTCGGACGAGCCAGGCGTTCCGCGACTAGACGTTTATGTTACCGAAGATGGCCCGGCGCTGCGTGACTCAATGCCCGACAGCCTCGAAGGCCTCCCCGTCAACGTGATTGTCGGCGGTCCGATCCATGCTCTTTAAGGGCTTCGGGAGCGAGCGGTCCCGGAGCTGGGGCTAGCCGGTGACAGGCGATCCGGACGAGTGATTCATTTGCCCAGCAAGAACATCAGGCCAAAGGCTAAGGTTGGTACCCTGGTGAGATAGCCATCGATCAGCTTGCGGACGCGCACTCCAATTCCGCCGCTAACCGCATGCATCAGCGACCATCCTTTGACATCGATCACAGTGAATCCGTGCGCCCGGAAGAGAGTCTCCCATTCGCGGCAGTTCGCGATGCGAATATGGTTTAGATCGATCATCTCGTCAGCTTGAACTGAGGGAGAAGCACCGGGGTAGCTCAAGGGAGGTTTACCGAGCAGCATCCGCATCCGCGAGCGCCAGGCGGCGAGGTTGGGTGTTGTGACGATCAGAAAGCCGCCGGAGCTGAGAACGCGCGCGAGTTCGCGCAGAAAGCCGTCGGTATCGATCAGGTGCTCGATGATATCCGCAGCGATGATCACGTCGAACTCATTGTCTTCGGCGGGACATGAGGTTTCGCCAATGAGCCAGCGGCGAGCGTCAATGCCGCGATTTGAAGCGAGCTTGAGGGCGTCAACAGAAGCGTCAAACCCCACCACCCGTGCGAAACCGAGTGATCGGTACTGTGCGGTAGCCATGCCTGTGAAGCAGCCAACGTCGGCTAGCGCCCGGCGAGTCGCGAGTCGCGCGATTGTACGGCTGATGAGGTCAAACTTCTCACTCTGCCAGCGGTATTCTTCGGCCTCGTTGAGCGTGCGCTCTCCGAAAGCAGCCATATTGCGCGACAATTGCGGATTCTCAGCCATCAGCCCTCTCTTCTCGGTCGTTCGTTGATGACGGCAATGATATCCCTAATTCTCGTGACAGCGGCATCAAATAAATGGCGCGGCCCTCTCGGTTAGCCGACGCATCGGATCTTCAGGTTCCACGCGGGTGTGGCGAATTGCTTGTCTATCGCACATCTGTTACCCTTAGTCATGGTGCTGCCGGATAAAACTCCGGATTAGGTTTCGAGCTGAAAAGCCCGCAGGAAAACTGCGGGCTTTTGTCATATCAGGAGCAATCAATGCCGTTTCAGGAGCTTCGCGAAGGTCTCACATTCGATGACGTGCTCTTGCTGCCACAGCTCTCGGATCTGCTGCCCTCGCAATGCGACGTCGCCACCTGGCTCAGTCCGCGTATTCGACTGCACATCCCCCTCGTCTCGAGTCCGATGGACACGGTGACGGAATCGCGCGCCGCAATTGCTATCGCTCAGCTTGGCGGCCTCGGCTTTATTCATCGCAACCTCTCGATTGAGGAGCAGGCGGCCGAGGTCGCGAGGGTCAAGAAATACGAAAGCGGGATGATTGCTGATCCAGTCACGGTACATCCGGAACAGCCCATCGATGATGCGCTCGCGATAATGCACCGTCACGGCATCTCCGGCCTGCCGGTCGTCGCGAATGAGAGATTGGTCGGTATCCTGACTAATCGCGATCTGCGCTTCGAGCGGCGCCTTGATCGTCCGGTGCGGGAGGTTATGACCACACGGGTGATCACGGCGCCTCCGGGAATAAATCTCGACGAGGCGAAGGAGATTCTGCAGGCCCACCGGATCGAAAAGCTCCCGCTGGTTGACGAGCACAACCGGTTGCGCGGCCTGATTACGGTCAAGGATATGGACAAGGCCACGCGCCATCCGTTTTCCAGCAAGGATCGCATGGGCCGCCTCCGGGTCGGAGCTGCGATCGGCGTGGGCCCGGATCGAGAAGAACGTGCGGCCGCGCTCGCCAAAGCCGGCGTCGATATTCTTTGTATCGACACTGCGCATGGCCATTCCCGCAACGTTATCGACGCGCTCAAGGCGACGCGCAGCGAATGGCCGGAGATCGATATCGTGGCGGGCAGCGTCGCCACCGGCGAGGGCGCCAAGGCCCTGGTTGAGGCCGGCGCGGACGCCCTTCGCGTCGGCATGGGACCGGGTTCGATTTGCACCACACGCATCGTTGCCGGGGTAGGCGTGCCGCAAATCACAGCGGTGATGGATTGCGTCGCCGCCGCCGAGCCGCGCAACGTTCCCGTGATCGCAGATGGCGGTATCCGCTTCTCGGGCGATATCACGAAAGCGCTCGCCGCTGGTGCCTCCAGCGTGATGATCGGCTCGCTCTTCGCGGGCACGGAAGAGAGTCCCGGCGAGACGATCCTGTATCAGGGCCGCACGTATAAGCTGTATCGCGGAATGGGCTCACTCGGCGCTATGAGCGATCGCGTTCGCGACCGCTACGGCCAGAGCGATGTGCCCGAAGGCAAGCTGGTGCCGGAAGGTATCGAAGGCCGCGTGCCTCATCGTGGTGCGCTCGCGACCAACCTCGAACAGTTGATCGGCGGATTGCAGGCCGGAATGGGCTATGTCGGTGCGGCGAATCTGACCGAATTGCGTAAGCGGGCAAAATTCGTTCGTGTCAGCGACGCGGGCCAGCGCGAAAGCCATGTCCACGACGTTTTCATCACCAAGGAGCCTCCGAATTATCGGCAATAAGTTTCACCCATCCTTGAATTGGCTCTTACGGTTCGCTTTCGACGCTGGGCGAACGGCGATAATGTTCGGAAGTTCGTCCAGTCCGGTTTTTTCGCGCTCAGGCCTTTGACCCCTCGAACAGAGTGCAGCGCCATGACAGAATCACTGTGGTCTGCGTAACGACTCTTAGTGTTTGATTTGTACCCCTAACGCGGGCTTGGTGAGGATGGTTGGGAGGCGGGGAGTCTGGGATGGCGCGTACAAAAAAACTTCGCATCGGTGTGCTCTTCGGCGGACGGTCGGGTGAGCATGAGATTTCGCTGCGGTCCGCACTCACCGTGATGTCGGCGATGGATCCCCGCCGCTACGAAATCGTGCCCATTGGAATAGGCCGGGACGGCCGTTGGTCATTACAGAGCGACGCGTTGCGGATGCTCGCGGAGGCAACGCCAAAACTTGGCGCGCTAGGCCGCGGTGGTCTGCCGGTCAGCCTGCTGCCGTACCCGGATAGCCGCGCCCTTGTCAGTACGCCCTCGCGCAAAGGTCACGGCGATAACGGCCACGGCGGGCCGCCATTGCCGGGTCCGCTGGATGTTGTCTTTCCGGTACTTCATGGGACGTTCGGCGAGGATGGTACCGTGCAAGGCCTACTCGACCTTGCAGGCATCCCATATGTCGGCGCCGGCGTGCTCGGCTCGGCGATAGGGATAGACAAGGACGCGCAGAAACGGCTGCTGGCAAGCGCCGGTATCGCCGTCGTGCGCTACTTCGCCTTGACTGCCAGCGATTATCAACGCAAGCCCGCACTCGCACGCCGCTATGCCAACGCACTTGGCTATCCGGTGTTCGTCAAGCCTAACGCGCTCGGCTCGTCGATTGGAATCACGCGGGTCGTCAACGTGCGCAAGCTAGGTCCTGCGCTGGATGACGCCTTCCAGTACGATCGCAAAGTCCTGATCGAAGCGGCCTGCGAAGGCCGTGAACTCGAATGCGCCGTGCTCGGCAATGATGCCCCTGCAGCGTCGATACTCGGCGAAATCGTAGTGAAGCATGGGCATAGCTTTTACAGCTACGATTCGAAATACGTTGATCCTGACGGGGCCGACACTCGTATCCCTGCAGAGCTACCGGCGGCCGTGACGCGGCGCGTCCGTGAGATGTCAGTTGCGGCATTCAAGGCGCTCTCGTTGCGCGGGATGGCGAGGGTGGATTTTCTCGCACGCCATGACTTCAGCGAAATCTTCGTCAACGAGGTCAACACAATCCCTGGCTTCACATCGATCAGCATGTACCCCAAGCTGTGGGAGGCGACCGGCGTGCCATTAGCACAACTGATTGACCGGCTGATTGAACTCGCAATCGAGGACCATCGCGAACGCTCAGCCCTCAAGTTCACCTATCAACCAGTGCCTGAGCGGAATTGAAGGCGGCGGCGCGACGATGAATCCGCTGCTGATCGCGACCACCAATCCGGCCAAGCTGGCCGAGTATCGTACGATCCTGCGCGGTTTCGATTTGCATCTAATGTCGCTGCGCGACGCCGGAATCGAAGCCGAGGCACCCGAAGACGGAGCCACGTTCGCCGATAACGCACGGATCAAAGCCCACTTCTATTTTCGACTCGCGCAGATTCCCACGCTGGCTGACGACGGCGGTCTTGAGGTCGATGCACTTGGTGGTGCTCCGGGCACCAATTCTCATCGATGGCTCGGCCCAGACGCCGACGATCGCACGCTCGCCGAAGAGATCGTCCGCCGCACCGCCGGGGTTCCGCCCGATCACCGTACTGCGCGGTTGCGTGCTGCCGCCGTCCTGGTCTATCGCGACAGCGACGAGATCGTTGAGCGGGTCACCGAAGCCGCTCAGGAAGGGATCATCGCCGATCGGTGCTATCCCGAAATCCGTATCGGTTTCCCCTACCGTTCAGTACTCTTTCTGCCCGCGCGCGGATGCTACCTGGCGGAACTCAGCGAAGAAGAGGCGGCGCAGCTGAGCCAACGCAAAATCGCCGTAACTAAGCTCACCGATGATTTGCGGCGTATCGCGGAGAGACGCTAATTCTGACAAGCTGAACTTGCGCATACATCGATGAAAGGCCGGCGCAAAGGCAAAATCGTCATCTTACATCTCGCGGCACAGTATCCGTTCGCCGGCGTGATGTGGCAGCTAATTCATCATATCTTAGGTTTCAGCCGGCTCGGCCTCGATGTCTTCTACATCGAGGATAACGGCGCGTGGGCATACGATCCCGTGACCGCCGCTTCAGTCCCTGATCCGACATCCAATCTTAAATTGCTTAGCGCCGCTCTCGGACGCTTCGGCTTTGCCGATCGCTGGTCCTTCTACGATCACGTCCATGCGGAATATATCGGGCTCAGCCGTGAGCGATGCGGTCAACTGCTCGCCGAGGCCGATGCGGTGATCAATTTGTGCGGTGCTACTTTCCCCCGCGAAGAGCATCAATCGGCCCGCATGGTCTACCTCGAAACCGACCCGGGCCTAATGCAAATCAAGCTCCAGCGGCACGACGAGAAATTCACCCGCAAGGCCGCCGGACATCAGCTCTTCTTCAGCTACGGCGCAAATCTCGGCAACCCCGATTGTCTGTTGCCGACGGCCAACGTCCATTGGCATCCGACGCGGCCGCCGGTGTTGCTTGACCAATGGCATGAGGGGGTCGGCCAAGCTTCGCCGGATGCCTTCACTACCGTCGGAACCTGGAACAACAAGGGCAGCGATGTGATGATTGGCGGCGACACTTTCTATTGGTCGAAGCACGTCAACTTCCGCAAGATGCTAGACGTTGCCCGCCGCGCCGATCAGCCCATCGAACTTGCGACCGACCTCAACTCCGGTCCCGATTACGAAGCCGCGCTCAAAGGCGGTTTCTCTTTCCGTCCGGTGGTGCCGATGTCGCTCGATCTCGATAACTACCGCTCATACATCGCAAGCTCGCGAGGCGAATTCACCGTCGCCAAGGATATCTACGCGCGCACTCGCTCCGGATGGTTCAGCGATCGCACGGCCTGTTATCTCGCGGCAGGACGCCCGGTCGTCACGCAGCGCACCGGCTTCGAGAAGTTTATCCCTGAAGGCCACGGCCTGCTTGGGTTCGACAACGCCGATGAAGCCGTCGAGGCGATACGCGCCATCAATGCTGATTACGCGGCGCACGCCCGCGCAGCCCGTGCGATCGCTGCCGAATACTTCGACGCACTCAAGCTGCTGGACGACATTGCCGAAGTGATCGGTCTCTAGCGTTCCGCAATGCGATGCAGGCCACTCCACTCCAGATAATCGCCGGCTTGTATCTCCTGGGCCCGAACCTGGGCTCGTTCGCCGAGATTGTCATCGCGCTCGTTTTCGCGCTGACCGCCTTCGCCTTTCGCCGTTCGCATAACGTCCCGATTCGCGGACTGGTGATGTGTGCCATCGGCTTCGTGATCGACGCCGTCGCCACGCCGCTGACCGCCGCCGGCCTCATGTGGGCACGATGGGTCAACGCTACTTCGCTCGTTCTGGTGAGCTGGGGCGTCATCTACATGCTGCTCGCGATGGCGGACGCCGCGGCCCATCGCACGCGGACGCATTTTTCCACCATCCTCAAAGACCTCCTGATGCTGCTGTCGTATGCGGTGGTCCTGATCGCGGTACTGACCAAGGATACGCACGTCGATCCGACACCAATACTGGCCAGTTCGGCGGTTATTGGCGTGGTGCTCGGTTTCGCGCTCCAAGAGAGCCTGGGCAATATCTTTAGTGGGCTCACATTGCAGATGAGCCGCCCGTTCGCGCCAGGCGACTGGGTAAGGTCGGATACGTTCGTTGGACGAGTGCAGGGTATCTCGTGGCGATCGACAACGGTCGTAACGCGCAATAATGAACGGCTCGAAATCCCCAATTCCGATCTCGCGAAGCGGGTCGTAATCAACTACTCCAATGGCGTGGTCGCCGACGAGATCGTGATCGGGCTGAGCTACGGCACCCCGCCGAACTACGTGCGCGAAGTCATCCTCGAAGCACTACGCAGCGTGCCGGGGATTCTGCAGAACCCTAGTCCCGACGTCTACGCCTGGGAATACGCCGACTATTCGATCCGCTATCGCGTGAAATACTGGATGAGTGATTTTGCTGACGCCGAACGCCTGCACGATACCGTTTCGAGTGCCTTGTGGTATCTGCTGCGCCGCAAGTCCATCGACATTCCAGCTCCAATCCGCCAGCTGCGCATGATGCCTGAGGACGGCGCACGTCCCAGTGTCGAGGCCTTTGAGCGCAATATGCTCGCCGAATTGCGCCAAGTCGATTTCCTGCGCCCGCTCCACGACGATGAACTCAAGCTCCTGGTTCCCGAAGTCACGGTGCAGAAGTTCGGTGCTGGTGAAGCAATCGTCCGGGAGGGCGACAAGGGCGACTCAATCTTCATTATTCGTTCGGGAACCGTCGAAGTTGTCGCTACTAACAGTGAAGGCCACCAGGTCCATATCCGCGACCTTAGCCGCCCGGCCTTTTTCGGCGAGATGGCCCTGATGACCGGTGAGCCGCGAACTGCGACCGTTCGCGCCAGCACCGATGCTGAATTGCTTGAACTCGATCACGACGGCTTTAGCGAACTCTTCAAGACCCATCCGGAAGCTGCATCCAGGATTGGCGAAGTGATCGCACTGCGAATGACCGAAACACACGAGCTTTTGACTAATGTCCCGCGGAATGATCGAGCGCGCAATCGGGCGAACTGGCTGATCGCCAAGATGTGCGCGGTATTCGATTTGACGTTACCCCATCGCACGGCATCTTAGTCGAAGGGTCTAGCCCGAGTGCCCGACGGGCTGCGAGGCAGCCGCAAATAGAATCTGATTGGCAATAAAGCCCCACTTATTTCGTATCGAACTCGAAGACCATCTCTGAGGGCAGGTTGCTGCCCGCGGCATGCAACCGCTCAAGGCACATCGCGATCACATGATCGTCGGGACGTTCCGTGAGCATCTCACGCAACGCTGCTTCCGGCGATTTGCCATGATGCAGCTGGTCAATCGCTTCGGCAAACTTCCGATAATAAGCGGCGTCGGTGCCGTTGCCCTCGCGGGCGATCACCTCTGAGACTTCGACGAGCTGGTCCTTGCCCTTCACCCGCACCCGCCCGATCGACCGTGCGATTAGGCTTTCGCCTGCCTCCTCAACCGTCTGCTGATTCACCAGCAGACTAACTTTGAACTGGCGCGTCAGGCCTTCGAGCCGGGATGCCAGGTTTACCGTGTCGCCGATCACCGAATAGCTGAACGAGCGATCGCCGCCGAAATTCCCCACGATCGCTTCGCCGGTGCAGATCCCGATACCGATCCGGAAATCGCGGAAACGTTCGTCGCGCGCAGCCAGCTTCTCCAGCTCTTCAAGCATCCGGAGTGCACAATCAACGGCCTTGCGCGCCGGATCCGGCAGATTCAGCGGTGGTCCCCAGAACGCCATGATGCCGTCGCCCATCAGCTTGTCCACCACCCCGCCGCTCTCCAGTACGAGGTTGGTCATTACCGTCGTGTAATCGTTGAGCAGTGCCACCAGCGGCTCGGCTTCCGAGCGCTCAGCGCGAGTCGTGAACCCCACGATATCTGAAAACAGGATACTTAAATGGCAGCGCTGGCCACCTAGTTTCAGCCCATCGCGGCTATCGACGAGTGAGGCGATAACGTCGGGATGCAGATAATGCTCGAAAGCATGCCGGATATAGCGTTTTTCGGTCCCTTCAGTGAAGTACCGCCAACTCGTTGTAACGGTATAAGTCAGGCCGATCGTCACCAAGGGAAAGACAATTCCGAGCAACTCACCATTCTCGCGCAGAAGGTAGGTCGCATAGCCGAGATAGCCTCCGAGAAGGACGATCGCGACTATCGCGCTCGCAAAGGCTGACATCACGGCCGCCGTAATACTTACCGCTACGCCGAGCAGCAGGCCCGCCCATTCCTCTTCTAGCGCGAGCCGTCCGTTATGCGTCACGAAGTCTCCTGCAAGCACGTTATCCACGGCGTTGGCCAGGATTTCGACTCCGGGAAAATCACCGCCCATCGGGGTGACGAAGCGGTCCCCCAAGGCATGACCGGTCACGCCGACCACTACGATCTTGCGGTCAAAGGCGCCCGGCGGCGTCCGTCCGGCAACTATATCGGCGATCGAATATGACGGAATGGTTCCCGCCTTGCCGCGGAAGTGCACCATCATGCGCCCGATTTCGTCGACGGGAATCGATTCGCCCGCGATCTTGATTCCGGCTACGCCCTGGGCGTTGAACGAAAGCATTAAGGGTGAGTGACCCTTATAGGCATCGGCCAAGGCGAGGAACAACGGCACACAGAAGCGCTTATTGATTTCCACTACCGCCGGATATGATCGGGCGGTGCCGTCGCTGTCGGCGTCGATATCAACGTAAGCCACCCCGCGCGCCGCCGCGTTCAGGCTGGGAATCGGTGGCAAATAACCCTTCGCCCAAACCGTTCGCACTTTCGAGCCGGCGGTCTTCAGAACGATCGAATAAGCGAGCGGCGGCGGTTGAAGGAACGTCGTGAGATAGCCTTGCAGGCCGGTTCCGGCAATCTGCTGAAGCTCATGGCTGCTGAAGGCGTATCCGAGGTAAGTCTCGCCCTGCGCTTTGATCGCCTGAACTAACTCCTGGTCGTTATTTTCGGTTTTGAGATCAGCGAGTGCTGCCTCATTCACTCCTGAGTCACGCAACTGCTGAATTATCTGTTTGCGTTCGATATCGGCGGGGTCGGTCTCGCTCAGAAGCAGATCGAAACCGATCACTGCGGCCTTGTCGGCCGCCAGCGCATTTACGAGGCGCGCCTCGACTTGGCGATCCCAGGGCCAACGCCCCAATTGCTTGACGCTCTTATCGTCGATGCGGGCGATGACGACATCACCCGTCGGCTTCGGCATCTGCACGTGATAAAGCCGCCAGTCGTTGGTGGCCAGTTGTACCCGCTCAAGGGCATGCGGGTAGAGATCATTCAGCGCCGCGGCGGCGCAGACCATCACGAAGCCAATGACGACGGTGATCGTCGCGCTCCGGTGCAGCGGTTTGCCGCTCCGCGCAGCCATCAAACCTTCTCCAAGGCCTTCTCGAGCTCAAGATGAAGAGCTGGCTAATGGACTAGCAGACGGCACCGAGGCCTTTCCATCAAAGGCCTCAGTTGTTACCGGTAACCGCTTTTTTCGGTGGAGGGCCTCCGCCACTGGAGCCGTCGAAGGCTCCGGCCGCCGCCGCTCCGCCGACACCGGCACCTGCGCCGACAATTATGCCGCCCGCAACCAAGGCACCCGTACCGATACCAGCGGTTGTACCCGCTATCAACGGGGCTGCTCCGCACGGCACAATTACCTTCTGGCCGGGTTTGACTTGTACTTCGGGCGAGGTCGGATTGGTGGGGTTAGTCACTCCGACGACTCCGTCAAAGACGTTGACGTTGGTGAATTCGAGGCAGCCCGGATATTTGTCGTTCGGCACGCCCTTTGAGTACTGCGTGTCATAACTGGTGCCTCGCGCCGCAGCGACCGCATTTGGGGTGTGCACCTCGTAGTTAGGCGGCGTCCCTGGCGTAAACCGCACGAGAGAACGCACTATGCCGCTGAGCAACGAGACTTGCGTGCTCTGGCGTGTGCCCGTGCTTGAGACCAGTTCCTTATCGATTGTCAGCGTCGCAGAATCGGTCAACTCCATCTGCGTGCCATCGCCCAGCGTGACGGTCGCACTACTGCTCGGCCCGGTCGCGATACGATCACCGACCTGCACCGGGGTGCCGTAAGCGCCCGGAATCGTTGCGGTTCCTCGTGTGATGGTTACAGTGCCGCTAACAGCAGTCAGGCTTCCAGCCGCCGTCTGTGCCCCTGCACGATGAGCCCCCAGCAAGAAAATCACCGCAAGCATCATTGCCGCGCGGGCCGTTCTCATACGATCAGCTTTGCGATGTTTCACCAGGTTCTTCTCGTCTCCTCAGCATCGTTGTGCAGCCGCTCACTGCAGCTTCGAATTTCGCGCAGCCGCGCGGCTTGGCTTTCTTCGGACAACCATTTTTAGCTTATGGCACGCGTATTATCTACAAGTTTTCTGAATGGCGCTATGTACCGTCAGGACTCAAACGGCGCTTGCCAAGCTGCGTTCCAGCGCTTCTAAATTGCCGCATGCGACTAACTGATCGGCAGCGCGAGCATAGCGAGCTATCGCGCTATCACCAGTCCCCCAGCGCTCCGGCGGCTCCGGATTGAGCCAGATGACGGACCGACAGCCGCGCCGCAGATCCCGCAGGATCTCCGCGCGCGGCGGCCTCCGATTGTTGCGGCCGTCGCCGATGATCACGATTATCGAGGCGCGCGAGACCAAGGCGGCGCGCCGTTCCCAAAGTTCCGTCAGCACCTTGCCAAAATCCGAGCGGGCCATAAAATCCACGGCCGGTACCGTCACCAGATGGCCTAGCTCGAATCCCGCCTCGGCAAGGCTGTCTATATAAACGAAGCTTCGGACATGGCGGAAAAGGTCTTGTGCCCCTGCCATCAGCTCAAGCATGAGGACCGCTGCGTAACGCATCGAACCAGAGACATCGCCCAACAGCAGTAAGTCCAAGTGACGTGGACGGCGGTTGCGAAAGCGCAATTCTGCAAGGATTCCGCCATGTTGCGTCGCGGCTCGGACAGTCCGGCGAAAGTCGATTCGTCCGTCTCCCGCGATGCGCAATCGGCGCGCCAACCGCGCCCGCAGACGCCGCCGCAGAACTTTCAAGATATCGCGCGCCTGCTGGTATGCGAGATCGTCATAGCCGGCGAACGGTAGCCGTTCGGTCTCGCGCAATCGCGCGGCGCGTCCTGCCGCAGTACTGTCCGATGCGTCGCCGCTTCTCGCGCCAGCAATCGCCTTTTCGAGGGCAGCGAGTAACTCCGCGGTCCCGCGACCCGGCGACAGGGTGTCATGCCGCGCGGCCGTACTGTCCTCATTCCCGTCGGCGTTGGTGTTATCGGAGGCGGATGGGGAGGCTGGGCCAGCAGAGGGCGCGGCCTCTCCCCCGGTGTGCCTCTCATCTGGGGTCTTCGCTTGCGTCTGCGGCTCAGTTGGGGAGTGGGACTGGGCGGCATCCTGCCGCCTAGTCCCACTCTCCAACAGCGGTGGGACGGGCCGCGCGCGCTCTGGCTGCGCGGAGCCCGCCCCACCGCTGTCTCCGCCAATGCCGATAAGGCCGCTGCGCGAGGGTGCGCGACGCCCGCCCTCGCGCAGTGGCCCGCGCCCTCCGCCGAAATATTGAGCGAACGCGTCGTCGAAGACGCCGCGTTCGGCTTCATCTTTGAGCAGCGTGGATGCAAGCGCTTCGCGCACGCGTCCGCGCTGCTCAAGGCCGACGGCCGCAACGGCACGCATCGCGTCGAGCGACTCGGCCACCGAAATTCGTATTCCGGCGGCCCGCAACATCTCGATAAATTCGAGCAAGCTATCGCGCCACGCCATGGATTTCGCAGATACCTAGCGCGTTCGAGTCGCAATCGAAGAAAGCTTTGACTCGACCACGGCACGGTCCTCTTCATGCTTGAGCATCACGCCGAGGCTCATGCGAAGCACTGACGCGTCGAGTTCTTTAGCGCCAATTCTTACTAGAGCGCGGGCCCAATCGAGCGTCTCAGCAATTGAGGGTGATTTCTTGAGCTCGAGCTTGCGCAGCGCGTTGACGAAGCGCGCGGCTTCGGCCGCCAGACGCGTTTCGAGTTCCGGTACTTTCAGCTCGATGATTTTGCGTTCCTGCTCGATTCCGGGGAAATCGATAAATAGATGGAGGCAGCGGCGGCGCAATGCTTCCGATAATTCACGAGCCCGATTCGAAGTTAGGATAACCGCTGGCGGCTGATTTGCCCGGATAGTTCCGAGTTCCGGCAGACTGATTTGGAAGTCGGAGAGCAATTCGAGCAGGAACGCCTCAAACTCCTCGTCAGCCTTGTCGATTTCGTCAATCAGCAGTACAACCTTGCGCGGCGCAGTGATCGCCTTGAGCAGCGGCCGTTCAAGCAGATAATCGCGTGAAAAGAGGTCCGCTGAAATCTCCGCCCATTCGCCACCTTCGCCCTTGCCAGCCTGCAAGCGCAAAAGCTGCTTTTGGTAATTCCATTCGTAAAGCGCGCGCGCCTCGTCGAGTCCTTCGTAGCATTGCAGGCGGATCAGGTCAGTCGCGAGCATCGCCGCCACCACCTTGGCAATTTCGGTTTTGCCCGCGCCCGCCGGTCCTTCGATCAGGAGAGGCTTGTCGAGCGCGAGTGCAAGGTAGACTGCGGTCTCGACCCGCTGATTAGTGATGTAATGCTCGCGGCGCATCCCGGCGGCGATTGCTTCGGGTGTGATTTCCACTGACCGACAGCATCGCGGGGGTACGACGGCGGGTCAATCGTTCGGGTTTGGGAGATGTGCGGAGACGATTTCGCGCAACATCCTGGCGAGCCACACGAAATGGCGGCGGTAGCTTCGTTCCGCATATGCGCCACGGATTACGTACGCCGGATGGTACAGCGGTAACAGCCGGCTACCGTGAACCTCGATGACCTTTGGACGTTGTGGCTCGAATGGATTTTCGCGGCCCGCGAGTGCATTCCACGCGATCCGCCCCAAACAGACAACGATTCGCGGATTAACCATCGCAAGCTCCGCTGTCAGATGGCTGCGGCAGTTGGCGATCTCGCTCGCATCGGGATCGCGATTGCGCCCCCGAAGATCGCGCGGATTACAGCGCACGACGTTGGTGATAAAGACCCCGCGCAGCCCCGCGTGCTTGATCATGCGCCGAAGCAATTCTCCTGACCGATCAGCGTCGAAAGGAATCCCGGTACGGTCGCCGCCGAAACGTCCGGGCGCAAGCCCGACAAAAGCGACTTCGGCTGGTACGGCACCGTCACCTGGCACTACGCGCGACCGCGATTCGACCAGCTTCGGGCAACGTCCGCATGCCAGCATCGATTCGCGTAAGGCGGCGAACGCGGCTGTCTTCGATGATGCGGATAAAGGAACAGGCGAGGGTGGCCCGATGCGGGCCGTCCTTCCACCTGAAGTCAAGGCAATTGAAGTGTCAGGCGCTGTCGCGGCCGAAGACGCGGCCATGGAAAACCCGGCGGACCAATCCGCTGCGGACGATGCCCTTAGGTACTTCGTGGAATTTGCGCCACAGGCATTTGCCGCATACGAGGTAAAGCGCATCGTCGGGTAAGTTGGGCCAGGCAATGCTCCAGACACCCTCGGCATGGCGGCAGAGGGAGCAGGGATCGATTATGCGGTCGGCGCCGCCTGGGTAGCTGTATTCGATCAGTCCCATCGCAAATTATTTTCGACGCATCTCAAAATTCTTCAGGCGCAGTGCTCGACGCCTAGTTTACACCGATTCCATTCACAGACTCAGTCGTTAACGGCCTCAGGAGCTCAGCTCTACGTGCCGATGCGCGGCCTTGCGGGCGAAATTTCAGATTCCTGAGGCACAGGAGTTGCGCACTCGCATGTGCACTGCTCGCAAGCGAGAATTCAGATTCTTCAGGCACAGCGCTCGCAGACTCGTGTGTGCACGGCCTCGCAAGCGAGGCCTACATCTGCGTGTTTCACAATTGTTCCAACTCCTCCACCGCTTTGAATTCTTCCTCGCCCAGTGCTTGAGCTTTGTTCTTGCCGTAGCGCTCATGCAACTCGAACAGAACCGACTTATGGGGCCGGATGCGGCCGAGCGGGCATTTGCGCCATTCGTCGAGCGATTCGTCGCAATAGCCCATCCGATTCTCGCCGCATTTGGGCTGCAGGAACACTGCGATTTCCGGCAGCACCCGCTTGATTTCCGCACGCATCACAGCGACCATCCGGCGAATTTCCCATTGTGCGCGCACGCATAGCCGGAGGTCGCAAATATGGAGCATCTCGGCGAAGTTGACCATCACATGGAAGTTGGTCGGCGCTGCGTTGGGCAGCACGAAACGCGCGTCTTCTGCTGGGATTCCAGCTTTCAGTGCACGCGCATAGAGTTCCGAGGTCTTTTCCAGCAACTCCGCGAACTCCGTATCCATCCCGGCGCGCGACCATGATTCCGGCAGCACAAAGGCGAGCTTGTCCTGTTTAAACTTGACGTAGCGCTGACTCTGCTGTTCGAAGCTGATACCTATCCGATGGCGTACGAACTGATGCGACAACGACCGGGACACCCCTGAAATCGCGAACCAGAAAACCACTTGTTCAAGCGGCGAAGCGTGACCGGTCTTGAGCCGCTCGCCAATAAAATCGCGGATTTTCTCGCGGCTGATCTTTTCGGCCTCGATCTTTTCCCAAATCTCGATTGGCGTATCGGCTGAGTAACAGGTGCGAAAGGCCGCATAGAGTTTTTCCAGCGGCGCCCGCGCATAATCAATCAGCCGCACCTGCATCTTCGCTTGATTAGTCATTATTTATTTGAATTCCGCTGGAGGTTTGCCTCGTCGGGTTTTCTTCAATGCGAGCTTGCAACCCGGTCTGAGCATACTACGACGCGTGCGGGATACAGACACCTTCATCGCCATACATCTTTACACACGGTGTGAATTGAAATGCGGATGCGGTTGCCCATCCAGGCGTTTGATTTTGCCGCCGATTCGTCCTATCGCTCAGCCATAAGTATCGATGGCGCCGTCGGTATCGCGGCTGGAGGCTGATCATGGCTGGACCGCTCGATGGACTCGTTCGCGTGCTCGATTTATCGGAACGCTCACCCGCCGCCGCGATCGCCGGGATGGTCCTCGCTGACCTCGGCGCCGAAGTTATCCGGGTCGAGCCTGAGGGCGGCGATCCCGTTCGCGCATTGGCGGGTTCCCGTGTATGGCTGCGCGGCCAGAAGAGCGTCATTCCGACCGCCCACGATATCTCTACCGGCGGATGGCAACGGTTGCTCGCCTCTGCCGACATTATCCTCAACACCGCTCATTCATGGATGCAGAAGCCGTTCAGCCTCCTCGATTATCCGCTCAGTCAGCGGCAGATTACCGCGACTCTCACAGCCTACCCGCGCTCCATCGCTGATCTTGCCGCCGACCCTCATGCCGGCGACGCTCCGGTCTATGGTGAGTTGATCGAAGCGCAATACGGCTTGCAACATGTTCAGGAAGGCGTGCGCGGCGCGCCGGTCTTCTTAGGCTGGCCTCATGCGACCTACGGCGCCGCATGGATGCTCCAGCTCGGCATCCTTGGTGCTTTGCTTGAACGCGAGCGAACCGGCCATGGTCAAGCCGTCACGACCTCACTTCTCGATGGCATCGCGATCCTCAGCAATGCCCGCTGGGTCGGAGGCGGTGCCGGTGGTCCATTGATGCCAGGTAGCCGTATCTCGACGCGTCACAATAATCTTCGGATAGTCGTTGAGCTTTTCCAATGTGCCGATGGTCGCTGGATACAGGCCCATACCGGGCCGCGCGGCGCTTTCGATCGCCTGCTCAAGTTGCTGGGCCGCGACGATTTGGCGGTCGCCGACGCCGATCCGCATAGTCTCGCCGTCCCTCTCGATCCGGCTGTCGCGCAGGAGCTGTGGGGGTTTCTCGACCGCACCTTTAAGAGCCAGCCATCAAGACATTGGTGCGACTTGCTGGCCAAAAACGACGTCTGCTGCATGCCCGCGCTTCAACCGGGCGATGCCCTCTGGCTGGAACAAATGGAGGCCAACGGCCTGGTCGATGTCGCCCCTGACGGCACGCGCTCACTGGGCCGCCTGGCCAAATTCAGCCGGACACCGATTACGGTTCGGCGCGAGATTCCCGAACCCGGCCAGGACAACACCAAATTGCTCGGAGCAACCGCCGCAGCAGCATCAACGCCGCGAGCAAACGGCACCATCGTCGAGCACTCGACCACCAACAGTACCGGCGTATCCTCATCATCGCCACGGCTTGGCCCGCTGGATGGGATTCTCGTGCTCGATTTCGGCGCGTATATGGCGGGGCCTTTCGCCAATCGGCTGTTTGCCGACCTTGGGGCCCGTGTAATAAAGGTCGAAGAGTATGGCGGCGACCCGATGCGCGGTCCGCAACTGAGCATCCTGCTGGGAGTCCAGCGCGGGAAAGAAAGCCTCGCGATTGATCTCAAGTCGGCCGACGGACGCCGTATCGTCCATGACCTCGTGCGTCGTGCCGATGTCGTCCACAACAACATGCGGGCCGGTGCGATGGATCGGCTTGGTGTCGGTTGGGAGGACCTGCGCAAGCTCAATCCACGCCTCATCTATTGTCATTCGTCCGGTTACGGCAACGACGGCCCGTGGTCGAGCCTACCGACCTTTGAACCGCTGCATTCAGCTATCACTGGCCTGCTGACTCGCACCGGTGGCGAGAGTAATCAGCCTGCGCATTACCTTACGCATATGGACTACGGATGCGGCCTCACGTCCGCCGCGATGGTTATCGCAGCCCTGGTTGAACGCGAAGGCAGCGGCCTCGGCCAATACATCGAAGTGCCGCAAACTGGCGCTGGATTGCTCGCGATGTCGGACGTGCATGGCCTTCGCGACCATGCAATCGAAACCTTCCCACTTGATGCCGAACAGCGCGGTCACGCGCCTACTAACGCGCTGTATCGGACGGCAGGCGGATGGATCCTGATCGCGTGCTACAGCGATCGCGAATGGGACGGCGTCCGCCGTGCTCTTTCCATCGCCGATTCAGCTTGGCCGACTTTCGCTGAAGCACGTAATCAACCGCTGGCGATCAGCACGATCGCCCGCGCGATCGAGGCCGCGTTAGCCCCGCTTCTCCCGCACAGTGCCGAACGCCGGCTTCGCGTCGAGAACGTCCCATGCGCAATCCCGGCACCCTTTACTCCCGATGAGCTCGCGATAGAGCCGTCATTACGAATGCATAACATTGTCATTCAGGAAGACCATCCGACGGCGGGTTCGATTTTCGAAGTCGGGCACACGTTGCGATTTGCTAACGCCACGACGGTGCAGCGGCGTCCAGCACCCCTGATCGGCGAGCACAGCCTCGCGATTCTGCGTGAGCTTGGGCGTTCTGAAGAGGAAATTGAGCGGCTGATCGCAACGCGCGTTGTCAATGCATGCGGACGCGCGCCGGCAACCGCCCATGCCCATTCCTAGCGAGTAGCAGAGACGAGGCGTTGTCGCCGATCGGTGAGGCGCGACGTCCATCCCTAAGGTATTCGCGGGCTCGGCCAGGATCGCCTCGGAGCTTGTCCCATCACGGGAAGTGCAGTGATCCATCCTGAGTCACGGACGATGCTGAGCGCAGTGGGGCGACCCAAAAAGCCTCTGATCCGTGGCATTTATGGACATTCGACGAAAATCGAAATCGATTGAGACGTCAGGATCAGTGATGCGTCAATTGACAAAAGGTTAAGCTTCTATGGTGTCATCGCCCACTTAAGTGAAGGTCTGCTCGACTCAGTTGCTGGCCGCGTCCATCAATGAGTCAAAGGCATTGACTATGCTAAGTCAAAGCTTTACCCCTATAGGGACGACTTGCAAAGAAGGTCCCCGTGACGGATTAGGGGTGGACGGTTCGCGAGGGAGGAGACCTTGCCTGGCAAAGCTGTTGAGATTAGCAAAATCCTGAAATTCGCTTCGCTTGCCGTGGTGGCGTTGGGTTTGACGGTGACTGCGCTACCATCGCGCGTGCTTGCTGGCGCCGACACGATAGTGCGCTTTCCGGAAGACGCGCAGCGGTTGCAGCCGGTGAATGAGCCAAGCGCTCCAAATCCTGGCTTCGCAGGCGAAAGCGTCGCTTCAACCGGCGGATCAGCAGAGTTTCCGCGCCCGCCCGCGCTCGAGCCCAATATCAAATTTTGGGTGGACGTGTTTACCGCATACGGCGAGCGCGACTTCGTGATCCACGACAAAGACAACCTCTGGAAGATCTACGAGGTGCAGCATCTACCGGGCTTCGGCGCGCCCAGCCGCGACGAGGTCCAAGCCACGACTGAATACCTGCGCGAGAAATACACGAATATTCTCGGCCGCCTCGCAGCCGGTCTCCAGCCAACCGATCCCGACGAGCGGCGGGTGGCGGCGCTCTTCAAAGGCGAGTCGCCTTCGGCCTATACGCTAGCAGCATCGAACCTTCGTGTTCAGGAGGGCCTGCGCGAACAGTACGAAGCGGGCTTGCTCCGCAGCCGCAACTACCGGGCCGCGATGGAGCGTATCTTCATTGACGAAGGCCTGCCGCCGAAACTCGTAAGTCTGGCCACGATTGAATCGGGCTTCTATAACACCGCCAAATCCAGCGCGGGAGCGGTGGGTATCTGGCAGTTCACGCGTGACACAGGCAAAGAATACATGCGTATCACGCCTTATCACGATGATCGCTTCGATCCGATCGCCGAAACGCGCGCTGCCGCCCAATTGCTTCGTTACAATTATGACTCGCTCGGAAGTTGGCCGCTGGCAATCACCGCGTACAATTACGGCACCGGCGGTATGGCGGAGGCTGCGCAGATCTACGGCAATGATTTTGACAGAATCTACCGCAGCTTCGATGGACCTCGTTTCGGTTTCGCTTCGCGCAACTACTACGCGGAATTCCTCGCAGCCCTTCAGGTTCGGCAATACGAGGACCAATACTTTCCCAACCTGAAATATGAGGCGACGCCGCCCCCAGAATTGGTGCGCACCGATTTCGCTCCTCCCCGGGTGTTCCGCCGTCATGGCTCGCTGCATCGCGTCGCGCATCACGGACGACACTACGGGCGGCGCCGTCATCTGGTGGCATCATCCGAGCCTGTCCAGCGACCACACTTGGAGATGGTTGTAGAGACGCGGCGTTCGGCGGCGCAACATCATCAGCAGCGTCATCGTCACGCACATACCCAATCGGTCCACGCGATTCGCCACCACGGCCATCGCCACGATATCGAGGCTGACGAGAGCAGCGCAGCTATAGTGCCCTTATCCTGATGCCCGCGAGCTGCTTGCGTCGGCCACCTTGGTCTTCGGGCTGATCTCGCGGTAGCTTGGCCGAGCACGGAGAAAATCGAGGTAGTTCTTGACGCTCGGCCACTGACTCAAGTCCGGCTGATCCACTTCAAGGACCATCGCCAGGACCATCATCGGCACATCAGCAAGCGTATAATTCCCACAGAGATAGCCGCCCGCCGGTGCTTCCGCGAGTAGCTTCTCGATATATGGCAGGTCGCGGGAGCGCAGCGCCTCCCGACCCTTTTCCATTCGATCCAGATCGCGTTTTTCCGGCGGACTCCAGTACGGCATCCAGATAGGCGGAAGGCTGCCCACCAGCATCGATTCGTCGGCGTATTGCTCGATCATTCGCACGCGGGCCCGCTCGGCTGGGTCGTCCGGCATCAGTCGTGACCAGCTGTAGCGCTCCTCCAGATACTCGCCGATTACGGTCGAATCGTAGATCGTCAGGCCGTCATGCTCGATGTAGGGCACCTTGCCCAGCGGATGGCGCGCGACCATTTCCGGGGGCTTCTTCCACAGGTTTCCCGGCGGCAGATTCTCAATCCGGTAGGGCAAGCCTTTTTCCTCAAGAATTACCTTGGTCTTGCTCGCATGGGTTGATCGCAATGTCCCCCATGGATAGTCGCGTTCGGTCGTGTAGAGAATGATCATCGCAAAGCTCCTCAAGCTGCCTGCTGCGGCCACCGTAGCATCAATGGCGGACCCTTGATCAATCATCAACTGGCACAGTAATTCCACCTGTCTGCTATGCTTACGCCGATGGACGCGACGGATTTTGCGCCGAGCGAACGCCTACTCGCCGGACAATTTGAGCGATGGCTCGACGATCGCGGACAGGCCACTCTTCTTTTGCAGACGATTCGCGAGCGGGCACCGGATGAACACCTCGCGCTCGCCCATCTTCTCCAACTCGGTGACCGCACTCCGAATCAACTTCGCTCAATGGTCGCTGATCCGGCGCTTGCGACCGATTTGATTTTCTGCCTTGGCTCTTCACAGATCGTCGCTGCTGGGCTCGTCAACGCTGGACCGGCATGGCCCGCAATCTTCGCCGAGTCCCGCTCGCAAACGGCTCTTCAGCTACTTGACGCGATCGTTTTTTTGCGACCGCCCAACCCGGACGACAAGGCCATCGCGATAAATGCGCTGGGCGAGTTCAAGCGCTCGATTTTTCTCCGGATAGCGATAGCCGACCTGCTTGGTGTCTTCACCGTGGCGGATACAACGACGGTCCTTTCGCGGCTCGCCGAAGAATGCGTCCGCGGCGCCCTCGAAGCTACCTCAGCCGTGCTCAAAGGACCGATCGACCCATCCCGCGATTTCTGCGTGCTTGCGATGGGTAAACTTGGCGCTGGTGAACTAAATCTCAGCTCTGACATCGACTTGGTCTACTTGCTCGATGGCGCGCACGATCCGGCGCGTCATACGGCGGCGCAGCGCTTCGGCGAGACACTGACCGAAATTTTGTCGGCCGAATGCTTCCGCGTCGATGTGCGTCTCCGTCCAGGCGGACGCAGCTCACCGCTGGTCGTTACGATGGAAGGCGCGCTCACGTTCTACGAAAACCTCGGCGACACTTGGGAGCGCGCCGCGTTATTACGGGCGCGGCCGATCGCAGGCGCCATAGGGCTTGGTAAAAGCCTGCTGGCCGAGCTCGAGCGTTTCATCTTCCGGCGCTATTTCGACTTTGAGACGCTTGAGCAGTTGCGCGCGATGAAGCATCAGATCGAGACGGAGCTGCGCTCGCCTGCGCATGTCGAAAGCAATATCAAGCTGGGCCGCGGTGGAATCCGCGAACTCGAATTCATCGTTCAGGCTCTCACCCTTATCTATGGCGGCCGCGATCAGCGCCTCCGCACTCCCCAGACCCTTGCCGCCCTTGATCGCCTCCAGACCTATGGCTATCTCGCCCGTCCACGTGCGGAGCGGCTACAAGCTGCTTATCTCTTGCTGCGGGACCTCGAACACAAGCTGCAGGTGGTCGCCGGTCTACAGACTCATTCACTGCCTACGGATGAGCGCGCGTTTGCCCAGCTCACCGCGCGGATGCGGTGGGGCAAGGACCCCTCCGCAGTTGCGGGCCTGCGCGCGGAGCTCGCAGGCCATCGCGAATTCGTCGCCAATCAGTTCCGCGAGATGCTCGCCGGTGGTGAAGAGCGCATGCAGGCCGACCCGTCGTCCGAAGCGCTGGCTGCGTGGCTCGCCGCAAATGATCGCGCGCTGGCCGGCCAGACGCTGAGGGCGCTGGGCTTTGCCCGTCCGGCCGACAGCGCCAACAGCCTGAGGTTGCTTGCTAATGGCCCTGCCCATGTACCGGCCAGCGAGCGCCGCCGTGAATTGATCGATCGCCTTGGGCCGTTACTCCTCGACGAGATAAGCTGCCTTCCCGATCCCGATCTCGCGCTAATAAACCTCGCCGCCTGTATCGCCGCGGTAGGCGCTCGAACGTCGTTTCTCGCTCTGCTTGAGGAGCATCCGGCGACGCGCAAAGTCCTGCTAAAGCTTTTCGCCTCGAGCAGTCACTTGTCGGCACTCTTCACGCGTCATCCGGAGATGCTTGATACGCTGGTTCGCTCCGATCTGGCCCGGTTGCGCCGTCCAGCGGACGAACTACGTGACGAGTTAGCGGGCATGCTCACAGCTAGTAGCGACTTTGAAAGCCGCCTCGATGCCTTACGTTCCTTTCGTCAGCAGGAATTTCTGCGTATCGCAATCGCGGACCTCGCCGGCCATCTGGAACTGGCCGAGGTCGAATCCGAGCTAACCCTGCTCGCGGAAACCTGCTTGCGCGAGGCGCTGACGCTCGCTCGCGATGAAGTCGCAACGCGTTATCGCATGCCAGGGGCGCTCAAGCTCTGCGCGCTTGCGATGGGCCGTCTAGGCTCTGCCGAGATGTCTTACAACTCCGACATTGACTTGATTTTTGTCTATCATCTAAGCGGTGAAATCGCTGGCGGCGGCCGCGAACATGCCACTCGTATCGTCCAGAAGCTGATATCGGTTCTCGAAGCACGCACTCGCGAGGGCTATGTTTACAAGCTCGATCTGCGCCTGCGTCCCTCCGGCAACTCGGGCCCACTGGTTACATCCCTGGACGGCTTCCGCGAGTACCATCACCACAGCTCTGCTGTGTGGGAACGTCAGGCGCTGGTCCGCGCCCGCGTCGTTGCGGGCGACGACGGTCTCGGCCGTGAGGTCGAACGGGCGCGCCGCGAATTCGTCTTTGGCCGCGGACTAGAGCTTCCGGAGGTTGCTGCTATAGCCGCGATGCGGCTGCGGATGGAAAAAGAGATCGGCGCTGAAACCTTCGATCGCCTGAATCTCAAACAGGGTCCCGGCGGCCTGGTCGACGTCGAGTTTCTCGCCCAGATGATGGCCCTTCGCTATGGTCACGAGTTCCCAGAACTCCGCGTGCGTGGGACCGTCGCTTTGATCCGCGCACTCGCGGGGCGGGGACTGTTGTCGCCCACTGAGGCTGGCCATCTTGAGGTCGATTATCGCTTTCTGCAAACGCTCGAAAATCGTTTGCGCATTGAGACTGATCAGGCCGCGTGGGCCTTGCCGACCGATGCCGAGAAGCTTACGCCACTTGCACGCCGGATGGGCTTTGACGGCCCTAATTCGGCAGTTCAATTGCTCGCCGAACTTGAGCATCGTCGCAGCCGGATCCGTGCTATTTTCGAGCCTTGCTTTACCAGGGAACAGCAGAGCCAGGTACCTCGCTCGGCGGCTGCCGTCGAGCGGATGTGAACAGGTGCTTCGTTCTCACGGCAGCGTGCGGCAACCCGTCGATAGTGGCTCATCAATCCCTTAGGCTAACGGCCGATGGCTCATGTGACCCTTATAACCGGTGGTTCCCGCAGCGGCAAAAGCGCTCACGCCTTGACGCTCGCTCAAGCCGATCCGTCGCTGATCCACCGCTATTTCATCGCGACTGCCGAAGCGCTTGACGGCGAGATGCGCGAGCGCATCGCTCATCACCAGGCGTCGCGTCCCAGTAGCTTTATTACGATTGAAGCTCCACTCGACCTCTGCACGGCGCTTGCAAGTCTCCGCGGACGCGCCGACATCGTTGTGGTCGATTGCCTGACCCTGTGGGTATCGAATCTGCTCGGGCGCGATTTTTCCGATGAGGGCGTCATCGCGGAAGCCGACCGGCTGGCCGCGTCACTTATCGAGCCGCCATTTATGACTATTGTCGTTACCGGCGAGGTCGGATCCGGTATCGTTCCGGAAAACCAGCTTGCCCGCCGTTTCCGCGATTTACTTGGATGGACGAATCAACGGCTGGCACGTGCAGCCGATGAGTTGATTCTAATGACCGCCGGTTATCCGGTGCGTCTTAAGTAGCCGGGTTAGTCCTTCGTCTTTGAGTGAGCGAAGGACTTTGGGTCGGTCTTGCTCAGCTCAGCGGATGCCAGGTGAAATTGACCTTGTTTCCACTGCCGTAGAGATCTAGTTCGTAATGGGGCAGGCCAAAGGCCAAGCGCAGGGTCCGAAACTCTTCAACCTGGCGCTGAAGCTGATCAGCGATAGCGTCTTCTGTTTCTTCACCGTCGTTGGCCGGGGCCACGCAAGCCGGTCCGAGGTCCACGACCAAGCACTCGCGCCTGCGATGGTCCGCAAGGGAATCGCCAAACGCCAAACAGCTGCATTTGAGGCACAGTCCAGCTCGTGATCGACCGCCGCCGTCGCTCGCCTCTTGAACGAACTCGCGTAGAGCTACCGAGCATTCGGACCAGTTCTGATGAGCTCGCGTGGTTGAATAGTGGCGAATCGCCCGCGCCAATTTGCTTAAGGTTGGCTGATCCGCATTGGCCGCCAAGCTGAGGATGGTGTCGCTATCGCAGTTGAGACTCGATCCGAATTGTTGCGAGAGGAATTCTCTGAGGTTGATTGGCAGACGGCATTTCTGATGGAGACAGGAAGCTTCAATGATGGGTACGGGGCGTGGTTTCGGGAAACTTATGAACGACGCGCATCCAAGTGGTTCCGTCTTTGGCGCCGAAGATGCCCGGCACACGACCGGAGCTCCTTGTACGACCCGCGAAACGTGAGCGCCTCTATGCCCCAATGGTCCGGTTCGCAATTAAACCACCTCCATTGGTATGGCAGCAGCAGACCCGCGCTACAGGCACCGGGCGCGCGTTGGAGCGCGATTTGGGGGCAGGGAAGGGAATCTGGAGCGCTATCAGGGCCGTAAGCCTACCGATCGCGCCGAAACTCGATGGCTCAAGGCCGCCACGTGATCTCCGCAACATATGCGACTCTTTGCTCGATGCACCAGCCTGTCAGAATTCGCGGAGCGTTCCCCACCCGCCCTCAACGCTCGGATTCTGGCAGAAGCTCGATGGCTTCGCGTGCGACTACCGCATTCCAGGCAAAGGCTCTGGCTATAGTCGTTGGCATCGCACGGCAATCCCCAAAGGTCCAAACCGTTAAAATGCTTACTGATCAGATTGTTTAGCGCGGAGGCCAACGATGGGCAACGGGGTTATCCGCAGGCTCATCGTTGACTGAGACATGCGAGCGTGCGGAGCTAATGTTAACCAAAAGTCAGTAGAAACCATCTATTATGAGATTAGCTTATGGCATCTACAGCCGCCGCAACGTTGATTCAAGCGCTTCTCAAAAACCCGCCAATCATCAAATCTTCAACGCTGGGCGCTGTTTTCTCGCTAATACCTGATACAACCCTGGCTTGCCTTTAGCGAGCCACTCATCGCTGAGAGATCGGCATGGCCGATGCCATCAAAAATATCCGAGAATAAGCAATGCAAATTGCTGGTCGTAACATACGCGATGTAACGAGAATGAAAAAAATATTTTTTGGCCTGTGGAAAAAACCCTGCTTATGGCTCCAACCGCTCCATCATGCGCGGGAACGGCACGGCTTCCCGCACGTGATGCAGCCCGCAAATCCATGACACCACCCGCTCGATTCCCATCCCAAAGCCGGCGTGCGGCACCGATCCGTAGCGCCGCAAATCGAGGTACCAGTTGAAGGCCTCCAAGGGCAGTTGGTTTTCCACGATGCGCCCGCGCAAAGTCTCATAATCGTCTTCGCGCTGCCCCCCGCCGATGATCTCGCCATAGCCCTCCGGCGCCAGCATATCGACGCACAGCGCCAGTTCGGGCCGATCGGGATCATGCTTCATGTAAAAGGGCTTGGCCTCGGCCGGATAGCGATGAACCATCACCGGACCCTCGAAATCCGCTGATAGCGCAGTCTCCTCGTCGCCCCCCAGGTCGTCGCCCCATTTGACGGCGAAACCCTTGGCCTGTAATCGCTCGATCGCTTCGTCGTAGCTGATTCGGGCAAACGGCTTGACGGTGGCCCGCTCAAGCTTCGAGATATCCCGCTCGAGGGTCTTGAGCTCCTCGCTGCGCCGCTCCAGTACGCGCGTGACGATATACGCGACGAAATGCTCTGCCAGCTGCATATCCTCGTCGAGGGTGAAATAAGCTACCTCCGGCTCGATCATCCAGAATTCCGTCAAATGGCGACGCGTTTTTGATTTCTCGGCGCGAAAGGTAGGACCAAAGCAGTATATCTTGCCGAATGCCAAGGCGCCCGCTTCGCCATAAAGCTGGCCACTCTGGGTCAGGTATGCTTTGCGCTCCCCAAAGTAGTCAATTTCGAACAAGTTGGTAGTGCCTTCGCATGAAGTGGGGGTCAGAATCGGCGAATCGAAGCGGATAAACCCTCGGTCGTTGAAGAAATCCTGGCAGGCCGCCTCGATTTCGCTCCGTATCCGCAAAAGCGCATGCTGGCGCGATGACCGCACCCACAGATGGCGCTGGTCGAGCAGGAACGCGATCCCATGTTCTTTCGGTGTGATTGGATATTCATTCGACGGGCCGATCACGTTGATCGACTTGATGATCAACTCGCGGCCGCCGGGAGCGCGTTTGTCCTCGTGCACAACGCCGGTGACTTCGAGAGCGGTTTCCTGCCCGAGGTGATCGGCTGCGGCGAACGCTTCGGCACCCACGTCTTTGACTGAGGCAACGCATTGGCAGACGCCGGTACCATCGCGGACGAGCAGGAAATGGACCTTGCCGCTCGATCGCCGATTGTAGAGCCATCCACGCAGCGTCACTTCTTCGCCGCTATGGCCATCCAAAGCATCGATATAGACCCATGCCATGGCTTGAGTTTAGGCCGTTCCCTCGCGCTTATCGAGAATCGAGGGCGTTTGGGCTTGAATAGGGGCGAGACAGATTAGGTGAAGTCGCGGGCGACAGCCGCTGCTGCGGCCCGATTCTCGACTCCAAGTTTGGCAAGAATTGCACTCGTATGCTTGCGCACTGTTTCGTGGCTGATTTCAAGCAGGATCGCGATTTCCGGCCCGGTCCTGCTTTCGGCGATTAACCTGAGCACTTCGGCTTCACGTTCGCCCAGACCCCAGCGTGCAGCTAGACGCCGCCAGCGTGCCTCCTTCGTTTCACCTCGCTCAACCAGGACTGTCGTGTAGTCGCGACCATCGGCGCCCATCATGTAAACGCCGCGCAACTTGAGCACGATCCCGGTCCAATGCAGATAGACGCGAGCGACCGGTGGAACTGACACCGATAAACCGCTGTCGGGATCGTGAAAAATCTCACGCAGTGTCTTCGCGATATAGTCAAACGCTTTACGCAGTTGCGGCAGCCGAAGGGCGTCAACAGTGATCCCGTCGAGTAACGCGATTTGCTGGAAGATTAGCTGCGCCTGTGCATCCATCGCAATCGGCTGTCCCGCTTGATCAATCAATATCGACCCCGCTTCCCATCCAGCCAGTGGCGCAAAACTAATCTCAGCGCTTCGCGTAGCTGGCCGCCGCATCAATTGCGCCGTCTTTAGACCGTAGGCGATATGCGGCGCCGAAGCGCTGATAAATGCAGTGTCTTCTGCGCTTAAGGGCTTTTGATCAGCGACCCGCCAAATCGGATAGCAGCCAGCCAAGTCTCCGGATTCTTGAAACAAAATCATGAGACAGTGATGGAATCCAACAGGCCTCGTGACGGCGTTGAAGCCTTCAAATCTATGAGAATTCGGCTGCATTATCTCTTCATGCACCCAAATGATTTTTGTCTTGAAAAGTTGCCGCATCGTCGCGACGTCAAGGCGGAACCTGGCTCCCGAAACCGCCGGAGGCGCATCGACAAAATAACGTTCGTGCAGGGGAACTTTCTGGTTGACTTCCGGAGTATCGCAAATGTAAGCGTCGCTGCGATCGCTCCCTGTATAGAAGGCCTGATTCGGGCTGTTTGGGATAGCGTCATTTATCAACACGAAGAGCGTGCGCACGAATGGCTCGAGCGGAAGTCCGGAACTCGCCAAGCGCTTGATTCTCGCAAGCGCTACCTCCTTGTTGCGCGCATCTGACCTGACCATCTAGCGATATCTCACAGCGTCTATCTTTGGCTCCCAAGCGCTTCTTTCAAGCGCCTGAATAGCACAACTGTGCTATTGTGCAAACTATAACAGTCTATTACTCCTTCTGTGGACGACATCATCCAAAGGAGTGGTTTCGATGAACAAAGGATTTATCTATGGAACGGCGATAGCCCTGGCGCTTGCAGGACCCGGTGCAGCGCTCGCCAAGAGCAAGCCTGCATCAACGTCGGGTTTTATCAAGGGCACTTACAATTGCCAGCTGACCGGCGGTTTCATAGCGCAGCCCTATTCAACCGCTCTCACTCAATTCTCCGTCGACGGCGAGGGCAACGTATCCGGCTCCGCAGGTGAGCTAGCGGTGACCGCAGGAGGTTCCGGCATCCCTAACCCGAACAACACGAATGCGGATTTTCTGAACCCGTCACAGTATAGTTTTCAGACGTGTGACTATGTCCCTTCCGAAGGCACGTACACTCTCAACGCGAACGGCACTGGCACGATGACAATCGATTGGACGGCAAGTACGGACAATACCGATACTCCCCTCGATTGCACGGAAGACATCACGGCGCACTACAACGTTCTCGTCGACAGTCCGGCATCATTCGTCCTGAACAGCACTGATCTCTTGCCTCTTTCAGGCACCTGCGGCGATCCTGATGTCAACTATGCTGTCTGTGGGTCATCTCTCACCGGAACCTGCCAACTACAATCAGCGAAGCCGTAGTGCTCGCGTAACGAGGGGGGCTAACCCCCTCGTATTTTCATGTGTCGTACTGATTATCCGAAAGCGCCGCGCTCATCGCGGCTTGCTGATTTGCGGGGCGGGACGGACAGGTAAAGTTCGGCGGTCCGGAACTCGCGACGATTTGCATCAATGGCGAGACATTTCCGTCGCGGCATATGATGATGCGGCACCGGAAGAGGCGGAAATCGGATCAGCCCGGAAAACGCAGACGCATCGCTTGTTTCCGGTAAGTGAAGATGTCGCCTAAGGCAGGAGCTACAATCACGGCATTGGCAACCATACCGAGTGGACCGAGTGGCGGAGCATAGTAGACGCGATCTTCCATCACGGTCGCGTTGCCGTCGGCGCGGAAATGATGCTCGTGCCACCACGAGCGGTAAGGTCCGGATTCCTGCGAATCGACGAACAAATGGGGCGGCTGCCATTCCTCGATATGGGTTCGCCATCGCAGAGGAATCGGCCCGAGCTGTAACGAATATTCGATTCGCAGGCCGGCCCGTATTTCGTCTGGCAGCGTGCTGATGATGCGAAATTGCATCGCGGCCGGAGTCATGACGCCCAGATTCTGCGGCTGCGCGAAAAAGTGAAAGACCTCTTCCAGTGGTGCTTCGACGCGGGTCTTCTGCACCAGCAGAAAACTCGGATGGCGGCGGCTCAGGTAGGTTGAATCGGGTACCGCAACAGGACCAGGCGATCGCTCGCCGAGACGGCGAATCTCCGGTTGGTTGTCGCGAAGGATATTTGCGAGCGCCGATTCGACGGTCTCATAACGCCAGCGGAAGCCCAATTCTTCAAGGCGTCGGGGACGGACGCGCTGTCCACCCAGCAGCGCGATCGAAGCTTCTCCCAGGATCAATTTTAACGCAATCGACGGGACAGGCAGCAAGCTGGGCCGGTGCAACATTTCCCCAAGTGCTGTGGCGAAATCCCGAGCCGTCGCGGGCGTGGGTGCAGTGGTGATTAACGCTTCGTTGAAACGCGGATCTTCCAACGCAAGACGGATCAGTTCGACCAGGTCATGCAGGTGAATCCAGGGAATGTATTGCCGGCCAGACCCGATCGGGCCGCCGAGACCCATCCTGAATGGCTCGATCATCTTTGCCAGCGCACCACCGCCGGGGCCTAAAACGACACCCACGCGCGTGATAAAGACTCGCACACCAGAGGAGCGAGCGCCGAGCGCTGCGGCCTCCCAATCGCGGCACAGGTTAGCGAGGAAATCTGCGCCCCCATCAGCGCCGTCTTCTAGGATCTCATCACCGCGATCGCCGTAATAGCCCACCGCGCTGGCAGAGATCAGCACCGCAGGTCGACTGGAGCAGGCCGCTATCGCGTCTACGATCGATCTAGTTAGATTAATCCGGCTGTCGAGGATTCGCTGCTTGCGTTGCGCCGTCCAGCGCCGCCCGATGGCTGGTTCTCCAGCCAAATTAACCACCGCGTCGATTCCCTCGAGTGCCTGTTTCAGCGCAGAAGGACATGCCGCATCGGCAAAGGCCGGGTCAGGACCGAGCAGGTCTCGCGCTTTCCGCTCGCTGCGCACCCATGCCGTCACTTGATGGCCCGCGCCGATCAATCTCAACGTCAGCGCTC
The DNA here is from genome assembly GCA_035524095.1 of Binataceae bacterium (SeqCode). Classification (GTDB taxonomy): domain Bacteria; phylum Desulfobacterota; class Binatia; order Binatales; family Binataceae; genus DATJUF01. The sequence continues at coordinate 5,483 of DATKPK010000144.1, read as the reverse complement.
GGCCGATGAAGCCGGTTGCTCCGGTTACGAACACTCGCATGGCTTAAGTCTCGACCCCACGTTTCCGACCTAACAGCGTTATCGCATAGACGCGAAGGCCGAACTTCAACATCTGCGAAAAGATTGATCATCACAGTATCATGCATCAGGCATGTGCAATCGTCGAAATATCTGTGGTGCTTGATCACCTGAAAGGTAAGGCGCTTTTGCAGAACTTCGAGGTTGGACCACGTTGGTCTAAGCGGAAAATTGATCAGTTGGCATCTTGGGCCAAGGCGTCATAGTGTTGCAGGCTCGAAGTGACGCTTTGGAGGCGATTGGACTACTTGATTATGTTCGATAGGCGCGATACGCGGACAGAGGAGCGCAAGTCGTGAACGCCGCAGTACCTCTGCTCGAAAAGGTCGCGAGTGCGACCGTGAATATCCAATGCCAGGTGCCGGCTTCGCACTCATCGGTCGCGATTGGACTAGGTACTGATCGTAGCGGAACCGGCGCGATCGTCAGCAGCGACGGCCTGATCTTAACCGTCAACTATATGCTGATGGGCGCGCGAAGCGTGAATGTGACGCTGGTGACTGGTGAAGAGCTTCGGGCGCAGGTGATTGCGCGCGACTTCACGACCAGCCTGGGCGTGTTGAAGATCGATGGCCGTGACCATCCGCATATCGAACCCGTGTCGTCGGAGACTTGCGAGCTGGGCCAGGAGATTTTTCATATATCCAGTATTGGAGGTGAAAAGCGCTCTGCCGATACGGGGCTTATCACCTATCTGGGGCCGTTCGACGCGGCGTGGGAATTCGTGCTTGAGCGATGCATGCGAGTGACCGCGTCTTCGCTCAACATCGGACTCGCGGGCGGACCGGTGTGCAATGCCAAGGGCCAGCTAATCGGAGTTTCGTATCTCAACTTCGCCGATCTGGTCGGGCCAATTCTCGCAATCCCTGCTGAATGCTTTATTTCGGGACGCGACGAGCTGGTACGTCATGGCCATCGCGTGAGCACGCCGCGGAGGCTGTGCCTCGGCCTGCTATCGTTCACGTTGCGCGAGCATGTGGTGATTGCAGGGGTGTTTCCGGGTAGCCCAAGCGACAAGGCGGGCCTGCGGCAAGGCGACCTGGTATTAAGTGCCGACGGTTCGGAGATCCACGAGCGCAAGGCGCTCTACGACGCGATCAACCGCCATCGGCCAGGCGAATCGGTGCGCTTGCAGATCCTGCGGAACAACGAGGTACACAACCTTGAAGTACCGGCGATCATCGTGGATGACTATCTCGGTTAGATTATCTTTAATCAGTTTGTAGTGAAGTTTAGCGGCGGCGAGTGCGCTATTGGCCGCGAGCAGATAAAATCGCGCGGTAGTTATGGGGGACGACGCGAAACCGCAAAGCTGGTGGCAAACTCTCCCTGGGATTCTGACTTCGGTTACCGCCGCGATCACGGCCATCGCGGGGCTGCTCGCGGTGATACATCAGCTCTCGGCAGGTTCGGCGCCCGCTAATCCCACCCAGGCCGTATCGGCTTCGTCGCCGCAGGCTCAGGTGACGCCCGCGCAAGTTCCGTCAGCAGCGGCAGCAGCAAGCGCGACGGCTGCAACCAACTCAGCGGAGCGTAAAGTGCTCCCGGGACGCTTCGCCGATCGATGCGGATGCTGGGGCGCAATAAAGATTGGCACCACGCATCCGGACCTGCGCTGTCAGTCGGGTCTCGCCGTCGCACGAAAATGCGGCGAGATGACATGTCCGAATGGCTACGCCTCGTGGCACTATCAATGTGAATAGCGGCGGCGCTTGGGAAGAAGCCGCCGCCACTTTGAGAGATTAAATAAGCGAAAAGCCTAGCGGTCAGACATCCTTGAATTCGCGCTTGCCTTTGGTTTTGGCCTTCAGGTCTTCGATCGCCGCTTGCGCCGCCGCGAGCCGAGCGATTGGTAGGCGGAAGGGCGAGCACGATACATAGTCGAGGCCAAGCTTATGGCATAGCTTGACGCTCGCAGGGTCGCCACCATGCTCGCCGCAGATACCCATCGAGATATTCTTGTTGGCTTTGCGTCCGCGCTCGATCGCGATCTTCATCAGGCCGCCGACGCCTTCGGGATCGAGTTCCTGAAAGGGGTCTTTCTGGTAGATGCCGCGCTTTACGTAGTCATCGAGGAAACGCGAAGAGTCGTCGCGCGACAGGCCGTAGGTCATCTGCGTCAAATCGTTAGTGCCGAAGGAGAAGAAGTCGGCAACCTCGGCGATTTCGCCGGCCTCGATACAGGCGCGTGGCACTTCGATCATAGTGCCGGTGTGGTAACGCAGACGGGCGCGATGGCCGTCATTCACCGCTTTCGCGACCTCGCGGATTTCGTTGGCCAGGAACTCATATTCCTTGCGCTCGCCGATCAGCGGCAACATGATCTCAGGCATCGCGTTGACACCCTCGGCGCGGAGTTCTTGGGCAGCTTCGAGAATCGCACGGGCCTGCATTTTGTAGATTTCGGGATAGCTGATGCCGAGGCGCGAGCCGCGATGACCTAGCATTGGATTGAACTCTTCGAGGCTGTCGCGCACATGACGAAGCCGGTCGGGGTCGGTGCCGATGATCGACGCGAGCTTACGGATCTCGTCGTCGTCCTTGGGCAGGAATTCATGCAGCGGCGGATCGAGCAGGCGGATTGTCACCGGCTTGCCAGCCATCTCACGCAGGATGCCGACGAAATCGCCGCGTTGCATCGGGGCGATCTTGGCAAGAGCTGCGGCGCGCTGTTCGGGCGTTTCGGCGAGAATCATCTCGCGTACGGCATCGATCCGCTCGGGAGCGAAGAACATATGTTCGGTGCGGCACAGTCCGATGCCCTCGGCGCCGAACTCAATCGCCACATGCGCGTCGCCTGGAGTATCCGCATTCGCGCGGACGCCCAGACGCCTTTCCTGATCAGCCCATTTCATAAACTTGCGGAAATGATCCGACATCTCGGGTTCGACGGTCGGCACGCGCCCAAGAATTACCTCGCCAGAGGAGCCGTCGAGCGTGATCGAATCGCCGCGTTTGACGATGTGGCCACCGGCCTTGAATAGGCCCTGTTCGTAATCGATTTCGAGTGAGCCGCAACCCGCGACACAGCATTTGCCCATCCCGCGCGCGACCACCGCAGCGTGGCTGGTCATGCCACCGCGCGCGGTCAGAATACCCTCGGCCACCTGCATGCCGTGAATGTCCTCGGGCGAGGTCTCAATGCGCACGAGAATCACCGGACGCGTCGCGCTATGCGCTTCGACAGCCTCGTCAGCGGAGAAAACCACTTCGCCGCATACAGCACCCGGCGAGGCCGGCAGGCCGCGAGCGATCACTTCCTTGGGCGACTTGGGGTCGAGGCGCGGATGCACGAGCTGTTCGAGCTGAACCGGTTCAACCCGCATCAGAGCGGTGCGGCGGTCGATGAGCTTTTCATCCGCCATCTCAACGGCAGCGCGGATCGCCGCCTCGGCAGTCCGTTTGCCGTTACGGGTTTGCAGCATGAAGAGGCGTTCACGCTCGATGGTGAACTCCATGTCCTGCATATCGTGGAAGTGCTTTTCGAGGCGCGAGGCGATTTGCAGTAGTTCTTTGAAGACTTTGGCGAAGCTCTCTTCGAGCGTGGGATAGCGCGCCGCGCGATCCTTTTCGTTGATGCCGTTGCGCTTCGCCCATTCCTTACCTGCGGCGAGGCTGATCTGAAGGGGCGTGCGGACGCCGGCGACGACGTCTTCACCCTGGGCGTTGGGCAAAAACTCGCCATAGATGCCGCGCTCGCCGGTCGAAGGGTTGCGCGTAAAGGCGACGCCGGTGGCGCAGTCGGGACCCAGGTTGCCAAAGACCATCGACTGGACGGTGACGGCGGTGCCCCAGTCACCCGGGATATTGTTGATCTTGCGATAGGTGACCGCGCGATCGTTGTTCCACGAGCCGAAGACGGCGCCGATCGCTTCCCAAAGTTGTTCATTGGGATCTTGCGGGATGTCGCGGCCGACGCGGCGCTTGATCAATTCGCGGAACTCGCTGACCAGTTCGCGGAGGTCGTCAACGCCAAGGTCAACGTCTTCGCTCACGCCCAGCGCTTCCTTTTTCTTCTCGATCAATTCTTCGAAGGGATCGCGATCGTTCTTGTTCTCAGGCTTGAGCTTGAGCACGACGTCGCCGTACATCTGGCAGAAGCGTCGATAAGAGTCCCAAGCGAAGCGCGCGCTGCCACTGACTGTCTCAAGGCCCCTTACGGTATCGTCGGTGAGACCGAGATTGAGCACCGTATCCATCATGCCGGGCATCGAGACGCGCGCACCTGAACGAACGGATACCAGCAGCGGATTCGTGTCGTCACCAAACTTGCGTCCGAGCGCTTTTTCGATGCGCGCGATGCTTTTCTTGACGCCTTCGACCAACCCTTTGGGATACTTGCCTTTGTTTTCGTAGAAGTAGTTGCAGACGGCAGTGGAGATTGTGAAACCGGGCGGTACCGGCAACTTTAGCGTCGCCATCTCGGCGAGGTTCGCGCCTTTGCCACCGAGTATGTTGCGCATCTCGGAGCGGCCCTCAGCCACGCCCGCACCGAAGAAATAGATTTCAGGATGAACCCGCGCCATTTGATCAGTCTCCCACTCAATTCATGCGATGCGGGTCGAACGAAGCACCCGCCATTTACCGGCGATGCGGCCGGAAGTTAATTATTTTCAGGAATCACTTGACGATTGGAGCTTTTCCAAGCCGGACCACTTACCGGTACCATCCGATCCGCTCAATCAGCGCCGGTACGAGCGCGTCAATTGGCATCCTATCCTGCGTGGTCGTATCGCGATCGCGCAAGGTTACGGTGTCGTCTTCCATGGTCTGATGATCAATTGTGACGCCGAAGGGCGTGCCGATTTCGTCTTGCCGCCGATAGCGCCGTCCGATCGAGCCTGCCTGATCATACGCGATGTTGAAATATCGATGCAGGAGTTCGCGGACCTTGTGAGCCTTTTCGGGCTGGCCGCCTTTGCGCAGTAGCGGATACACCGCAACCTTCACCGGAGCGAGGCGCGGGTCGAGCCGCAGAACAATGCGTTCTTCATTTTCGACGACATCCTCGTCGTAGGCGTCGAGCATGAATGCAAGCATCGCGCGGTCAACACCAGCGGCAGGCTCGATTACCCATGGGCGATAGCGGGCCTTGGCGTCCTCGTCGAAGTAGGTCAGGTCCTTGCCGCTGAACTTCGCGTGCTGATCGAGATCGAAGCTGCCGCGCTTGGCGATCCCTTCAAGTTCGCCCCAGCCAAAGGGATAGAGAAATTCTACGTCGGTGGTGCCCCGCGAGTAGTGCGATAGTTCGTCCTGGGCGTGCGGGCGGAGCCGCAAATGGTCCTTCTCGACGCCGTACTTGACGTACCAGTTGAAGCGCTCGCTCACCCAGTAATCGAAGCAGCGCGCCTCTTCGTCGGCGTCCGGCTTGACGAAATATTCCATCTCCATCTGCTCGAACTCGC
>DATKPK010000143.1:0-9065 GCA_035524095.1 Binataceae bacterium (SeqCode) | reverse complement strand
ACGCTGCCAACGTCGGTGACGACGCAATCGGCAGGCAGGTACGGCATCATCGCGGAGAGCGTCGAGGGAAAGGCCAGCACCGGCGTCGCCAGCATCAGCAGGTCTGTATTTCGTGCGGCTTCGATTGGATCGCATGTGGCGGCGTCGATTATTCCGCGTTCCAGTGCGATATCGAGATTGGCTTGCGTCCGGCCGAGCCCAACGATGCGTTCGACGAGGCCATGCTTGCGCGCGATCAGGGCGAGCGACCCACCGATCAGCCCAACCCCGGCAATGGTCAGTTGCTTAAACAGCGCGGCCATTGCGATCGTCACTCAGTTGCCGAGGCGTTCTTTAAGATTAGCAACTGCCGATGCGACAATGGCCACAGCACACAGGCCAAGGCAATCAAGAAGACGAGACCAAAATTACCAAGCGTACGGCTGAATAATATCCATCCACCGAGGAATGCCGTCAGGATGTCGGAGTAGATCGCCTGCCGTTTCAGTGCCAGTGGCATCCCAATGATCATGATATGAAAGGGCAACAGTATCAGCCCGATCGACATAATTTCCAATCCAAACCACCTGTGTAGCACCCATCCATGATGGACAGACCCCCAACGGAAATAGAGTAATCCAGCCACTCCCAGTGGAAAACTCAAAGAATAGGCCCATGCCATCAGCAAATCGGGCCATTGCTGGCCGCGCGGTCTTTTTGGCATCATTTGGAATGTCTGAGTAATCGTATAGATGAGAGCGCTCAGCCAGGTATACCCAATCGTTCGAGGGTCGCGATCAGGCGGCGGTTTTCTTCCGGCAACCCAACACTAATCCGCACGTGGCGCGGGAAACCGTATCCGCCCATCGGACGCACGATCACCCCCATTCGCAGCAGCTCGTCATAGACCGCACGCCCACCGCCCACGTCCGCGAGAATAAAATTCGCCTGGCTCGGCACATATTCGATTCGCAGGCGGGCAAACTCCCGTTCGAGGTACGCCATCCCTTCGGCGTTGTTCGCCAAGGTGCGCCGCACGTGCTCCTCATCGTCCATCCCGGCGACCACCGCGACTTGGCCGAGCGAGGTCACGTTAAACGGCTGCCGCACTTTGTCGAGTAGCTGAACCAGCTCAGGACGCGCCACTGCATAACCGACGCGCAGTCCCGCCAGTCCAAAAATCTTCGAGAACGTCCGCAGGGTGACGATCAAGCGATTGCCGTCATGGTTCCTGAGCGAGTCAGGATATTGCTTATCCCGCACGAACTCGAAATAGGCTTCATCAGCGACAACCACAACATGCTCGGGCACGCGCTGGATAAAGGCGTCCCATTCCGCCTGCCGATAGATCGTTCCGGTCGGATTCCCCGGGTTATCGAGAAAGACGATCCGTGTATTGGCGTCGATCCGCTGCGCGATCGTGCCAAGGTCGTGATGCCATCCGGGACGCATCGGCACCACTCGTCCCTCGCCTCCGGCGGCCGCCACCGCGAGGCTATAAATCGCAAAGGAATGCTCCGAGAAAACCGCATTGAGGCCTGGCCGCAAGAACAAAAAGGCCATCAGGTTCAAGACCTCGACCGATCCTCCGGCCATAAATATATGGTCCGCGCCGACCCCATGCTTTGTCGCGATTTTCTGCCGCACCGCCCAGTTCGATCCGTCGGGATAACGGTTAACGTCATACAGCGCCGCGGCCACTGCCGCCATCGCCCTGGGTGAAGGCCCGAGCGGGTTTTCATTGGAGGCGAGCTTGACCGGCTCCTCAATTCCCAGCTCGCGCTGCAATTCCTCAATCGGCTTGCCCGGCTCGTAGGGATGCAGCGCGGCGACGGTCGGCAGCACCAAATCTGCTGGATTAATCATTACATTCTAGGCTCCGGCGACAGGCCTTCAGGCACCCGCCAGCCTTCCCTCAGGATATGAACCCAGCACCTTCAAAAACAAGGCCCGCCGCTCCAGCGCAGCCAGCGCGCGCGCGACTTTCGGGTCGCTCCGATGGCCTTCAAGATCGACGAAAAAGACATACTCCCAGGCTGACTCGCGATGGGGCCGCGACTGGATCATCGTCAGGTTGATATGCTGGCGCGCGAACAGGCTGAGCGCTCCATGCAACGCCCCGGCCCGTTCTGGGAGGGCGAACAGCAGGCTGGTCTTGTCGCTGCCGCTCGATGCTACCGCCTCACGCCCCAGTATCAGAAAGCGCGTCGTATTATGGGCGAGATCCTGGATATTCTCCGCGAGGATCCTGAGACCGTAGGCGCGCGCCGCCGCCGCCGGACCGATCGCCGCCGCAGCTGCATCATCTGCTGCCATTTTGGCCGCCAGACTGTTCGACGCCACCGCCTCTAGCTCGCAATGTGGATACTCGGTCGCCAGATAGGTTCGGCACTGCGCGAGCGACTGCTGATGCGACAATATCCGGGTGAAGCTCACCGTATCGGCTCGCGCCATCAGGACATGCCGGATCGGCAGCAAAACCTCGCCAATAATCACCGCCGTGGTGTCAATCAGGCGATCTAGCGTCAGGTTCACTGCCCCTTCGGTCGAATTCTCCACCGGCACCAGCCCGTAATCAGCCCGCTCATTCTCCAGCGCCTGAAAGATCGCGGCGAACGACGGCTCCGGCATCAACTTCGCGCTGCTGCCGAAGCGGCTAATCGCTGCCTCATGCGAATAGCTATACTCTGGACCCAGGTAGCCCACTCTGATCGGCTGCTCTAGTGAAGCGCAGGCCGAGATTATTTCGGTGAAAATCCGCCGCAGATGCTCTGGTGTCAGCGGTCCCTCGTTGTAACTCAGCACCCGCTCAATCACTTGCCGCTCGCGCGCCGGTTGATAGACCGGTGTACCGTCAACCTGCTTGAGCAAACCAATCTGATGTGCTGCCTTGGCGCGATCTGATAGCAGCTTGACCAATTTGCGGTTGATCTCATCAATCCGACCGCGCAGGTCGTCGATAGTCAGCTTTCCGGCGTACGTGCCTCGCACCTTGCCGGACGCGCGAACCGTGGATTTACGCGGCGCCGCTGCGCCGGATTCGGATTTTCCCGCTGATGCCATGCGGCGCCAATGGCTAACTGATCCGCCGGCCGTTTTCAATCGGCGGCCGTTCCAGAAACGCCGTGCCCATCGCTGCGAACTTGCGTCCGCGTGTCCGCACCAGCTCGGCCGGGCCCATTCCCGATAGCCGCTTCAGATGAACCGCGATCGCTTCACCCATCAGCGCCACCGCGCGGTCGGGCTCACGATGGGCCCCGCCAGGCGGTTCCGGCACGACCTCATCCGCCACGCCCAGCCGCAACAAATCTTCTGCGGTCAGCCGCAGTGCCGCCGCCGCCTCGGCGACCTTGGCCGGTCCGGCTTCGCGCCATAAAATCGCAGCGCACCCCTCCGGCGTGATCACCGAATAGCAGGCATATTCCTGCATCAGCACAGCGTTGCCGACACCCAGCGCGAGTGCCCCGCCCGATCCGCCCTCGCCGATCACGCAGGTGATTACCGGTACCGGCAATCGTGCCATCAGCTCCAGATTCGCCGCGATCGCCTCTGACTGACCGCGTTCCTCGGCCCCGACACCCGGCTCCGCGCCCTGCGTATCGATAAAAGTGATCACCGGCAGATGGAAGCGTCCCGCCAGGTCAAAGACCCTTGCTGCCTTGCGATAACCCTCCGGATGGGGCTTGCCGAAGTTCCGTCTGAGCCGCTCCGAGGTCGAACGGCCTCGCTCATGGCCGACGACTGCCACGGGCCGTTTCCCAAACCATCCAAGGCCCGCCACAATCGCACCGTCGTCTCCATATCGCCGGTCGCCATGCAGTTCAAAGAATTCAGTGATTAGCCCGGCGACATAATCGGAGGTCTGAGGACGCAACGGATTCCGCGCCAGCCGTACTCGTCCGATTCCGCCGAGACGAGCCTTGAAGGCCTCATCGCAACGCGCCAATTCCGTCGCGAGACGCTTGCGTTCACGCGTGTCCGAAGCTTCGGCCACTTCGCGCGTGAGCCGCTCAAGCCGGAGTTCGAGTTCGCTGTCCGGCAAGTCGCTCGGCGCAGTAACCTCTGCGGCCGGCGCAGATACCGCCACAGGCGTGGCCGCAGCTTTCGGGACGCGCTTAAGCGTCGGTGCCGGCATGGCCATCCGCGAAGAAATCCTCAAACAGCAGCATCGCCTCGCGCATCCCGTTTTCTGCGTCCACCCATACGACGCCACGTTCACCGCGAAACCACGTCAATTGACGTTTGGCGAGGCGCCGGGTCTGCCGCTTGGCCATCTCGATCGCGTCCGCCAGTTCGATTTCACCCCGCAGATACGCCGCGATCTCTTTGTAACCAATCGCCTGTAGCGGTGGCGCGTCAACTTGATAGCCTTTCGCAAGCAGGCCCTTCACTTCATTAACCAATCCCCCCTCTACCATCATATCGACCCGATGATTGATCGCTTTGTAGAGGCGCTCGCGTGGCAACGTCAGCCCGACCGTCAGGGTTTCGTAAGCGCCGCCCTGAAAGTGATGGCGCCGATGGTGCGCGCTGATCGGCGTTCCGGTCAACTCATAAACCTCGATGGCCCGCACGATTCGCCTAAGGTCGTTCGGCGCGATCCGATCGGCGCTCTCGGCGTCGACTTCGCGCAGCCGTTCATGCAGATGTGCGCTGCCCTTTTCAGCCGCTATCGTTTCGAGCTTGGCGCGCAGCTTCTTCGACGCCGCCGGTCCCTCGAAAATTCCCCCGCGCAGCACTCGCAGGTAAAGCCCGCTGCCGCCTACCACTAGCGCCCGTTTGCCACGTTCGACGATTCCGGTAATCGCAGCCTCGGCCAATGCCTGAAACTGCACGACGTCCAGCGGCCGATCGGGGTCCGCGATATCCAACAGATGATGGGTCACGCGGAGGCGTTCTTCGGCGGTCGGTTTGGCTGTGCCGATATCCATGCCGCGGTAGAGCTGCCGTGAGTCGGCGTTGACGATCTCGGCCCCCAGCCGCTCGGCCAGGGCGATCGCAAAAGGAGTCTTACCGACTGCGGTCGGCCCGACGACGAAACCCACGCGTGGTGGCCGCTCGGATCGTGCCTGCGCCTGCGCGTGATCGGCTAAATCTCGTAACTCGGTTGATTCATCCATGATTTTTATTCACTTGATTGGAGGAGCACCCGGGACGACCCCGTCTTACTCCTTGCCGCTCAAATCGTTATCTGCTTTGGGCCTCAAGCAGAGACAGCGCCGGCTTATGCACGTATCCTCTCGTCTTGATCGGCTAACGCCGGAACATCCGCTCGATTTGTCCGCGTGGGAACCGAATATGGACCGGACGGCCGTGCGGACAGTTGGTCTTGAATTCGGTTCGATCAAGTTCCGCCAGTAACGCCACTATCTCGTCATGGCGCAGATTTCGTCCTGCCCGCACCGAGCCGTGACAAGCGAGCTGCTTCAACACGTCTTCGAACGCACTTTCACCCCGCCGGGCAAAGCCGCCGTCGCCCATGCTCTCGATCATATCCGACAGCAGCTTAAGCCCGCTATCCGCCCCAAACACCGCTGGTGCGCCTTTGACCATCAGAGTGGCTGGTCCAAACGGCTCGATCGCGAACCCGATCGCCTGCAACTCGCTAAGCGCGTTCAGCACCTGCGGTGCCCGTGCCGGATTGAGCTCTAACGCCGCGGGCGTTAGCAGCGCCTGGGTCTTGATCCCGCCTTCGCGCAATTCCTTGCGCAGCCGCTCGAACGTGACCCGCTCATGCGCGGCATGCTGATCGACCAGGACCAGACCATCATCGCTTTCCAATGCGATATAGCCCGCGAACAGTTGCCCAATAATCTTTAGACTCGCGTACTGGGGAATCGTCGCTTCGATCCGCCCCGGAACCGCAGCCGCTGATGAAGCCCTGGCCTGGCTGATCTCATCCCCTGGAAGCGCCGCGCTCTCGTCGCGATTACGGCCTGCTATAAACCCTCCGTAGCCGAGTCCCAGCGCCCGCTGCTCGGCGCGGACGCCGCCTGCGCCGTCAGATACCAGTCGCAACCGCCGTTCGGCCTGCGGTGGGATAGCCTCGGGCCTGGTCCTCAAATCAGCCGCCAGCGCGGCGTTTGCTACGCCCCCCGAAAACGATTCGCTTTCACTACCGCTCGCTAGGTCCACCGAGGGCGTCGTCGCCGGCGTTAGTATCTTGCTGCCCGCGTCGATCCGTTCGGTTTGATCGGCCAGACGCTCACGCAGCGCGTGAAACACCATCTCGAACACCGCGCCGCTATGGCGGAAGCGAACCTCGGTCTTCATCGGATGAACGTTGACGTCGACCTCTTCAGGCCTGAGTTCGAGAAACAACGCGACCGCTGGAAAGCGTCCTTTCGGAATTAGCGTCTGGTAGGCCATCGCGATCGCCCGCGCAAGCATCCGATCACGCACCACTCGCCGATTCACGAAGGTAAAGATCATCCGCGCGCTAGCAAACGATTCCTGGCTGGTTGCGCACAACCCGCGCGCTCGCATCCCGTGCTCATTGGCGTCAAATGGCAGCATCTGCGCCGCTACCTTGCTGCCGAGCAACTGGCGCGCGCGCTCCAACGCCGACGACGCTCGGGTCACAGTCAGAATCTTCCGCTCGTCGGCAGCTAAACTGAACGCGATTGGTGGATTCGCCAAGGCGACCCGCTGAATCATCTCCGCAACCGCGGCCTGCTCGGTCGTCACGGTCTTGAGAAATTTAAGCCGGGCCGGAGTATTAAAGAACAGGTCGCGGACCTCGATAACGGTTCCCGATGCGATCGCACAGGCTCTCGCCGACTCGATTTCGCCGCCGTTGACCATCAACTCGACCCCCGCCTCGTCGCTGGCGCGTCTGGTCCGGAGCATCATCCGCGAAACGCTCGCGATCGCCGCTAACGCCTCACCGCGAAAGCCGAAAGTCCTGATCGCGTTGAGATCATCCGCCGCGCGAATCTTCGACGTCGCATGGCGCCGAAGGGAGAGGATGGCGTCTTCGCGGCTCATCCCGCAGCCGTCGTCCGTCACGGCGATTAGGCCACCGCCGCCGCGCTCGATCGCAACATTGATCGACCGCGCACCCGCGTCGAGTGCGTTTTCGACCAGTTCTTTCACCGCCGACGCTGGCCGTTCGACCACTTCGCCAGCCGCGATTTGGCTTGCGACCTGCTCAGGCAGTATATGGACTAGACGATCGGCCATCGGCTCGCTCGACGCTGCTTAATCAAGCTCCTCAACCCCTCAAACAATGGAGGGTTCGGCCACTCGACTCAAGCCGACCTGGCGAATTAGACGGCACTCGCGATAGTTTGCCCACAGGCCTACTTACGAGACCCCTGTCGCCGCTGGTAGCCTCCGCTCTGTAGTCTTGACTCCGGCCGGGCTTCACCTGTCTTCAATCCTGCTCTTTAACTTGCTCCGCGATAGGGCTAAGCTTCCCGCTTCACCCGCGCGACGCTCTGCAGTGACAAGGTCAGGCGGCACGGCTCTACTTACGAGGATTTGTTTGCGATGAGACACTGTTCCGTATGTGGCAAAGGGCCCTCGGTGGGCAACAACGTCAGCCACGCCAATAATAAGACCAAGCGACGCTGGAACCCCAACCTGCAAGAGGTCCGTGCGCTGACGCAAGGTGGCGTTCAACGCATTCTGATTTGTACCCGATGTATCCGCAGCGGCAAAATCCGCAAGAGCGCCTGAATTATTCCGCCATCCTTCAACCCAAGCCGGACTGTCGGGTGCTGGGCCTTAAGATTCGGGCCGTAACCGTCCCTTCGCCCGTGCTATCGATCTAAAAGAGCGCGTTCAGCTTGTCTGATGGCCTTGCGATGATCGCCCGTCCCGCTCGAATCACGATCGGCCGCTGCATCAGCTCGGGATGCCTCAATAAAATCTCTATTACCGCTTCTTTGGTCGTATAATCGTCAGCGTTGAGCTTTAACTCAGTAAAACGCTTATCCTTGCGTACCAGCTGGGCCACCGGACCTTCCAGTACCTGGATAATCGATTCCAGCGTCTGACGGTTCGGAGGCGCTTTCAGGTATTCGATCACCTCAAAGTCCGCGCCCCGTCCGTTCAACAATTCGAGCGCACCACGCGAATGGCTGCATTGTGGATTGTGATAGATCGTCACTTCAGGCACGGTGGCTTCCTCCATATTTCTGTTTCGGTGCACGTCGCTGGCTCTTTTGCTGTGTCCAGCGGCACGGACGCCTTGTCTTGGTGGCATCAACCGCTATTGGTAGCGCCTCGACCGTTCCGGCGCCAGCATGGGGTCCCTGCAATCAGGACGGCGGATTCGCACCGGCCTCGCTGATAAGGTTGTGCAACGATGCCGGTTCATGGAAATTAGAACGTGGATACGCGACACTCGAAATCTGACAGTAAGCCTCGATCGCGCGGTCTTGCGGCTATGAGCCTGCTAGCCAGCCGCTGTGAAAATCTCCGGAGCTAACTAACAGCCGTGATATTGTCCTTGCGAAACCTGATTACGACTCGAAGCCACCGCGCCGATACTGAAGGCGCCGCTGCGTCAGCCTCGCCGGTCGCCTGGCTGCTCTTATCGATGGCCGCCTTGGCGGCCGGCCTTGCCATCTTGGCCGCCCTGGCGACGCCTGCCTTTGCGATGCGCGTAGGAGGCACGCTGGTCGGCCCCACCGGCCAGCCGCTCAACAGCCGAGATCTCCATTTCCAGAATTGCGTCACCTACGATATCGTCCTTTCGCCTACCCACGCGGACGGCTCCTTCGCCGCACAGTTGCCCCCCGGATGCTACCAACTGCGCAACGAGACCGGCGCGATCATTCTCCATCACATCTATGTCAGCAAGTATGACGTCAATGTCGGCCAGGTCCGTGAAGAACCGGCGAATCCGTTTGCCGCCTTTCTGGTCCGGCAGACCATCTTCCCGACATTGCTAACCAGCCCCGCACCCTCCACCGCCTACGTCTTCACGCGCGATACCGCGGCCGCACTGCTCCCTGCCAGCGCCGAGAAGGTGCCGGTGCCCAGCTCCGAAAGTGAATGGCTGCGGCTGCAAAAACAATCCGAATCAATCGACACCAATGTAATGGCGCCAACCCCCGAGACCCCGTTGAATTCGCCAA
>DATKPK010000142.1:0-9764 GCA_035524095.1 Binataceae bacterium (SeqCode) | reverse complement strand
GTCCTGAGATACCCAATCGACGAGGAGGGTATACGCGACGGCAAGTACCACCGGACCGATGAAAAGACCAATTACACCGAACGAAAGGAGACCACCGATCACTCCAGCAAAAATGAGGAGTAACGGGAGATCCGCACCTCGTTTAATCAAGAGCGGTCGCAGGACGTTATCGAAGGTCGAACAGAAGATTGACCAAATCAGAAAGCCCGTTCCCCACAAGGGTCCTCTCTCCGAATAAACCCAGATCACTGCACCGATTAAGATGAGCGCTGGACCAATCTGCGCAATCGAAAGTATGAATATGACACCGATGAAAAATGCCGCGAATGGCACTCCTGCGATAGATAGACCAAGGCCTGCTAGCGCCGTCTGCGCGAGCGCGGTCACCACGACGCCCATGGCAACGCCGCGCACCGACTGAACCGCCAGTATTACGATCTTTTCACCTTCCGATTCCGCCAGCCGTCTGGCGAAACGAAGCACCGCACCTGCAACGGATTCGCCATTCGCATAGAGGAGTGCCGCGATTATCGTGGTAAGCGCAAATTGTACGAACAACAAGCTCAGGTTTCCGGTCAATGCGAGAAACCATAGCGCAAGTGTGCGGGCAAAGGGGGCCAGATGAGTTGAAATCTCAGCAGGGCCCGCGGCCGCCAATTCCTTCCAGCGTTGCGCGGCTCTCGCGCCAATAAGAGGAATCGCTTGAACCCAATGAGGAGGTCCGGCAAGCGCCATGCTGGAAAGAGACTTAGTCAGACCCGTTATTCCTTCGACATTTTCAGCGACGATTGTTACGGCAAAATAAAAAGGTATCACGAAGACCGCGAGCAGGACCGAGGTCATCAAAGCAACGGCGATCGGCCGTCTTCCCCCTAAAATCCCTTGGGCACGCAATAAAATAGGCCAGGTCGCAATCACAACCGTCGCCGCCCAGCTCAGGGCCACAAGAAACGGCCGCATGATCCAAAGACTTGTTGCGATCAGTGCAGCCACAGCGAGCACTTGAAAGATTTTCGGGAAAAGCTCCGATGTGTGTGAGTCTGCCATCTCGCAAAAGATAATGGGAAGCGTACGGTTAGTCGAATGTCGTGGCAGCCGCCTGACTAATTTGGAGCCGCTCCGCAGATCGCTTATCTAATGTCTAGATCGTGACACTCGATTCACTAGGTAGTGCCTCGCCGACTGCATGCTTCCCGAGCTGCTCGGCAAGCACCCGCTGATCCTCTGGAGGCAACTTCAACACTGTATCACCCGCCCACGTCACAATAGACGGTATTGCGGCCAAGCTCATAGCAGTTGCGAAAGCAATCCACGCCAACGCTCTGTTCGTCACGATAAAGTCATTTTTTATTTTTGTTCATCAGAAGAGAGCGGTCGCCTTAGTATTCTCAAAGCTCCGATTGCGAGCTTTGCAGTCATGCTCAGGAGCACCGCAATCGAGAACTATTATCTCTTCTTGCGTACGCACAATCTGATGCGGGTCAGAACACTTCCGGTACGTGATTGTAGCGGCGATTCTTGGGCTCGGCATAATCCTTGGGCTTTTGCCGCTCCGGAAGCTTGACCGCCTCTCGCTCAATTTCCTTATACGGTATCAAGCTGAGAAGATGGGAAATGCAGTTGAGACGCGCTCGTCGCTTGTCGTCGGCGTTGACGATATACCACGGGGCATATGACGTGTCAGTCGCCAGAAACATATCGTCCCGGGCGCGCGAATAATCGTACCACCGTCTATGCGATTCGAGATCCATCGGACTGAGTTTCCAGGTCTTGCGGCCATCGCTGATGCGTGCGCGGAAACGCCTCGTCTGTTCCTTTTGGCTCACCTCGAACCAATACTTGATCAGGATGATTCCTGACTGAATCATCGCCCGTTCGAAGCCGGGACAGACTTCGAGAAACCGGACGACCTCCTCCTCGGCGCAAAAGCCCATTACCCGTTCGACTCCTGCACGGTTGTACCAGCTGCGATCAAAGATGACGACCTCGCCAGCCGCCGGAAATTCCGGCACGTAGCGCTGGATATACATCTGCGATTTTTCGCGTTCGGTCGGAGCTGGCAAAGCGACAATTCTAAATACTCTCGGGCTGACTCTTTCTGCGATGCGCTTGATTACGCCGCCCTTGCCCGCAGCGTCGCGGCCCTCAAAAACGATTACGATCTTCAGTCCTTTAGCCTTTACCCATAGTTGGAGCTTGACCAATTCAACTTGAAGCTTCGCGAGTTGCTTTTCGAATTCCTTGTTCTTGAGCTTCTCACGTTCGCCCTTGGGTGCGACGCGATGTCCCTTCGTGTCCACCCTGAGTTTCTCTTTGGTCTCAGATGCCATTGCTCTCCATTTATGAAAGCTGCAGCGACGCTGGCCGCCGAGCTTCGGCCGTGCACAAGCAGTTATTCTCAAGGGTCAGTGAGGCTTCAGCCAGCCGGAGTCACTGAGATTCCAGCCGCCGCCGAGCGCTTTATAGAGATTGACGACCGCGAGAAGCTGATCCCGATGAGTCTGGGCAAGGGCGTCTTCCGCCGGAAATAAGAGCTGTTCGGCTTCCAACACCTCGAAATAACTTGCTCTTCCCGCATCGTAGCGCAAGAGCGACAGATCGACTGCCTCTTTCAAAGCGGCGACTTGATGTTCCTCTGCCTCGCGCTGCGGAACCAAAGTCTGCTGGGCAATAAGCGCATCAGAGACTTCCTGAAAGGCCACGAGGATAGTTTGTTTGTATTGGGCGATCGTTGTGTCCCAAAAGGCCTGCTGCGTATGATAGGTCCCGAGAATTTGTCCGCCCTGGAACACCGGACCGGTCAAACCACCGAAGATATTCCAGATGCTGAAGTTGTTATCGAGAACATCGCCTATCTTTGGACTTTGACCACCGTAGAGGGCAGAAACTCCGATTCTCGGAAAGAAATTCGCCACAGCGACGCCCACCTGCGCGTTGGCGCTTATCATATTTTGCTCGGCTTCCAGAATGTCCGGGCGGCGTTGCATCAAGTCAGAGGTAAGGCCCAGCGGCGTCTGTGGAGACGGCTGTTCGGTGATCAAATCTCCACGTCCGATCTCCTTTGGATAGTCACCGAGCAAACCGCTTAGTGCATTTTCTTGCTGAGTGATCGCGCGCTTGAGGCTCGTGATCGTCGCGATACTCGAGTCGAACGCGGCCTGCGCGCGAGCCACAGGCAGCTTGCTGTCCTTGCCAAATTCAAAGCGCTGCGTAAAAAGGTCAAGAGTCTGTTTATACGTCTTTGAGCTGTCCTGAGCGATAACCAACTCCCGGTCAAGCTCGAGCAAACCGAAATAGTCAGTTGCGACGTCGCTTACCAACGTCAGCATCACACCACGGCGAATATATTCTTGAGCAAACAGGTTCGCGCGCGCCGCCTCGGTCGAGCGCCGGATGCGGCCCCATACGTCGATTTCCCACACAGCATTGAACAGGCCGGAGAACGCATTGAAGGTGAGATTACCACCTGTCTCCTCCAGAGGAACGAAACTCTTTTCCCGGCCGGCGAAGCCCTGGTAGCCAATTTGCGGGTACAACTGCGAGGCTGCCACTCCTACCAGCGCGCGCGCTTGCTGAACGCGAGCCGTCGCCAATTGCAAATCGTAGTTCTGCTCGAGAGCAGTGACGATCAAGCCTTGCAGGACTTTGTCGTCAATAACCTGCCACCATGGTAGATCGGCAAACGAGACTGCTTCGGACGGGCCTAACTGAGAGCGGAATTCGACGGCGGGCATGACCTTCGGGCGCTGATAATCGGGGCCAACTTCGAAACCCCACAGCTTGCCCCAGAAACCCCGCGGTTGCTCGGTGGGCGAACAGCCGGCGATGCTAATGACGGCTAATACTACAACCGTGATCCTCCATCTGACTCCTCTACTTGATGCGTCCATAGCTGCGCGATTTCCTCTATTGAATTGCCGCAAGCATTTTGCGGAATCTTGAGAGCGTGTAGAGAACGTACGCGCAGCCGATGACAAACATCGTAGCGAGATCCCGCCATACCATACTCAGATCGGCGGCGCGAAACAGAACCGCCTGGGCGAAACTTACAAAGTGGGTCGAAGGCACCAGTTGCATGAACTTCTGTAATGCTTGTGGCATACTTTCCAGCGGTGTCTGACCACCGGATAGTAGATTCATTATGATAAACACAGGAAACGCCAATAGCCCGAACTGCGGCATCGAGCGCACTATGGTTGCAAGCATAATTCCCAATGCAGTGACCGAAAATAGGTAAACCACGAGACCGCTTGCAAACAGCGTTGTCGACCCAGCGACCGGCACTCCCAGTAAGCCTCTAGCTACAAGGAACAGCGACCCCATTGCTGCGAGCACCACGACCAGACCATTCGCCCAAATCTTGGCGAACATGAGTTCAGCTGGCCGAAGTGGCATAACGAGTAAGTGTTCAATCGTTCCGCGCTCGCGTTCGCGCAGGACCGCTGCACCGGTCAGAAAAATCGCCAGCACTGAGATGTTATTGATGATTTGATTGATCGCGTCGAACCAGCTCTGTTGCATGTTCGGATTGAACCGCGCCCGTGGATTGAAGCGAACCAAATCGCGATATTTTGATTGCTTACCGCTGGGAGGGTATGGCTCTACAGTTTGTTTGATGATGTTCTCAAGGTAGGAAGGCCCGCGGCCTGCCTGGTTCATTGCGGTGGCGTCGCTGATGATTTCAATCGTTGGTGAAGCGCCCCTGATTAGATCGTGCTGAAACTTCGGCGGAATATCCACTACAAAGGTGAACTTGCTCTCTTCCGTAACTCGATTGATATCGCTGAACGGAATGCGGACCGGGCGAAGAAAGAGTGGTGGTAGTATGGCATCAAATATCTGCCGGGAAACCGGTGAGTCGTCCTCATCGACCACTGCAATGGATGCATTCCTGACCTCTAAGACAGCACTTTTGGCGGGCGCGTAGACGGAGAAAGTGAAGCAGTAGACAATAAGAAGAACGAGCACCGGATCTCGTAGCAGGCTTATCAACTCTTTTACGCCCAGCCGGAAGATGTGCCTAAGAGACTGCATTTGTATGGCTTTATCGCTCCTGCTTCGGCAATAAGGCTACTGAGGTCACAAAGTACAGAATCGCTATAACGCTTAGCGCTAAAAAATTAGGCAAAAGGGGAGAAAAGCCGATTGCTTTGGTAAAGGTGCCAACACTGATCGCTTGAAAGTAGGTGCTCGGAAAAATTTTAGAGAGAAAGCGAGCCGATCCGGTCAAGGAGGAGACTGGGGCATACATTCCGGAAAACTGAATCGCAGGAAGAATAGTGATTATCGCCGCGGCGAAC
The DNA here is from genome assembly GCA_035524095.1 of Binataceae bacterium (SeqCode). GTDB lineage: Bacteria > Desulfobacterota > Binatia > Binatales > Binataceae > DATJUF01. Next base: position 4,464 of record DATKPK010000142.1, on the reverse strand, counting down.
AGCGCCGCCGTCTGGGTCGGGGCGAAGACCGAAATCAACAGACCGAAACCGGTACTGGCCAAAAGGTAGAGGAGACCGCCGACGAAGAACGCCGACCAGCTACCCTTCATTGGAACGTGAAACAAAAAAAGCGCGATGGGAATAAGCGAGGCGAATTGGACTAAAGCCACTCCGAAGTACGGCAATTGTTTGCCCAGTAAAAACTCAAGACGAGTCGCCGGCGCAGAATAAAAGTTTGCGATGGATCCGAGCTCTTTCTCTCGCACCACGCTGAGCGCTGTGAGCATGCATGGGATCAGAATCATCAGTAGCATGATGTCGGCTGGAACCATCGCGTAGACACTTGCGAGAGATTGGTTGAACAGGAGCCGAACATTAAACTTCACTGGATCTGGAGGGGCCGGTAAGCCCTTTGCCTTGAGTAGATGAGACAAATATTGGGAATTCGCTCCCTGTGCGTAGTTCCGCGTAAGCTCGGCGCGAAAAGGCACCGCCGCATCGAGCCATGCCACCACCTCTGGCCGCCGCCCTCGCTGCAGATCGGTCTGAAAATTAGGCGGTATCTCTATAGCAAAACGCAGTTCACCATTTCGGAGGCGACGATCGAGCTCAGGATAACTGGAGATGGGTTGGTGCTCATCGAAGTAGTACGAGCCGCGAAAACTATCGGCGTAAAGGCGGCTAGCTGGGGTTCCATCAAGGTCGAGAACTGCAAAGGGCAAGTGGTCTACATCGAGGGATATTCCATAGCCGAACACGACCATCAAAAGGATCGGGCCAAGTATTGCGAATACCAACCGCACGGAATCATGGCGTAATTCGACGGTCTCGCGGCGAGCAAAAGCCCATACGCGTCCGATGCTGAATTTGCTCGAAGGCGTCTCTGAATGCACCGATTGAGCGGTGGCCTCGTCGGGTTCGGAACGCGCTGCGGTCGTCTGCGACTTTCCGGCCGCTTCCTCAAGATAGCCGATAAAAGCGTCCTCAAGGCTGTTGGCTTTGCGCTCGATGACTAGTTGCGCCGGCGGACCTTGGGCCAGCACCTTGCCCTGATGCATCATCGACATGCGATCACAGCGGGCAGCCTCGTTCATGAAATGTGTCGAAAGAAAGATCGTGACCCCATTTTCACGCGACAGTTGAATCATCAATTCCCAAAACCCGTCGCGGGCCACTGGATCAACCCCCGAAGTAGGTTCATCGAGAATCAACATTTCTGGCTCGTGGATCACGGCAACCGCCAGCGAGAGCCGCTGACGAATGCCGAGTGGCAAGCTCTCCGCGAGGGTGTCAGCGACGGGCTCCAGCGCAAAACGTCGTAGCATCTCTTCAACACGCATGCGGCCTTCCGCCTGAGGAATGTCGAACAGGCGTGCGTGCAAGAGCAGATTCTGCCGCACTGTCAATTCGGTATAAAGCGAGAAAGCCTGAGACATGAAACCCACACGACGCCGCGCCTCAACGTCACCGCCCTTGACCGGCTGGCCGAAAAGCAGAGCGGTTCCCTCGGTCGGCGGCAGCAGTCCCGTCAGCATCTTCATCGTGGTCGTCTTGCCGCAGCCATTTGAACCTAGAAAGCCGAAAATCTCACCTCGCTCGATCCTGAAGTTGACGTGATCTACCGCGGTAAAGGAACCAAACCTTTGAGTTAGGCCATGGGCTTCGATTGCCGGGGTCTCACCGCTCGGTTGCCATGGAGTAATCTCTGGCTCCTTGTGGCCGCGCCGCGCTTCTTCCGGAAGAAGCTGAATAAAGGCGCGTTCAAGAGTGGTTTCGCTGGTCTCTTGCTTTAGCTCATCCGACGTTCCGGTTGCGAGGACTTTGCCGGCATTCATTGCCACCAGCCAATCGAATCGCTCAGCTTCATCCATGTAGGCGGTTGCAACCAGCACGCTCATATTCGGACGTCGAATCCGAATCCGATCGATAAGCTCCCAGAACTGTCTCCGGGCCAACGGATCGACGCCGGTAGTGGGCTCATCCAGGATTAACAGATCTGGATCATGAATCAGGGAACAACACAGTCCCAGCTTTTGTTTCATGCCGCCGGATAATTTGCCGGCCGGGCGATCGCGAAATGGCGTTAGGTCAGTACTGGCAAACAAATCCTCGATTCGCCATTCGCGCTCCTCACGCGATTGACCGAACAAGCGGCCAAAGAAATCAATATTTTCGAAGATCGATAATGTTGGGTAGAGATTCTTGCCGAGCCCTTGCGGCAGGTATGCCACCCGCGAGGATACTGCGGTCCGAAAAGCCGCGCTCGCTATGTCTCCGCCAAGTACCTGGACCTTTCCAGATTGAATACGGCGTACGCCTGCGATAATGCCAAGCAGGGTCGACTTGCCAACCCCATCAGGGCCAATCAAGCCGATCATTCTATTAGCTGGAATATCGAGTTCGATACCATCTAGTGCAACGGCATTGCCATAATGTTGGGTAACGCCGTGAAGGCTAGCGACCCAGTCGCCAGTGCTTATGTTCATCAGTTGGAACCAAGCGCGCCGGTGGCCTGCCACAACTGCTCGGGGGGCTGCTTGAACTGAAGATCAGGCGGCCATTGGATGCTGTCGTCATACCGAACATAGCCCATGCCCGGGATTCCGACCTTCACAAACGGTTCGAATTTTCGCAGCCTCGTCTTATCCAGTTGCAATTTCACGCGGAAACTTAGGTTGTGACGCTCTTCCGCAGTTTCGACGGTTTTTGGAGTGAATTGAGCGGTCGGTGAAACATATGAAACAACTGCCCTGATCGGATATTCGGGCATCGCATCCAGGACGATTCTAGCTTCGGCACCCAAGGGCACTTTTCCGGCGACATATTCCGGCAAAAATACGTACATATAAACATCGCTCAAATCGACTAGAGCCAGAACCTTACCCCCGGCTGCCAGGACTTCTCCTGGTTCTGCCACGCGATTCTGAACTCTCCCTCTTATCGGCGATTTGAGTACACTGTCCTTGATTTCGGCAGCTATCCTCTCGGACTCTGCTGTCGCAGCGTCAATCGCCGACTGCGTGCGCACCGCCTGGGCTTCAGCACCCAGCACACCCGCCTGATTCTTCTGCAACTGGGCAAGATCGAGATCTGCTTCCTGCTCACTGACCGCGCCGCGGACGAGCAATTCCTTGGACCGCCTGTACTGCTTTTGCGAAAAAGCCAACTCAGCTTTCTGGACGGTAACTTCGGCTAGCGCGGTACGCCGATTGTCCTCGGCTTCGCGGGTTTGCGCCTGTGCCGCACGCAACTGCGCCTCAAGCGGTTCAGTGTCCATCGTCGCGACGACCTGGCCAGCATCGACCATGTCGCCCTCGTCGACGAGCACTTCTTTGATCCTGCCTGGATATTTTGCTGCTATGTCGACCTGCTTAGCTTCCAGTCGGCCATTGCCGCCCGCAATGCCGGGGGGCAGGGCCGGCTTATTGAGTATCCACCACGCCGCCGCGCCGCCACCGATAGCGATGATGAGGATCGAGATAAGAACCAATCTTCTACGCATTTGCCTGAACCGGCTAGCGTCGCTGCCTTTTCTTACGACCGCACATAACCGTTCAGTGTCTTCCGCCAAGCATCAGCTTCGCGAAAACGCGACTTAACAAAGAGATCATGTGCTTTTCCTTGATCTAGGTCTCGCAGATTTGTTTACAGTGACTAAGCGCCGCTCGCCCGAATTCCCGTGCAATCCGACGTTGCCTCTGTGCACTGTCGCCAGCGGCGATCAGATCACGGGTTCAAACTTGGTCCATGATCTCTTAACCCTCTGGGGGGTCGCGGCGCGCGCGTGAAGAAGCAACCATAATTCTGTGAAAGTGTCTATAGGACGAAAGTCCGACGCGGTTATGATTCCGTGACTCGTTATTTTAAATTTGCGTGAGCTCGATCCGGGCGAACTTTCGGGAAATCTAAAAACAGAGGTGCATATGCCTACGACATTAGACAGCGAGACATTGGCTAAGCTCGACGCGTACTGGCACGCCTCGAATTATCTCTCAGTCGGCCAGATTTATTTGCTCGGCAATCCACTGCTGAAGCAACCGCTTCGACGTGAACACATCAAGCCGCGGCTCGTGGGCCATTGGGTACGACGCCGGGTCTCAATTTCATCTATGTCCATTTGAACCGCGTGATCAAGCGTGATGACTTGGACATGATCTACGTCATCGGGCCCGGGCACGGAGAGTGGAGTTACCCCGATTCAGTAGACGGTGAAGGGCTGCGGTAGTCAGTGTTTTGACGATCGGTCTTCTCATAGTCAATGGGTGATAGATAGCCGATGGCGGAGAATGGCGGCGAGGCGGGTTGTACCACCCTTCGATAAATTCGAAGATTGCCATGCGCGCCTCGATCTGAGTCTTGCTATGGCGGCGGTCGGGCAGTTCGCATTCGAGGGTGGCGAAAAAACTCTCGCACATGGCGTTGTCGAAGCAATCGCCTACCGAACCCATCGACGGCCGCACGCCC
>DATKPK010000141.1:0-16772 GCA_035524095.1 Binataceae bacterium (SeqCode) | reverse complement strand
GTTTGGGATCACGATGAGAAGTCTACGAATCGGTCTCGTCATTGCCTTCCTGATCGCCTTAGTTCCGGGGTTGGGGAGAGCGCAATCAACTGATCGCAGCGAAATGGATCAGTGGGTGAAGGACACGGCCAACCAAGGCACGGTGCCGACCAGCGGCACGATCACGATGTCCAACTGGCAGCAGTACAAGCAATTCATACCGCTTGGAATGCAGAAGCTGTTCGAGGGAGTCTATTTCTGGAAAATGCCACCGGATGTGCAGATAAACCTCGCACCGGCTAAATACGACTTTCTACCTCCAAGCTGGGTGGCGGCGACCGAACAATACGGCTCGCAGACCAGCGTAAAAGTTCTGCCGAATGGGCATTACGTCCTCGAGAATTACCACGGCGGAACTCCTTTTCCGAATCCGCAGGATCCCAACAAAGGTTGGAAAATCCTCGCCAACGTCTTTTTTGGTTTTCAACCTTCAGTAGTGGTGAGCACTCCGACGAATTACGGGGCCGTATGGGCGGTCGATCGCTATGGCAACACGGCTCCGACGACCCTCGATATTGTTTACCGGTGGAGCGACTACATCACCGATCCGGGATTCCCCAAGACGATGGATTACGCACCAGGCACCTGGTACACCGAGTGGGGCATGGAGGAGACGCCCGAGCAAGCCCGCTACACAGCTTCGCTTAGCCTATTCTATTCCGATCAAGAGGCGCATCCGTTCCCGGATACGTTCGTCTTCGTGCCCGCGCTTCGGCGTTCGCTGCGGCTTTCGAGCACGGCCCGCTGCTCGCCGGTCTTTGGTTTCGACTGGACCTATGACGATGCGAAGACCAATGGCTTCAACGGAAGCACTTCAATCTATACGGCCGATTTCCTGGGCGATCGCAATATTCTGACACTGGCTCATTTCGATAACGAGGGCGGAGCATTTCCGGACGGCTATCTAATGCCACTGGGTTTCCCCAAGCCGTCATGGGGAAATTGGGAAGTCCGCAAAATGGCGATCATCGACGCCCATCGGATTCCGAGCGAAGCGGCGGGCTATTGCTATTCCAGCCGTATTATCTACGCGGACAAGGAGCATTGGAACGGCGATTGGGTTGACTTGTATGACTCCAACCGCAAGCTGTGGAAGTCGATTTCTTACTATAACGGCAGCGGTGATATTCCGGGGCTCGGTCATGCCTGGAACAGCGTCTCATCGATGGCTATGGACTTCCAGAACAATCACGAGACGGTATGGTCCCAATATGGCAACCCGAACAAAATGGGTTTCTATTTCGACCACAACGCACCGCCCCAGTATCTGGATGGCGTGAGATATGGGAGTCCCGGTGGGCTGATGATGATCGAGCGGTAACTCGCCGCGGACTGATCGGTAATTTGAAACCGAAGGGCGCGGTCTCAGGGTCGCGCCCTTAGCGTTTGCCAAAGTCAACTTTTAGCACCTATCAGATATATTATCATTTCTACGCATTCGTAGATATGCAGGCCGCTTTCCGGCTCCTCTCTGCTCATGGAGCGAGCTAATCGGCCAAATAGCCTGTCGTAGATGTTCAATCTCGCGAATTTTTAGCGATTGACAGTTTCCGACTTTTCGTCGTAATGCTCGATTTGTTCGGTATGTAGGTGCGAGAGCTACGTTTTGGAGAACGTGCTCTAGTCGCGCTATTTACACCATCAGTTCCCGCGCGATTCGAGCCTTAACACGTCCGGAGGTTTAGGGTTTCGATGAGAAGTTTACGTTTGGGATTAACTATCGCTCTGCTGATCGCATTACCTGCGCTCGGGCGAGCACAGTCTACTGATCGCAGTGAGATGGATCAGTGGGTGAAGGACACCGCCAATCAGGGCACGGTCCCGACCAGCGGCACGATCACGATGTCCAACTGGCAGCAATATAAACAGTTCATGCCGCTAGGCATGCAGAAGCTGTTCGAAGGCACTTACTTTTGGAAGATGCCTCCGGACGTGCAGATAAATCTCGCGCCCGCGAAATACGACTTTCTTCCCCAGACCTGGATTGCCGCAACGGAGAAATACGGCTCCCAAACCTCGGTGACGGTCCTGCCCAATGGCCACTACCGGATCGAGAATTATCACGGCGGGACCCCATTCCCGAATCCGCAGGATCCGAATAAAGGATGGAAGGTCCTTGCAAATGTTTTCTGGGCATTTCAGCCCTCAGTGTACTTCAACGGACCAAGCAACTACGGCACAGTCTGGGCAGTCGATCGCTTCGGCAACGTTGCTCCGAGCTCGCTTGACGTGGTCTATCGCTGGAGCGACTTCAATACTGATCCGGGCTTTCCGGTTCAACAGACGTATGCTCCCGGCACCTGGTATACCGAATGGCTGATGCAGGAGTCGCCCGAGCAGGCGCGCTATACAGCCTCCCTGAATCTCTTCTTCGTCGATCAGGAAGCACATCCCTTTCCTGACACTTTCGTCTTCGTACCAGCCCTGCGCCGCTCGCTACGCCTTGCCAGCACAGCGCGATGCTCACCGGTATTCGGTTTCGACTGGACTTACGACGATGCCAAGACCAATGGCTTCAACGGCAACACGTCGATCTACACGGGCGATTTCCTGGGCGACCGCGATATTCTCACGATCGCGCATTTCAATACTGATGGCGGCGCCTTCCCCGATGGTTATCTGATGCCGCTAGGTTTCCCGAAGCCCTCATGGGGTAATTGGGAGATTCGCAAGATGGCGGTGGACGATGCCCATCGAATCGCGAGCGAGTCAGCAGGATATTGCTATTCCAGCCGGATCATCTATGCGGATAAGGAGCATTGGAACGCTGACTGGGTGGACCTCTACGACACGAACCGCAAGTTGTGGAAATCCATTTCCTATTACAATGGGAGCGGGGATGTCCCGGGACTGGGGCATATCTGGAACGGCGTGGCGTCGTCCGCGATGGATTTCCAGAATAACCATGAGACGATTTGGTCTGGTTTCGGCAACCCAACGAAGACGGGGCCATTTTTTGATCATAACGTCCCAGGGCAATATCTGGATGGTGTCAAATATGGTAGCCCGGCTGGTCTGATGATGATTCTGCGATAAAGTCAGGCGGTCGGCTGTTAGGAAAGCAAAGGGGCGCGGTCTCACGACCACGCCCCTTTTGCATTAGAGAGGTCAAACCATCATTCTCGATGTCTATTAGCCCTTATTTCATCTTTACGCTCTCTTAAACCTGCACGCACGCCTATTTCGGCTTTTCTCGACGCGGGCGTGGAACAATGCCTTTGGCCTACTAACCTAATGCGGACGGGCAGTCTCGCTTATTTTTGCGATTGACAGTTTCGCGGTTTTCGTCGTATTGCTCGATTCGTTCGACATGCCGGTGCAAGAGCAACGTTTAGGGGACCTTGCTCTAGTCGCGCTACCGATCTCTTTATTCGGCTGCGCGATTCGAGCCTTTAACACGGTTGGAGGTTTAGGGTTTTGATGAGAAGTTTACGCTTGGGGTTAACCATCGCTCTGCTGATCGCATTACCTGCGCTCGGGCGAGCGCAGTCGACTGATCGCAGCGAGATGGATCAGTGGGTGAAGGATACGGCCAATCAGGGCACGGTGCCGACGAGTGGTACGGTTACGATGTCCAACTGGCAGCAATACAAACAGTTCATGCCACTCGGCATGCAGAAGCTGTTCGAGGGTACTTACTTTTGGAAGATGCCGCCGGATGTGCAGATAAATATCGCACCGGCCAAATATGATTTTCTGCCGCAAACCTGGATCTCAGCAACCGAACAGTATGGTTCGCAGACCTCGGTGAAGGTCCTACCCAACGGCCATTATGAGATCGAGAATTATCATGGCGGGACGCCCTTCCCGAATCCGCAGGACCCCTATAAGGGATGGAAGATCCTGGCGAACGTCTTTTGGGCGTATCAACCGTCGGTGGTCGTGAAGACACCGGACAACTACGGTTCCGTTTGGGCGGTAGATCGTTATGGTAACGTCAATGTCACGACGCTCGATCTAGTTTATCGCTGGAGCGATTTCATCACCGACCCGGGTTTCCCCAAGACCATGGATTACGCTCCTGGCACCTGGTACACGGAATGGGGTATGGAGGAGACGCCCGAGCAGGCGCGCTATACCGCATCTCTGCAACTGTTCTACGTTGACCAAGAGGCGCATCCTTTCCCTGACACGTTCGTATTCGTGCCCGCGCTGCGCCGTTCGCTGCGCCTGTCAAGCACGGCACGCTGCTCACCGGTGTATGGGTTCGACTGGACCTATGACGACGCGAAGACTAACGGGTTCAACGGTAATACGGCAGTTTACAACGGCGACTTTCTCGGTGACCGCGAGATCTTGACGCTGGCTCACTTCAACAACAATGGCGGTAAATTCCCGGACAATTATGATATGCCGCTCGGCTTCCCGAAGCCTTCGTGGGGCAATTGGGAGATCCGTCATATGGCGGTGGACGACGTCCATCGTATCCCGAGCGAGGCCGCCGGCTACTGCTATTCCAGCCGGATCATTTATGCGGATAAGGAACACTGGAACGGCGACTGGGTCGACCTCTACGACTCTAACCGCAAGCTGTGGAAGTCAATCGCCTATTACAATGGCGCCGGCGTGATACCCGGACTTGGGCAGTCATGGACCACCGTTTCGTCGATGGCCATGGACTTCCAAAACAGCCATGAGACGATTTGGTCTGATTACGGCAACCCGAAACAGACTGGTTTCTATTTCGATCACAATGCTCCGGCGCAGTATCTTGACGGCGTCAAGTACGGCAGTCCGGGCGGCTTGATGATGATCGAACGTTAACTCGTTGCTGAACCGGCAGTAAGACGAAGGGCGCAGTCATAACGGCTGCGCCCTTTCCATTATCTTTCTCGCGCGAGTGGCCTTTGGCGACAGCCCGCTGGTTGTAAGTCCCTAGTATTTTCCTTCGACCAGGACGCCTGCAGCGCGTAACTCCTCGATCTCTTTGGCGCTGCGTCCCAGCAGATGGCTGAGAACCTCGCCATTGTGTTGTCCTAGAGTTGCGGCTTCGAGCGGCAGGGCCTGGGGAAATTCCGAGAACTTAAGCGGCATCCCTGGAACCTCGAATTTCCCAGCGATCGGGTCTTCAATTGTGCGCACCGTGCCGCGCGCCCGCAGATGGGGGTGGTTAACGGTCTCCTCGATCGAGAGTACCGGAGCCGCCGGAACGCCATGCTTATGCATGTGCTCGACTGCACTATCGCGATCGGCGAAGGTTGCGAGCCAGTCCTCAATAATTTTGATCAGTTCGGCGCGGCGCCCGAGCCGAGCAGGATCGGTCGCGAAGTCCGGATCGGTTACCAGTTCAGGCCGCCCCATCGCAGCACATAGGTCCTTCCAGTGATGGAGGAACGCCATGATCACGACCCATCCGCCGTTTGCCTTGAAGACTCCGGCAGGCGCGATGTAGTTGAGATGCGGTCCCTGGCGGCTCGGCTTCAATTGGCCATTGCTACCGCTGTATTGATGCACGCTCACCTCGTGGCAATGGTAGTAGACGTCGAGCAGGCCGACGTCGAGATGCTGACCCTTGCCGGTGCGATCGCGATAGCGGAGCGCGGCGAGAATCGCCAGCGCGCCATGCACGCCCGTGTTGACGTCGCCGACCGCAACGAGAGGGATATAAGGAGTACCGCCGGCCTCGCCGATCATAGAGGTAACGCCAGAATAGGCCTGAGCGATGAAATCGTAGCCGGGCAAATGTGAGAGCGGTCCGCTCTGACCCAACGCCGAAATGGAGCAGAGGATGATGTCTTGGCGCATTTCGCGCAGCCGCGCATAGCCGAGGCCCATCTCGGCCATGGTGCCCGGCTTGAAATTTTCAACCACCACATCAACTTTGGGGACAAGGGCGGTGACCAACGCCATCCCGCGGGGGTCGCGGAGGTTGACGCACACACTCTTTTTGCCGCGATTCTGCTGGATGTAATAGAGGCTACGTTCGTTGCGCAGCTTGGACATCCCGCGCACCATGTCACCTGACGGCGCACTCTCGACCTTGATTACCTCGGCGCCCATCTCGGCGAGCATCCGCGTACAACTCGGGCCTGCGAGCGCACGTGAGAGGTCTAAGACCCGGATTCCAGACAAGGCATGTTCCATTGCACCGGCCATACTTAACTCCTTTTTTCCGCTGTGCAGCGAAGGAAGCGGTTAGTAGAACACGGCAGCCTCGTAATGCTCAATCGCACGGCGTCGGCGATTGTTGAGGCGCCTCGGTTCAGGCAATGGCGGTTGCGGTCCGCTGAGGTTTCTTCAGCCTGAACACCAACGCGAAGGCGATTAGATTAAGGGCGGCGCTCAGCTCGAAGGCCAAGCTGTAACTGTGCCTGAGATCGTATATGTAGCCGGCGATTAGCGGTCCGAAAGCGGCGGGCGAGCCCGCAACGGCAAAGATAAATCCGACGATGGCACCGACCGCAATCCGGCCAAAGAAATCGCCGATGAGGGCTGGGAATAAAGCCGTCACGCCGCCATAGGAGAAACCGAACAGAGCCGCCGCAGGATATAGCAGAGCCAGGCCGGTGCTGAAGGTGAAACCTGTGAAGGCCAGTGCCTGGAGCATCAGGCAGCCGCCGAGGGCCGGTACTCTGCCGATGCGATCGGAGATAGCGCCAATCGACAGTCGTCCGGCAAATCCAGCGAAGCCGATGACGCTGATCGACATCGCAGCGCGAAAATGAGAAATACCGAGATCGACCGCGAATGGAACGATATGAACCATTGGCATGAACGCGACGAGCCAGGTCAGAGTGAAGATAATGTTTAGCAGCCAGAAAGTCGTGGTGCGCTTGGCCTCGTGGAGAGTCCAGTTATCGGCGGCCGAGAACTTTATGGAAGCCTCGTCACTCTGAGGGTCCGAAGGTGATCCGCCGTCCGGCAGCAGTCCCATGTTTTCGGGGTCGCGGACGATGAAGGCCGCGCAGGCACCCACTGCCGATATCACGAGCAAACCAAGAATCAGATAAGCGCCACGCCATCCGTAAACGGCGATCAAACCGGTTGTTATGGGCGGGAAAATAAACGTGCCGAAACTCGCGCCGCTCGACGCGATACTCAGGGCCAAGCCGCGCTTACGCATGAACCATCGCACCACAGTAGCGTTGCAGGGGACGTAAGCCGCGCTCATACCGGCCGCGGCGATCAGTCCCAGCGCGAGGTAAAGCTGCCAAAGGAGATAGGAACGGCTTACAAGCATCAAGCCCGCTCCGAGCAGGCATCCGCCGGAAATGAGCACGATACGCGGGCCGAAGCGGTCGGTCAGGCGGCCGCTCACCATGCCTAGTGCGCTATAGACAAAAACGTAGAGCGAAAAGGGCAATGAAAGACTGGCGCGATTCCAGCCGGTGTCGGCTGAGATGAAAGGCATGAAGACGCCAAAGCTGAATTGGATGCCGTAGGCGACGCACAGAATTGTGAAGGCGCAAATGACTACGACCCAGCCATAGAAAAAGCGTGGTGTGGCGATTCTCGCGGTGGCAGCCGGGAGAACTTCAGGCGCACGAGATGGACTGCTCAACGAGGCTGTTCCTAACGCTTGGGTAATTTAGGCTGGAAGACGTTACTGTCCCGGAGCGGATTGGATCTTTTCATCTAGCCGACCGAGCTGTTACAGCGCAAATCGCTTAGCGGCTCCCGGCAAAGCACCTTTTTCGTCAACCCTGAAGCGATGCAGAACGAAGGTAATTGCACAAAAAATTGACAGATTGCGGGACCTATTTCAAAGGAACCTGGGCCAGGTAATCGCTAAACCCAGTGTACTTGGCAGCCTTGCGAGGCAACAGGAAGTCAGCGAAAGGATAGTCGCCATCGTCCGGTAGATAGTCGAAGTTAAAGCCGTCAGCAAACATACCACCGAAATAAGCCGCGACAGGGTCGACGATTTCACGGCCTCTTCCTGTCGGGTCGCCGATCATCTCAGTGGTCTCGTGCTCAATCGCGCGGGTCATCCACCAGAAGCCGCCGCCATTGATCGACGCGACGCAGGCGTAAGGCCCGCTAGAGTCGATCCAATGGAAAGACGGATATGCTTGGCCGTTGAACCAGACGCATTGGTTCTTAATAAAGACGCGCAAACCCCGTTGCGTAGCGCCAAATCCGACGATGCTAAAACCTCGTTTTGAATTGTAGTACTGCCCGACAGCCGCTAACTGGTTGGAGAGCGCTTGCTCGGCAAACGCATAATTCTGCGGACCCCATTCTTCGGTTCCGTTGGAGTAGGGCGTAGATAGGTCAATCAGCTTAATATAAATCGGTTTAGCATATGCTTTGACGCTGAAAAGTAAAATCGAAAGCGAAATGATTGCCAATCGGGACATAAGACCTTCGTGCCTCATTAGTCGCGAATAAAGATAATTAAAAGCTAATGTGACTCGAGATCACTACTAACGCAATGAGATTTGATTCAATTAGGTTGTTTAAGAGATGTATTAAAAAATAAATTATGTTTAATCACCTCTAAATTGTCAGTAACGGCAATAGCCGAAAAGGAGAGTGGTAGGCAAAAGACGAAGAAAGAAGGGTAAGACTGATCGGATGAGACGGAGCAGACTGCAGCGCATCACTGCGGGCGGGCATTCGCGCTCCATCGGGACGCTGCGTTGAAGGCCCTGCGAGCCGACGCGCTCATGGGCCATCGGACCGTCACGGAGGGTGAGTTAACCCCGGCATGCGTTGGATGGACTTAACATGGGTTATTGGTCCAGCCTCGCGCCCAAGGACATAGTGGCGGCGCTGGCTGAAAGCGAGGCGGTACGCACCGGCGGTTGCGCCAGCATTGCGTGATCGGAGCGCGCATCGACGTGCGCACACGCCAGGGCATCTGCTGTGAAGCGTGAGGCCGCCGACGGAGGTCGCGTCCGAGAACGCCGGGACTTGACCAATTTCTATTCAGCTTGACTAAAGACCGGAAACCCGAGGATTTATGATTGTCCGAGCACATGCTCGATCAACTCAATGTTAATAGTCAGACATTCCTGAATACTAAGTTGGCTGAGACCTTAATCTTGTCGCGCAGAACCAGAAATTTAGCTCATAGCTAGCACCCGATTGACTGATGTTATCGGGCAGCGGAAGTATGGTTCGTCAGGGCGCGGTATCACTCTCTAGCCAGTCAAAAGATCTTTCGCGCGGCTCCAGTTGGGACGGTACAACTGATGGGCTAGCGGACGCTTGAGCTCGATAACGGTTCATCGACAAAGCCTTCGAGCGCATTACAAGGTACTCGCTGGCGGAGTCGCTAGGAGACAACATGACAATGGCAAGGCTTATGCTCGGGCTCCTAGTCGGGACGTTGGTGCTAACTAGTTCATCTTTCTCACTTGCTGCTGATATCGAAGGAATGGTACTGGACGCGCGGTGTAAACCCGTTCCTGTGGCTCATGTGTTGGTAGAAGGTGTGACCGGCAAAATTCTTGGCGGCGCTTCGACAAACTTGCAGGGGGATTACCAGATAAAGGGCCTCTCAGCAGGTACGTACGATTATGTGCTTGATGCGTCAGGGACGAGCTTCAGAGGTGGCAGTACAACTTCGTCTCTAAACGACAAAGGTCTCAGGATCGACTGGAAAGTATCGCCAACCGATCTAGCCGTTGCCGTGACAGGTGAGAAAACCGACAAAAGGCTTATAGCATGCGCTCCATCTGCGGCTTCGCCCGGCACTGTAGGTGCAGCGGCGATAGGCGGCGCGGCTCTAGTTGCAGGCGGGGTGATTGGCGGATACGGAGCGGCAGGCGGCTTTCCGGGAGCCAACTCAAACGGCAGCAACTCTTCTGGTTCGCAGCCTCCCGGGAGCGCATCGCAATGACGGGAGGCAAAGGTGACAAATAATCTCCAAGCCAAACGTCAATTAGCCTTGCCAGATTGATTGCACCTGAAACGGCGACTACTCAATCCTTTGATCTTCGGTTGTTCGGTTCTTCGCCATGAACGAGGTTACTTGAAGCGAACGGCGAAGCGCATTGGCCGTTTCTGAGTCGCCGTCTGCAGCATCGAGCCTCTCCCCTTAGAGTTAACCTCTATCCGTTAAACGAGTTCATGTTGAGTCTACCTCATCACTTGACTGCTCAAGTTCCAGCCTCTTCAGCGACTCACTCCCTGTTGGCAAAGCCGTTCCCTGATGACTGGGAAGCTGGTGCACAAGTTGATCTCGGCCAGATTTGCCGGGCAATTCGCAAGCACACCCTGTTGCTGTTGTCTATTGCGGCGTGTGTGGTGGCCTTGGTTGGCCTCCACGACTTGCTGGCTACGCCACTTTACACGGCGCATGCGAAGATTTTGATTCAGACCAGCGCTCTTCGAGTCTTTCAAAATTCAACTGATTCAAGCGGCCTGGCAGACAGTTCGGAACCCCCTCCCGATCTCAACACAGAGTATGAACTCCTAAGATCGCGAACGTTGGCAGTGGCGGTGGCGAAGGCGGAGGATCTTGCTGATAACTCTCTGTTTAACTCAAATTCGGGGATCAGAGGCGATCTCTTAAGTGCAGTACGTGTCTTCGAAGGTAAAGATGATAGGAACTCCGACAGTTCTGCAGAAGTCTCACCTGCGCTTGTAGATCATTATTTAGCATCGCTGACAATCTCACCTGTGGAGAACACACGGCTGGTCGATGCAGCGTTTACATCGCCGGATGCGCAATTGTCGGCGAGGATCGTTAACGCTCACATTCATCAATACATCAATCAGGGAATTCAGCTGGAATCTGCTGCAAGCGATCAGGCACAGCAGTTCTTGCAGGACAAGCTCGCGGTCTTGAAGCGACAGGTTGAAGATTCCGAAGCAGCATTAAACCGCTACCAGCGCGACAAGGGAATAGTACCGGGCCTCATTTCGCTCGACGGCAAGGA
Source organism: Binataceae bacterium (SeqCode) (assembly GCA_035524095.1). Classification (GTDB taxonomy): domain Bacteria; phylum Desulfobacterota; class Binatia; order Binatales; family Binataceae; genus DATJUF01. Next base: position 5,904 of record DATKPK010000141.1, on the reverse strand, counting down.
AGACGCTCTTTTGAGCCGACTCGACCGCTTAAACGATCAAGCGGAAGCAGCTCACCTGAAGACCGTCGATCTCGAAGCCGATGTCGATCTAATCAACCAAGGCCGGGCTTCTTCGCTACCAACGGTGCTTAACAATCCGAGTATTCAAGCGCTTCAACAAAAGCTCAATGATCTCGACGCTCATCACGCATCGTTGGCGGAGGTTTACAGACCTGATTATCCGGAATTGGCGCGTCTCAACGCAGAAATCGACAGTACACGAAACGACTTGAAGCAAGCGGTGGAGAACATCCTAGCCAGCACCAAAGTCGAATACGTGGAAGCGGCAAGCGATGAGCAAAACCTAGATCGCGAACTGGCAACCCAGAAGGCCTATGCTTTAGAACTCGACGATGATGCGGTCAAGTACAATATCCTTGCACGCGAAGCCGAGACCAATCATCAGCTCTATCAAGCTGTTCTCAAGCGGATGAAAGACGTCGAGGTAACTCAGGACCTGCACGCTTCGCGAGTCTCGATCGTCGATCTTGCGACGCCGCCGCTAGCCGCTTCCAGTCCCAAGACGTTTCGCGATCTCACCGCGGCTCTTTTGGTTGGATTACTAGGCGGTATTGTTGCAGCTCTATTCTTAGAGCAGCAGGACCAATCTCTCAAGAATGCTGAAGAGGTTGAGGCCTTTCTTCAAGTTCCCACGCTGAGTGTAATTCCAATTTTCCATCGGAACACCGACAGCGGTTACCGTGGTCTGGAAAAGCCTCGGACGGAACTGCCTGCCTTGCCCACCGAATATGGCTATGAGCTCGCCGTATCGTATAACACCAGCTCAGCGACGGGCGAAGCTTACAGAATTCTTCGCACGGCCTTGCTGCTTTCGCGCGCCGGGGCACCGCCGAAGACGATCTTAGTGACCAGCGCGTTACCTGAAGAGGGTAAAACCTCGACTGCTACTAACCTGGCAGTCGCTCTTGCGAAGACGGGGCGGAAAGTCCTGCTGATAGACGGAGACCTCAGGCGGCCAAGTTGTCACAAGATGCTCGCCGTCGCAAATCATCTAGGGCTCACGGAAGTCCTGACCGGTATCTGCCCGCTCGACGGTCTAATTAATAACACTGCGATTGAAAATCTGTATTTGCTCAGTTCGGGCAAAATCCCGCCAAATCCAAGTGAATTGCTTGGCTCCAGTAAGATGCTTGAACTGCTAGCTGAGCTGCAAGAGCGCTTTGACTTTCTGGTGATCGACTCGCCTCCTATAATCCCTGTCACCGACGCCATACTCCTCGCAACCAAAGTGGATGGAGTGATCGTGATCGCGGCTAAGCAATCACATCGCGGGCAAGTGAAGCTCGCAATGTCCCGGCTTGTTCAGGTCAATGCACACATATTTGGCGTAGTTTTAAACAAGACTGAGTGGGCCAGCGGTCCGTATTACCGTTACTATTTCTGAACACCCTATAGCGAATAAGGCGTGAGGCGTTTGACGGTAGCCAGTTTAGATGGCGGGCGGTCGTGGAGAACCGCTTGGCTTACTTTCGATAACACAATGACGGGGGTTATCGTCCTTCTGCTGTTTGGGTGCCCCTTCGCTTTTGGAGCGGTCCACCGATGGGCATACACAGTCGTCGAGGTCGCTATTCTTTCATTGGTAGCTACGTGGCTGGCGCTGTCAATCACCAGCGCTGGCGGCATTGAAAGCAAATGCGCCTATCATGGCATTGGCGGTCTCCTTGGGGCTGCTGTCAGCTTTCTGGCCGTGGCTGGATTGCAGCTCATTCCGATACCAATGCGACTGTTGCGAGTTATTTCTCCGCAAGCCTACGCACTCTACTCCCGGGCGAATGACGTCCCAGGATATACGGATTCCCGCGACCCGAGTTCTGCATACATCAGAACAAGAATAAGTGAACACGGCAGGCAAGGCGTTCATGACGCGCCGGCAGCGAATGATCTGGTGACCAAAGAGTCTTTAAATGAAGGGAACGTAACTCTATTCACCTTGCTTCCGCGGCGTGAGCTGTGGCGGCCGATATCAGTTGCTCAGTCGCTGACAACATCTGCCTTACTTGAAGCGATCGTTTACACGGCCTTCTTCTTTATGATCCTTACTTACCGTTTTGATCTTGGGGCTGTGGGAGAAGCGAGGTTTGTGAGGATTGTCGTCGTTGCGTTGACGGTCTGCGGCGTGCTCCTTGCTGTGACCGGAATCGCAGAGCAGGCATTCTGGAATGGAAAGATACTTTGGTTCTTCGTGCCCGAAGATTGGGGCACTCCGCGTTATGCGTCTTTTCCAAGGGCCAGTGGACCCTTTGTCGATCCAGACCACTTCGCGAACTACCTTGGGATGATTTTTCCGTTGGCGGCGGGATGTAGTTTATTCGGACTACCGAGAACTTATGCAACGCAGCGTAACGATACCAGGCTCGTGATACGTCTCTGGTTCGGATTCGCCTCCTTCGTAATTCTTGCGGCAATTGCGCTCAGCTTCTCACGTGCGTTATGGCTGCTCACTGGATTGGGCATCATAGCCTTATGTTGGTTCAGGGCGTATGTAATACCGTTGTCCGCATGCCGTTCGACACTCCGCAGTAGTAACGGCAAGAATGGCGCGACGGTCGTGAGAGTCAAAGGACTGTGGGCGACCGTCGCCTCATTGATGGTCGGCCTGCTGATTTTAATCTCTGTGAGTACTTTTCTCGGCAGATCCCGCGATAGCGCGTTAGCCCTACGGCTGGGACAAACCGTAAGCGATACAGACTTCGGTATCGGAGTCCGTCCCGTGCTTTGGAGAGCGTCGAACCGCATATTCAAAGACTACCTACTGACGGGAGCCGGTTTAGGGACCTGGGCTGAAATCTTCCCGCATTATGAAGCAGCACCGCGGCTGGAGATGGCCTTCCATCAAGCCCACAACGACTATTTGCAGATGGTCGCCGAGGTTGGGATTCCAGGTTTGATCACATTGATGTGCGTGATCTTATGGCTCGGATCTTGGAGTCGACAAGTTGGTCGCGTGTCATTCAATCAGCGGCTCTTCCTATTGTCACTGAGTATCTCGATAGCTGTTATGTTGTTGCATGAGACCGTTGATTTCGCCATGCATATCCCAGCGAATGCGTTTGTGTTTGTGCTTTTGCTAGCGCTCGCTGTCCGTACTCTGGCTCGATCAAATCCTCATGACGGCTCGCGGGAGACAAGTGTTTGGTGGCTTTATTCAGTCGGTCAGTGCGCCTTGGTGGTCGGCATCTGGGTGTTGCTGGCATATCTCGCGATTAGAAAGCAAAACGTCGGATATCCGGCTGATATCCAGCCCCCGACGAACTTAAAGGCCGCGAACGAATTGATTTCTCAACATCCAGCTAGCGCATCGGCCTATATGGAGCGCTTCACTCTATCGGGCGCGAGGAATTGGCCGGTAGCTGATGTTCGCGATCTAGAGAGTGCCGTTTGGCTGGATCCAACCAATGCATATAGTCGCGATTTATACGCTGCGGCACTCGAAGAAGAAGGAGCGATGCAGGAATCGTCGCATGAGATCACCGTATCGCTGTACAACGCGCCGGATATCGCTTCGCACTTTTACTTGGCACCGGCGTCGTTAAAAGGGATGAGAAGTGACCAGAGAGAGGCAGTCGAAGAAGGCCTCGTCCAGGCTATTGCTTCACGAGAGCGCGGAGCGGTTGCGGCCTTGGCTCAGATACACGAGACACTGGGTGATTTCAGTCAAGAGGCTGCGCTCTACGACTCGGCGGCGGCGGCCAGCCGAAGCAGTGACCAGCGGACGCAGTACTACGATCTGGCGGGGCAAATCTGGATCAAAGCCGGGCGAGCTGGGGATGCAGTGAAGGATTTACGCAGGGCAGTGGCAATTGATTCACCCGGAAATCACGCCTACGCCGATCTGATCAACGCGGAAGTGTCGGCGAAAGAAAGCTTCGCCTCAATCAGTGCAACGATAGAGTCGGCAGTTAATCGAGGTGCGAACGCACAACCATTGTGGACGGAATTGGCTTTCTCCTATCAGAACTCCGGCGACAGAGTCAGTGCTGAGAAAGCCTGGCTTAACGCACTGAAGATCGGTCCTTCGTATGACCTGCTGATAAAAATCGGACGTTTTTATTTGACGGCCGAGCGTTTCGATCTTGCGGCTGCGATGTTTCAGCGGGCGCTTGAAATGGCTCCCGACTCCGGGGCTGCTTATTGCGGTTTAGGAGCCTCTGATGAGGGGGCGTATGAGTATTTTCAAGCTGAGCAGGCATATGGGAAAGCTGCTCAGCTAGTCCCAGCAGATTGCCTGGCGGAATACGAGGCCTTCCAAAAGAGAATGATGCTCGCCGGCCAGATAAAATAATTCAGAGCGCAAGCATGCGTGATAACGAAGCGGTGGCACTCGCAGGCGGCATGGACAGGCGATTGAAGGACGAAGAGAGTACCGGCCCAAGCCGATGTGCAAGTTGATGGACGACCGCCGCTCCTATAGCACTTTATGGAAATCTACTTCCGATCCCGCCTTCGAAGACGTTCGTGATCTTTCTAGAATAACAGGGAAAGATGGTTCGGGATTGTCTTGAATCATGAGACTCGCACTTGATGGCCGAGGCGTAGCAATACCGAACAGTCGACTTCGCCGCGAAGCGTCTGAACGCGTGTTGAAGTGTTAGTGATGGCGCCGCTCCAGACCATTGATTTGCGATGCATGAAAGAAACGAAGCTCGCCAGTGAAGAATGAGCCTGCAATCCGTAACGTCAATTACTGGAAGAAATGGCTCATCGCTGACGGGTGGGCGGTTGCTCGCGCGCAACACAATCTTGAGCATCACCGGGGAAGTTGCTCCACTTGCGTTGGGCCTGATCGCGATTCCAATTCTCGTACGTCAACTCGGCGCGGATCGTTACGGCATCCTAACTTTATCATATCTTGTGGTTGGCTACCTGAGCCTTTTCGATCTCGGGCTTGGCCGCGCGGCTACCCAGCAAATTGCCGATGCGATAGGCACCGATGAAACCGAGCGCATCCCCGCTATTTTCTGGACCTCGCTGTTTGCGATGTTCGGTTTAGGTGTAGGTGCAGCAGTAATAGTAACGGGAATGTCTCACTGGTTGGTCTATCGACTTCTCAGCATTGCTCCGGAGATGCGAGTTGAATCGGTCGAAGTTTTCCTTGTTTTGGGCGCAGTATTACCCTTCATATTGAGCGGCGCTTGTGTGACGGGCACTCTGGCCGCCTACCAACGTTTCGATCTTACGACTGCTGTCGGAGCTTCAACGGGTGCCTATTCGTTTCTAGGGCCGCTGGCCGTTTTGGTCTTCACACACAAGCTTGTTTGGATCATTCTGGTTCTTGCCACGGGTAGGTTGGCCGCTTGGGTCGCAGGGCTGACCCTGTGCTTGCGACTTGTCCCCGGGCTTACAACAAACATTTGGCCGGAGCGCGGATCCCTGAAGCGGCTGCTATCGTTTGGTGGCTGGATAACGATAACTGGTCTTACCAGCCCGCTGATGGTTAGCTTCGACCGTTTCGTAATCGGCTCGATGTTGTCGATTTCGGCAGTGTCCTATTACTCGGTGCCATATCAGATCGTCAACAAACTACCGATATTACCCGGAGCAATGTCCGGCGTCCTCTTTCCCGCATTCTCGGCGACTGCGCGCGCTGATTCGAAACGCGCTTCGATTTTATTCGAAAGCACATGCCGATACGCTCTACTCGTCTTGTTCCCCGGTGTGTTGGTCCTCTTTTTCTTTGCGCCCGAAATATTATCTATCTTTTTTGGCCACACTTTTGCGCAACAAGGCACCACAGCTATGCGCTGGTTATTGATCGGAGTGCTCATGAACGGCCTGGCCTTCATACCGTATAGTCTCGTGCAGGCAGCAAACCGGCCAGACCTAACCGCCAAGTTTCATCTC
>DATKPK010000140.1:0-7251 GCA_035524095.1 Binataceae bacterium (SeqCode) | reverse complement strand
CTTGCGGAGTCCGGTAAGTTGGGCATAGTGCCCGCAGATATGTTGCACCACGCGGTTCAAACAAGCCTGCAGGGACGCTGCAACGTCACGATGGTCCTGCGTGATTTCACCGTCCGGGTCGCGGTGCGGAATCAGTCTAGTCTCGAGCCACTCGCGTGTCTTGAGATAATTTTCACGTTCGTCTCGCGTGCTGTTCAGCCGCAGGACAGGGATTCTCACGGCGCCGCCCGGACGAAGCTCCAGCATCTCGCTAAAGACGGGCTCGTAACGGAGCGGATCGCCGTAGGGCGCCAGTCCCATGATTTTGTATTCGTCAGAATTGAAATCGAAACCGAGATGAAGTGTCACAAGCGAGTACAGTATGCCAATCGAATCATTCGCTGAGATTTCACCGATACGGCGCAGCTCGGCGTTACGCGCATGATAGATTGACGCGCCTTGCGTCTCACCCATCGCGTCGATCACTACCGTCAGGCATTCGCCCCATCCTGAAACCATTGCCGCGCTCGCCGCGTGGCACAAATGGTGACTGACTTGGTGGACGTTTTCCTCGCGGAAATCCGGCGCGAATTCCATTAATTCGTCGAGCAGTGCTTCGCGCGAGAAGACTTCGTCGAAAAGCTGACCGCTGACCGGGTCGAGCGAGTAGATTTCCTCGTAAGGTGCATAGTTGAACGCGTGAGCAATTTCGTCGACCTCTTGAAGCTTGATTCCTGCCTGACCTAGGCAAAACTCTGCTGCTTTGCGCGGAAAAGCCCCTGAATGTTTGCGGCGATCAAAGCGTTCCTCGGCGACGGCAGCGATGATCCGCCCGTCTATGATGAGAGCGGCAGCGGCGTCATGGCCTTGCGAAATCCGATATTCCCGCTCATCGAGACCTGGCCAGTGTTCGCGTTTGAAACGAACGGAATTGGCAAGACCGCTGATGCCAAGAATAACTCTCATTTGACTGTAAAAGCCAGAAATGTACTCTCAGAGATGAGCGAACTTACTAAAAGAAAGCCTAGTTGCTTGCCAACTGTAGATCAAGCCGTCGCTGCAAAGCTTTACTCATCTTCCACTTGCGCTGGTCACTATCAGCGCACTGCGCAAATCGTCTGTGGGTTCCCAAGCTATCTTTGCCCTGGTGATTCACCGTATGGTATCGGTCGTTTCAATTCGGGGAGTCAGCCATGACCAAAGAGCCCTTCAAAGTTGCGATTCCGAACACCGTTTTGACTGATCTGAAGGAGCGCCTTCAGCGCGTCCGCTACCCTATCGATTTCGCCAACGAAAACTGGGCCTATGGCACCAATCGCGCTTATCTGGAGGAGATGGTCGCTTATTGGCGTGACCACTACGACTGGCGTAAGCACGAAGCCGAGATCAATCGCTTTTCTCATTATCGTACGACGATCGATGGTGTCCCCATCCACTTCATCCATGAGCCCGGCAACGGGCCCAAACCAATTCCCTTGATTCTCTCCCACGGATGGCCATGGACCTTCTGGGATTTGCACAACGTGATTCGACCGCTCGCCGATCCCGCTGCTTTCGGTGGCGATCCCGCCGACGCCTTTGACGTGGTTGTGCCCTCCCTTCCGGGTTTTTGCTTTTCGACTCCCCTTACCAGACCCGGAATCAACTGGTGGCGTACCGCTGATCTGTGGGTCACCTTGATGCGCGACATCCTCGGCTATTCGAAGTTTGCCGCCGAGGGTGGTGATTGGGGCGCGTTCGTCACCCAGCAGCTCGGCCATAAGTACCCGCAGCACATGATTGCAATCTATCTGACGCTCTCAATCCCGATGGATTTCTTCAGCGGAGGTGGTTTCAAGGAAAGCGATTACGGCCCCGATGAGCAGGCCGCCCTGGCGCGCACGCGCGACGCTCGTCCCAGTATCATCAGTCACGTCGCCGTGCAGACGCGCGATCCGCAAACGCTTGCCTATGGGATGCACGACTCGCCCGTCGCATTGCTTGCCTGGATGCTCGAGCGGCGGCGCGCTTGGAGCGATTGCGGCGGTGACATCGAGCGCCGCTATCCCAAGGACGAACTACTCACCCACATCATGTTGTACTGGGTGACTGAGTGCTTCGTGACCTCGGTGCGCTATTACTACGAGGCTCGCCAACATCCATGGAAGCCGGTGCACAATCGCATGCCCGTAGTCGAGGCCCCGACCGGCATCGGTGTCTTTCCTCGCGAATTGCTTATCCCACCGCGCCGATGGGCCGAAAAATACTTCAATCTTAAGCATTGGACTCCGATGACTTCCGGCGGCCATTTCGCGCCGAGCGAGGAGCCGGAACAACTGGTGAACGACCTCCGTGCGTTCTATCGCTCGTATCGCTGATATTTGAGGGATTGCGTGACGACGAAGACTGTCTATCCCCGGTTCATTAATGACCTAAGCTGGGCGGGCAAAGCGCTGTGAAATGTCATCGGCTCACCCGTACTCGGATGAGCGAAAATCAGCTCGCACGAGTGCAAGGCTAATCTTTTGGCACGATCGTCTCGGCTTCCGTATTTGCGATCGCCAACGACGGGCCAACCGGCCCCCGCGAGTTGGACGCGAATCTGATGCTTGCGTCCCGTCTCTATCGTCAATTTTAGCAACGACCTTCCCGCCTGACGCTCCATTACCTGGTAACGCGTGACGGCCCTATCACCACCACTCTGCACCCGGCGCACCAACGACGACGCGGTCTCCACTAATTTGTCGACTAGCGACCCGCATGTCTCAGCCGGCTGGCCTTCCACTACCGCCAGATATCGCTTTGTCACCGCCTTCCAATTCTTCTGAAGTGCCTGCTGGATGGCTTCGCTCCGCGCGAGGATCATCAGGCCGGAAGTCTCGCGATCCAACCGATGGACGATGAAGGCCAGTTGCCGCCGCTCCCCCGTCATCGCCTTCAGATACTCATTCAGTATGCGATGGGCCGTGCGCTCCTTCTCACGTTCTGATCCCATCGAAAGCATTCCAGCAGGCTTGTCCACCACCACGATAGCGTTATCGAGACGGACGATCTTCAATCCATGAAGCTCGACGCCAACAGTTAAACTCGTCTTCTGCTTCGTGATCGCTACGATGTCGCCCGGCTTCAGCCGCGTGTCATGCCTGACCTGCGCATGGCGAGGCACCGTGACCGCGCCGAACCGAAGCAAATCCTTAGCCTCTTTGCGCGACAATCGAATGGGCAGTTTCAATAGAAAGGGTAGGAGTTCGCAATCCTCGCCTACTCTAAACTGCCGAAGTCCCTTATTCAGGGGTAAATCCGCGCCCTCCATGAAGTTTTGGCTCTTGACCGGCTACCGCGTATAGTGCGATTCACGGCTTGATCGGCGCAAGAGGAGGCCCGCATGGCGGAGCACTACGCAGTCGACCTTGACCATATCTCGCGCATCTATCGGCGCGACGAATTCGAGATTCGCGCGCTCGACGATGTCACCGTCAAGGTTCACGAAGGCCGCTTCGTCGCGATTATGGGGCCGTCCGGTTCCGGCAAAACCACCATGCTCAATCTGATCGCCGGTATCGATCACGCCACTTCCGGCCGCGTCGCCGTCGGCAATGAAGAAATCACCGCGATGAAAGAGCCGCAACTCGCCGCGTGGCGCGCCCGTCATATTGGCTTGGTCTTTCAGTTTTACAATCTCATCCCGGTCTTGACCGCCTTTGAGAACGTCGAGCTTCCATTGCTGCTGACTCCGCTCAATAAGGTCGAGCGCCGTTCCCACGTCGAAGTTGCGCTCAAAGCCGTGGGTCTCGCCGATCGTATGGGCCATTATCCGCGCCAACTCTCCGGTGGTCAGGAGCAACGGGTCGCGATCGCCCGCGCCATCGTCACGGATCCAACGATCGTGGTGGCCGACGAGCCCACCGGTGATCTCGACGCCACATCTGCCGAAGATATCCTGAATCTGCTCAGCGACTTAAACCGGCATTTTCACAAGACGATCGTGATGGTCACCCATGATCCTCGCGCCGAACGTTTCGTCGAAACCATCTTCCGGCTCGATAAAGGCATCCTCGTTGGCGTCGAAGCGGGCAAAGGGCCGCAGATCGCAGTCGCCGTGAGCGGCTAGGGAGACCGCGCCGGTGAAATACTTCGTGCTCGTGCTCAAGAATTTGCGGCGCAACCGCCGCCGTTCGATCTTGACGATCCTTTCGATTGCCGTCTCCCTCTTCATTTTCAGCGCCCTCGCCAGCGTGCCTCTGGTCGCCAGCAAGATTCTCGCTGATAGCGCTTCGTCGGTACGTATCGCCTGCCACAATAAAGCCGGACTCGCCTATTCGCTGCCACAATCTTACAAACAACGTATCGCCTCCACTCCCCATGTCGTGGCGGTTGTGCCCGAGAGCTGGTTCGGCGGGGTCTATCACGAAGTCACTGATCAATTCCCCAATCTTGCCGTCGATCCGGAAGCGATTGACACGATGTGGCCCGATTGGGGGATGTCCAAAGAGGCTGTAGCTCAGTTCAAGTCTTTGCGCACCGCATGTCTCGTCGGCACTTCTACGATGAAGGAGTTTGGTTGGCACGTCGGACAGCAAATCATGCTGCGCGGTACTATCTACCCTTTTAATCTCAGCCTTAATATCGTCGGCACAATGAGCGGCAAGGCCCCGCCGAATTTCATGCTCTTCCGCCGCGATTACCTTGAAGAGGCCGCGGGCGAGCCGGGCTTCGTCGACAACTACTGGGTTAGGGCCGACCAGAGCTCTTCCGTCCCGATGGTGATGGCAGCTCTCGACGAACAGTTCGCCAATTCCTCGGCTGAAACGCTGAGTGAATCCGAGGCCTCGTTCCTCAACGACTTCATGAATAATTTCAAGATTTTCTTTCAGCTCGCAGAAGCGCTCGGCTTCGTCGTCGTATTGACCATCGGCCTCGTCGCCGCCAATACCGCCGCGATGTCGATCCGCGAGCGCCGCTCCGAAATCGCCGTCATGCGCTCGATCGGCTTCCCCTCGTCAACGGTCCTTCTCATGATTCTCGGCGAATCGCTGATGGTGGCGCTGATTGGCGGCGCCCTCGGCTGTCTCACGGCTTACGTCGTGTTCAAGCTCTACACGGTCAGTTCGATGGCAGCGGGTCCGCTCGCCAACGTTCGCATCTCTCCCGGCATCGTTACCCTGACTATGATTGTCGCGGCGCTACTGGGTCTCATTAGCGCCTTTGTGCCAGCCTGGTCCGCCACTCGCCGCAATATCGTCGATGCGCTCCGGATGGTCGCCTGATGGCCATTCCGCTCAAGTACAATGTCCGTAGCCTGATGGTCCGGCGCGTCTCAACTGCCATGACCGGCGCTGGAATCGCGCTCGTGGTGGCGGTCTTCGTAATGGTCCTTGCGATGATCTCTGGTATCGGTGCGGCGATTACGGATACTGGCACCCCTGGCAACTTGGTCGTAATTCGCCGTGGCGCCACCACCGAAACTTATTCGCTGATGACGCTCGACCAGTTCAACGCTCTTAAGTACCTGCCCGGCATTCGCCGCGACGCGAATGGCAGTCCGATAGCCTCGCCTGAGCTGCCCGTTCAGACTCTATTGGCTCGGAAGCAGGGTCCCCCGGATAATATCGTCTTTCGTGGGGTGCTGCCGGTCGCGCTCGAAGTCCACGATCAGGTTCACATAGTCGAAGGACGGATGTTCAATCCGGGCCTCAATGAAGTGATCGTCGGCAAAGGGCTGGTGGGACGTTACGCCGACTGCACGCTAGGTTCTAATCTCCGTTTCGGCCGTGGCGTCTGGAAAGTAGTTGGTATTTTCGCGGCGCAGGGAAGCTCGTTCGAGTCGGAAGTGTGGGGCGATCTTCACAGCGTTCAGGACGAGGCGCGGCGCGGAGCTTACTATGCCTGCGCGCGGATCAAGCTGGCGCCCGGTGCGGACGCTGCCGCTTTGATCCGGCGTATCGCCAACGATCCGCGCATCAACCTCGAAGCCCAAAGTGAGAAGGATTATTATGTCGACGAGGCGCGAGTCGCCACACAATTGCGCACGCTCGTCATGATCGTCTCGGTTATCATGGGCATCGGTGCGATCTTCGGCGCCATGAACACAATGTACGCTGCGGTCTCGGCGCGCACGGTCGAGATTGGCACGCTGCGAGCGCTAGGCTTCACACCCTCAGCCGTAATGCTCTCGTTCCTCGCTGAGTCGCTGGTTCTCGCTCTCGCCGCAGGCGTAATCGGCGTCTTGATAGCCATGCCGGTCAACGGTTTGTCGACCACCTTTGGTAATTTCGCCACCTTCTCTTCGATGGCCTTCAGCTTTCGCGTCAGTCCTACGATTCTCGCCGAAGCGATCGCTTTCGCCGCCATCATGGGACTGCTTGGCGGATGGTTCCCCGCTCGTCAGGCGATGCGCCTCACGGTCGTCGACGCCTTACGGAATATCTAGCAGGTGCCATCGGTGCCACCCGAGCCGACCCCGCTTTCCAATCTTCGTGAGCTTGAGTCCTTGCGGATTACCCGCAACACGTCACCTCACCGCCGGCCCCTGTGGCCTGCTCTGATGCTACTTGTCGTCATTGCCGCGACGGCCGCTGGAGGCTATGAAGCCTACATCCACACGCTTGGACGCCCGCTCGAAGTTCAGACGGCCAGTGCAACGCTGCTGGCGTCGCAACAGCCAAGCCCGCTGATCAGCGGTTCCGGATACGTCGTCACTCGCGACAAGTACATCACTGTCGGTACGAAGATTCTCGGCCAAATCATCTCTGAGCCGATCGAGGAAGGCCGCCGCGTCCATAAGGGCGATTTGCTTGCCCAAATCGATGATCGCGACTATCAGGCGCAACTCCGCCAGGCCCTCGCCGATCGTCAGCAAGCGCTCGCCAATCTCGGCCTCGCACAAGCCAAGGCTCACCGCGCTCGCGTGCTTTTCCATCAGAGCGTGATTTCCCAAGATCAGTCAGACGTCGCTGAAAACGCGTTGGCTGTCGCCGAGGCCGATCTGGCCCGCGCCGATGCCGAAATTGCCTATGCGCGTTTCAATGTCGGCCAATGCGTGATCACGTCCCCGATCGACGGCGTCGTGCTGCAAAAGTATCGCGAAGTCGGCGACACGATAAACTACGGCGGCGATATTCAGGCGGGCGGCGGCACCACCGATATCGCCCAGCTTGCCGATACCGGTGACATGCGGGTCGAGGCGGACATCAGCGAGAACGATATCGCGAAGGTCGCGATGGGAATGCCGGCGACTGTCGTGCTCGACGCCTATCCCGATCTGAACCTCGACGCCCGCGTGGTCAAGATTTA
>DATKPK010000139.1:0-5832 GCA_035524095.1 Binataceae bacterium (SeqCode) | reverse complement strand
ACGGCTCGTGCTATGTCGCGGAAGCCGGGAAGGGACGCATAGTGCATTTGAATGGAACAGCGAGCACCGTCATCGACGGATTGAAAGATCCGCAAGGCGTATTGTTGGCGGGCGACGATCTTTATGTACTCGACGCAGGGGCGCGTGAGCTGGTCAGCTATTCACTGAGAAGCCGCACACGCGCAACCGTCGCCTCGAACCTGCCGGTTGGTGCGCCTCCGGGCGTCACACCCAAGTTACTAGCGGGAATAGCGGGACTGCTGCCAGGACCTCTGCGGCCGTTCGCAGGTCTCGCCGCCAGTCCCGATGGCGCAATCTATATAGCCGCTGACGGGGACGGCAGCGTGCTTGCTCTGCGAAAAGCGTAATCGTAGCAGACCTAGTCCGCGTAGCCTCAGCTGTGTCCATCATGGCTGAGGCTGTGCTTTCCAGCCAAGCGGGACTTTTTGTGGAAGCGTGATCTTTGTGCGATTCTCCCCAGCAGGAGTCGTGATGCCTCAGGAAATCGAAGCCGCTAACCTCGATCTCGCTACGATCATCCATGACGGTGATCGTGTGGTTTGGGGGCAAGGACCCGGCGAGGCGCAGACACTGGTCGAAAAGATCGTCGAGCAGCGCCATCAGATCGGGCACATCGCCGCGTTCGTCGGGGGCATTTCCTACAGCGGAATTCTCAAGCCCGAGCACGCTGATAATATCGAATTTACCGCCTATGGCGCTGTCGGCGAACTCCGCAAGCTGTCACAAGCCGGGGTTCTGCGGCTGATCCCGTGTCATTTGTCGCAGCTCTCAAATTATTTGCGCAGCGGCCTGATCGGTGCGGATGTCGTCTTCCTGCAACTGAGTCCGCCCGATAGTTCCGGTGAGTATAGTTACGGAACCGCCAATGACTATATGCAGGCGGCGCTAACGCGCGCGCGGGTCGTTATCGCCGAAGTCAATGATCAAGCGCCATGGACCTGGTGCGACAAGTTTCCGCCGCGCGATCGCATTGACTATATCGTTCGAGTCTCACGTGCGCCGGTGATGCTGCAGGCACGGCCGATCGCTGAAGTTGAAGAGGGTATTGCGCGACATGTCTGTAATTACATTGAGGACGGCACGACGATCCAAATTGGCATCGGCGCGATTCCCGACGCAATCCTGGCTGCGGTCGGCGATCGTCGAGAGCTCGGGTTTCACTCCGGATTGATCAGCGATCGCGTCGCCGATCTGATGGAACAAGGTGTAATCACCAACGCGCGAAAGCCAATCGATCCGGGTCTCGCGATAGCGGGTGGGCTGCTGGGCACCCGGCGTTTGTTCGACTTCGCGGATCATAATCGGTCGGTCAGGATGATGAGCTTTGACTATACGCATAATGCGGGGATCCTCGCGCGGCAAGGGAAAATCCTCGCGATAAATTCTGCCGTCGAAGTCGATTTGACCGGGCAAGTGAATGCGGAGGTGGCCGCCGGACAATATATCGGAGCGATCGGCGGCCAGGGCGACTTCGTTCGCGGGGTTCAGCTTTCGCCGCAAGGCCGTTCGGTGATTGCGTTACCCTCGACCGCACGCAAGATCAGCCGGATCGTTACGCGTTTAAGCGGTCCGGTCACGACGGCGCGGGGTGACGCCGACCTGATTGCGACGGAACACGGGATCGCGGAGTTGCGCGGCCAGCCAATTGCCGAGCGCATCCGCCGCATGATCGCGATCGCTCATCCGGACTTTCGCGAGTCGCTTGAGCGTGAAGCCCGCGAGATTCACGGGGCGGCTGATTAGTCTTTTCGGCTAATGTTGTAATCGGAATAGCAAATACTAAGGAGAATCGCGCCGATGGCATCCGCTGGTGAAATAGTCAGTGAACTGGAGACCTTCTATAAAGGTTACATTGATGCGTTCAATCGCGAAGATATCGATATGTACACGCAGACCTTTGCTTTTCCCTACGCGTTTATAATTGGCGAGAAAGGGCTGGCATTGTGTCATGACGAGACTGCGCATCAGCGCTTTTACACGAATATCTCGATCAATCTTAAGGAGCGCGGATGGGCGCGCTCGGGCATCGATCAGATGAAGGCGTGGCCCTATGCGGAAAATCTCGCGATGATTCTCGCGGACGTCACCCGCTACCGCGCCGATAATTCTGTGATCGAAAAGGTGCGTGCTACATATACTGTTCGCCGTGACGGTAAGAACTGGAAGATTGTCGCGCTCAGCGAAGTTAAGCCGCCGTTCCTCGGCCCTGGCGACGTCTCGCATCCATAATCGATTGCTGATGTTCGCCAGCGCTATTTCTGTGAGCAATGCCTGTTCGTTAGCGAACGCCTCTCATTAGCGGAGCATCCAACACCATAACGAGCAGGTGTTAGTCGGGGCTGGTTTCGGCTCCGGCTTTGCGCACACCCATAAGGTAGGCCTCGATAAATGGATCGATCGCGCCGTCGAGAACCGCCGCAGTGTTGCCAATCTCAACACCGGTGCGATGGTCCTTAACCATCTGATACGGATGCAGGACGTATGAGCGAATCTGGCTCCCCCAAGCGATATCCTTCTTTTCCTTGCTGAACTTCTCAAGTTCCTCGCGTTTTTTCCGCTCTTCCAGCTCGAACAAACGAGCGCGAAGGATCTTCATCGCCATCGTACGGTTCTTATGCTGTGAACGCTCGTTCTGGCAACTCACGACGATCCCCGTCGGGATATGCGTCATTCGGACTGCGGAGTCAGTTTTGTTGACGTGTTGGCCGCCGGCTCCGCTAGCGCGGAAGGTATCGACTCTGAGATCGGCGGGATTGATCACGACCTCGACCTTATCGTCGATGGCCGGAAAGACGAACATTGAGGCGAACGAGGTGTGCCTCCGCGCGTTCGAATCAAATGGTGAGATTCGCACTAGCCGATGGATCCCCGCTTCCGCGCGCAAATAGCCGTAGGCGTAGTCGCCATCGACCGTGAAAGTAGCGCTTTTGATACCACCGCCATCGCCGGGCTGTAAGTCAGCAATTTCGCTTTTGAAACCACGCCGTTCTGCCCATCGCAGATATAGCCGCAGCAGCATCTCCGCCCAATCCTGCGCCTCGGTGCCTCCCGCGCCGGGATGAATCGAGACTATGGCACCTAGGCGGTCGTACTCGCCACCGAGCATAACCTGCAATTCCTGGCGCTCAAGCTCTTCGCGGGCAAGCGCCAAAGCAGAGTCGGTCTCCCTAGCAGCGTCGGAATCATCTGTGCCTTCCTCGTCCGCCATCGTTAGATAGAGGCGCGCCTCGTCAAGGGATTTGCGCAGCTTTTCGTAGCCGCTGAGCTGTTCCTTCAGCCGCTCCTGTTCACGGAGCAGGTTTTGTGCGGCTCCTGGCCGGTCCCAGAGATCGGGTTTGGACGATTCTTCGAGAAGCTCTTGTTGGCGCGCGGTTAGTTTGGGGACGTCAAAGACGCCTCCGGAGTCCGTCGGCTCGTGTTTCGAGATCGTCGAGTTGAAGATGCATATCGCTCAACATTTTGAGTAACTCCGTCACGCCGGAAGCAGTGATCCGCTCCGGCGAAGACCATCATTGTGCCACAAATGAGCGGTGTATTTAACGTTCGACTCCTGCGTCAGCGTGCTGCGGTTCCGTTCGTGTGGAAAAGCGGCTCAGCCTCCTCTGGCGCGGTTTGACGAGGTCGCGGATAGAAAAAGGCTGCGAGCAATCCAATCAGCACGAGGATAAGGCAGCTGATCGCGAAAACATCGCCTACCAAGACATAAACCGTAGAGACTGGTCGAAAAGGGACGGTCTCGATTTCGGTCCCGCGCTTAAACAGCGGTGTGCGATCGTCAATTTCGCCGGTTGGTTGGATTACCGCACTGATACCAGTATTCGCCACCCGGACCATCGGCGCTTTAGTCTCAACTGAGCGCATCGCGGCCATCGCAAGTAGCTGGTAAGGAGCCGAACTGTCGCCGTACCAGGCATCGTTTGTAATGTTCACCAAAATATCGGCGCCGCTTTTAACGGCGCGCCGCGCCAGGTCAGGAAAGACGCTCTCGTAGCAGATCAAGATACCTAACCGTGCGCCTTTGAAGTCAAAGATCGTCTGCACGCGGCCGGGAAACATATCGCCGAAACCTTTGACCACCCGGTTAACCAATCCGCCGAGGAGGCCGCGCAACGGCACGTATTCGCCGAATGGCACGAGGTTGATCTTGTCATACCAGGCCGCGACCCGCCCGTCGCCGGTCACCAGATAGGCGCGGTTGTAGAAGCCGACGTGATCGTCCTCCACGCCAAGCGCCGGCGCGCCGAAGAGAAACGCGTCATGGGTCTGCGCGGCCATCGTGAGCAGTTTGGCGCGATAGGTCTCGTCTTTGGCAAAGACTGCCGGATAGCGATCCTCGGGCTGGAAGAAGAAGGCCGCAGCAGCCTCTGGCCAGACGATCAAATCTGCGCCCATCTGCGCCGCTCGCTCGCTCTGCTCAGCATAGATGTCGAAGCTCGACGAAAGGAAATTCGGATCCCATTTGATTGATTGGGGGATGTCGCCCTGAACCATCGCGATCTTGAGCGAGCCGGCGGGCGCCGCCTGCTCAAGGCTCTTCACCCGAATCGTGCCAAATACCCACGCAACGACCAGCAAACCGCTCAGAACGCCCAATCCCATTAGTTGGATGCGGGTACTCTCACGCCGAAACAGCACCACGTAGATGACGGTGTTGAAAAGAACGATCAGAGCGGAAATACCGTAGACGCCAGTGAACTCAGCGAATTGGATCAGATTCAGGTTCTGATAGGCCGCATAACCGAGCAAGTTCCACGGAAAGCCGATTGGAAAGTAAGTGCGAATCCATTCCACCGCGGCCCATGCGAGCGGCAGGGTGAACAGGATGGGGAGGTCTAGACGCCTCGTGATGAACTCGGCCGTATAGAAGGCCGCACCGGTGTAAAGCGCCATCACAGCCGCTAGCAGAAGCATCGGGAGCACGGCAAGGGCTAACGGCACGCCCGCAAAGTTGTGGAGTGTGATAACAACCCAATAGATCGAGGCGACGTAGCACGCGAACCCTTGAATCCAGGCATAGGTGAAGACACGGCGCGTGGATTGGCCTTCTATCGCGTGCAGAAGCGGAACAAAGGCAATCCACGCCGCAAAGCCGAGATCGAATTTGGGGAAACTTAACGCGAGCATCAGGCCGCTGGCGACGGCCAGCGCGGTGCGCGTTGAGGCATTACCGGGCATCAGGGGGAACCGAACAGCTCGCTAAGGGGGATTACGCCTGCACAGGGCGGGTCGCCATTGAAGTGATCATATAGCTCGTCAGCGTCCTTCCAATTCTCGACCAACGCAACGGCTCCGTTGGGTGGCAGGGGTAAGTCGCCAGCCAGGCGCCACTCGCGCTCGAAAGTCCAATCGATCGTTGGGTCTCGATCGAGGTCGAATACGACGACTCGCCACATTTCCTCGGTGTCGACAATGCGCTCGGCCTCCAGAGCGGGCATGTAAAGTGCCGGTCGCGCTCCATAGCTGAAAGCATAGCTGCGCTCGACAGCGACGCCGCACGGTTCATAGCGCCGACGATTGGCACGCACAAGTAGCCTCTGCAATTCATTAAGTGGCGCGTCGCAAAGGCAGACGACTGGCTGCCCGCCCCGCACCATCCGCGAGCCGCCGAAAATCCGGCCATCGGTCAAAATCGCGACGAGGTTGTCGAAGGCACTTGCAGTTGCCGAGGCACGCGTGAAATGGGTCAGCATCGAGCCGCCAACGCCGAGATTAGGCAAGACTCGGGTCATCGGGTTTTGCGGCGCGGCTTTACCGCCGCGGGAATGATGCTATGGGCCTTTCGGGTACGGCGGACGCGCGTAAGCGCGTCCG
>DATKPK010000138.1:0-14248 GCA_035524095.1 Binataceae bacterium (SeqCode) | reverse complement strand
GGATGATCCGATGCGGCCTTTGTATCTATAGGATGCGAAGGGGGATTTAATCGCCGGGGCGGATCATTTTTTCAGCGACGACGATCGCGTCAAACTGGTCGCCAGTGAGATAGCCGAGTTCGAGACAGGCTTCGCGCAGGGTCGTACCTTTTTCATGGGCGAGCTTGGCAACCTTCGCCGCCTTATCGTAGCCGATATGCGGATTCAGCGCGGTCACCAGCATCAGCGATTGCTCGACGTAACGATTGATCTGCGCGACATTCGGACGAATGCCGTCGACGCAATGCTCGGCGAAGAGTACGCAGGCGTCGGAGAGAAGGGTGATTGAGTGCAACAGGTTGTGGATGATCACCGGCTTATAGACGTTAAGCTCGAAGTTGCCCTGCGAGCCGGCGAAGCCGATGGCAGCGTCGTTGCCGAGCACCTGAACGCATACCATGGTCATCGCTTCGGACTGGGTCGGGTTGACCTTACCGGGCATGATTGAAGAGCCGGGCTCGTTTTCAGGGAGCGAAAGTTCGCCGATGCCGCAGCGCGGACCGGAGCCCATCCAGCGGATGTCGTTGGCGATTTTGGTGAGCGAGCAGGCGAGAGTTTTAAGGGCGCCACTGGCCATCACAAGCGCATCGTGGGCGGCGAGGGCGGCGAATTTGTTGAGCGCCGCCTTGAATGGCAGATGAGTGATTTCGGCGATATGTGCGGCGCACTTCTTGTCGAAATCGGGATGGGTATTGAGGCCGGTACCGACGGCGGTGCCGCCGATTGCGAGCTCCATGATGTCGGGGAGGACCATCTTGATGCGCGCGGTGTCCTGTTCAAGCTGGGCTATATAGCCGGAAAATTCCTGGCCGAGCGTCAGCGGTACAGCGTCCATCAGATGGGTGCGGCCGATTTTGACGATGTCATTGAGCTCGCGCTGCTTGCGGACGAGCGACTCAAGGAGCGTCTGCAGGGCGGGTAGCAGGCGGTGATGCAGTTCTTCGGCGGCAGCGATATGCATCGCGGTCGGGAAGGTATCATTGGACGACTGCGACATGTTGACGTGGTCGTTGGGGTGGACAGGGTTTTTGGTACCCATCTGGCCGCCTGCGAGCTCGATAGCGCGGTTGGAGATGACCTCGTTGGCATTCATGTTAGTCTGGGTACCGCTGCCGGTCTGCCAGATGCGCAGGGGAAATTCGGCGTCGAGCTTGCCCTCGATGACTTCGTTGGCGGCGCGAACGATGAGATCGGCCTTTTCGGCAGGCATCTTGCCAAGTTCGCGGTTGGCCTCGGCGGCAGCCTTTTTGAGGATTCCGATGGCGCGGATGACTGAACGCGGCATCAGGTCGTGGCCGATGGCGAAATGGATCAGCGAGCGGGCGGTTTGGGCGCCCCAATAGTGATTAGCGGGGACCTCGATGGCGCCCATGCTGTCGGTTTCGGTACGGGTCTTTGGATTGGTGGCCACGGTGGCGACTCCTTGGAAATCCGAGGCGGCTGGCTTTGGGAGTTGGGATGGCGCCGCGCGCGGAAAAGATTTGATGCATCGGCATCCTAATGGTTAGCGCGGCTGTGATCGAGAATTAAAGGGCGTCAATAGGGAAGAGAGAGGGGACGACGGTCTTTTATTCGGCGGCGCGGTATGGCAGTAAGGTGCAAGCCGAAGGATTTGCTGCCGGGAAAGCCGGCGCATATGAGGCTAGAAGAGGCCGGATGAAGGTTTTGATGCGGCGCTAAGCGGTGGTTTGATGGATCGCACGGCGGATAAAATATAGGTTGGTTCGGCATTGTTGAGAAGAGAGGATTAGCTCCTATGCCATGGACGATAACGCGCCTTTGTATTGACTGTATCGACACCGGATGCGTGAGCGTGTGCCCGGTTGATTGCATTTACGAATACGTCGGCGACGATAACGCGAATTTTCCGAACATGCTCTACATTCATCCCGACGAATGTATCGATTGCGGGGCCTGCGAGCCGGAATGCCCGTGGCAGGCAATTTTCGAGGAGCCGGCCGTGCCGGAGATTTTCGCGTCGGATATCGAATTGAATCACAAGACGGTCGATATGCCCGAGGTGTTCAAGGTAAAGACGTTCGTGACGAAGGAGCATCCGACGCCTGAGCAGATAGCGGCGAATAAGGTGAAGTGGGGATGGACCGAAGGCTGAGGAAATCAGATTTTTAGGCGCAATGCTCGCAGTCTCACACGCGCACGGCGTCGCGAGAGACACCTATAGGGTGGCGCGGGCGTAACCCGGCCGGTTGATCAATATGAGGGCTGGCTCAAAATCAGGGGCCAGTCTACAGCCAGATAGGCCGTTCGCTCAAAAGAGCGGACGGCCATTTTCGCGTTGGGAAATTGACAGATTGAAAGGGAGCGGCGCCGGGTTCGGAGACGAACAGCATAACGGCAAAAGCGGTTCAGCAATCACGATGATTTTTGGTATCGTCACGAAAATCCATCTGCGCCTTAGCTTGATGCGCGTTAAGGAGTCCAAATGCTCGCTTCACGCGATCGCATTCTCACCACCCATGCCGGGAGCTTGCCGCGGCCGCCCGCACTGGCCCGGATGTTCGGTCAGCTTAGCCGGCGCGAACCGGTAGATCAGGCTGAACTGGAACGCGCTATCGATGAGGCGACACGCCGTGTCGTGCGAAAGCAAATCGAATCCGGCATCGATATCGGGAACAACGGCGAACAGCCGCGCGAAAGCTTTTTTACCTACGTGCAGCATCGTATGAGCGGCTTCGGCGGGCGTAGCGAGCGCCCCCGTCTGGCTGACGTGTGGAGCTATCCGACTTTCGTTGAAGCGATTATGCAGATGTTAAGGGAGCGGGTGCAGGTAGACCTGCTCCATGCGCCGAAGGCGGTCGGCGAAGTCAAATACGTCAACCGTGAGCCGCTGGAACGGGAATGCGCCGACTATCTAGCAATTGCCGGGTCGCATCAGCCCGGTTTTGCCGAATCGTTCATGACGGCACCGTCGCCGGGTATTATCGCCGCGGCGATGCTCAATGACCATTACGGCAGTCAAGGCGACTACCTCGACGCTCTAGGCGAGGCGCTTCGAGTCGAATACGAGACGATCGTGGCGAGTGGCATGGTCCTGCAGATCGATGCGCCGGACCTTGCGATGGAGCATCATGTGTCGTTTGCTGAACGCCAGCTGAAGGATTTCATTGGATTTGTGGATTCGGTAGTCGCCGCTATGAACCGGGCGCTGACAAATGTTCCGCCGGATCGTGTGCGCCTTCACGTGTGCTGGGGAAATTATGAAGGCCCTCACGATCAAGACGTTGCGCTCGAAGCGATTCTCCCGTCATTGCTCCAGGCGCGCGCCGGGGCGCTGATGCTTTCGATGGCGAATCCGCGGCACGAGCACGAGTATCGAGTGTTCAAACGGATGCCCTTGCCGTCCTCGATGCTTCTGATCGCCGGTGTAATCGACACGACCACCAACTACATCGAGCATCCCGAAGTCGTGGCCGACCGTCTCGAGCGGGCCGCCGAGGCGATTGGCGATCCCCATCGTGTTCTTGCGGGGACGGACTGCGGCTTTGAGACTTCAAGCGGGCTTACGCCGGTCGCCGACGAAATCGTCTGGGCCAAGCTGCGAGCCCTTCGGGATGGCGCGATGCTCGCGAGCCGTCGAATGCTCGGTTAGCCGATGGGCTGGGCACGAGAGCCAATGGTGGCCCGACAAGCACTCTTACAATTGGACTGAGAAGCCGCCGTCGATAACCAGTTCAGCACCCGTCATGTGGTCGGAAGCCGAGGAAGCCAGGAAGAGCGCTCCACCGGTAATTTCCTCGACCTCGCCGAAACGGCCGCGCGGGGTGCGATCGACCATCGTCTTCAATGCCGCCGCATACTCAGGGCCGGTCCGAATCCATTCCGTCATGTCGGTTGCGAACCATCCTGGGACTAACGAGTTGACCTGGATCTTATGCGGAGCCAGCTCAACCGCGAGGCATCGCGTGAGACCCTGCATCCCCGCCTTAGAAATCGCGTAGGAAGGAAATGCGCCGGTTCCAAAACTTCCGGCGATGCTGCCGACGTTGATTATTTTGCCTCCGCTGCCGCGAGCGATCATTAACTCAGCAGCATACTTAGCCAGCAGCATACAGGCGGTCAGGTTGGTCTCGATGACCTCGTCCCATTCCTCAGCAGACTGCTGGAGCACGCCCTTGAGGTTCGCGAACGCGGCATTGTTGACCAGGATATTCAGCGGGCCGAGCTGCCGCTCGACTTCGGCCAGCAATGCCTGATAGTCGGGCCGCTGGATGAAATCGGCTTTGAGCGCGATCGCACGCGCGCCTCGCTCCGCCAGCAAATCCAACGTCTCGCGGCTCTTGCTCTCGTCGCGCGCGATAATCGCGACCGCAGCGCCGGCATCGGCAAAGGCCATCGCAATCGCACGCCCGAGGCCGCGATTGCCGCCGGTTACTACTGCGACTCGTCCGCTGAGATTAAATGCGTTCGTTGTGGGCACCGAGTTAGCCTCTCGATTGGAGGAGATTCAGATTCTCTGGGTCACCGATTTTAACGTGGAGCGTTTGCGGATGCTTCATCCTTGGACGCACTTCGCAAACTTGGGTTGCTCGCTGCATCGTTGACTGCGCCAATGCCGTGCGGGTTAGCCCGAAGGCTCGGAATCTTAGGCCGAATGCTCGCAGCCTCGCATCGGCACGGCTTCGCCAGCGAAGCCTATTGGGGGCGCGCGGTGATTATGCAGGATCAGCGTGGCGGATGGACAGTCCCTATCGTGCGCCTCTATATTGCCGTGTCAGATATGCGGCCGGGTCAGCGAATCCGAAACCAGGGGATGCGAGCTATGCTCAAGTGACGAGCAAGGCAACGGAGCGAGCGGCCGATTCAGATTAGAACAGCAGGTGCGAGATGGGATTGAGAACGCCAGAACAGTACAAGCAATCGTTGCGTGACGGACGCTCGGTCTATTTCCGCGGCGAGAAGGTCAAGGACGTAACGACGCATCCGGTAATCGGGATCGCGGTCGAGCACGCCTGTATAGACTATCGGATGGCCGAAGACCCGCAATATCGCGAGCTAGCCGTAGTGAAGGAAGGCGGCAGCGAATACAGCCGTTATTTTCATCTGCCGCGCAATGGCGGTGACCTGCTGAAGCGCAGCCAGTTGATCGCAGCGTCGACCCGTGAGGGCGCGACGCTGGTGGTGCTGATCAAAGAGATCGGCTCGGACGCACTGCTGGCACTGAATCTGATCGGCGAGCGGATGGCCAAGGGCGGCAAGCCGGAATATCTCGAGCGGATCAAAAAATATCATCGGCTATGCCGCGATAATGACCTTGCGGTCGCGGTGGCGCAGACTGACGTGAAGGGCGACCGCGCGCTTGGTCCCACGGCGCAGGATCATCCTGATTACTATGTTCGTGTCGTCGAAGAGCGGCCGGACGGGATCGTCGTGCGTGGAGCGAAAGTCCATACCTCGGTCTCGACTAATACAAATGAAGTGATTGTGCTGCCGACGCGAGCGATGCGTCCGGAGGATAAAGCCTACGCGGTTGCGTTCGCGCTGCCGATCGACACTCCGGGATTGAAGCTGATTTCGAGTCCGCATGGGAGCAGTAAGAAGGACCCGTTTGAGCATCCGATTAGCGCGCGTCACAAAATGATGGAGACGCTGACGGTTTTCGACGACGTGTTCGTGCCGAACGAGCGGATTTTTCTGAACGGCGAGCTCGAGTTTGCCGGACTGCTGGCGCTGACTTTCGTGCGATACCATCGGTTCACCGCGGTATCGTACAAGCTACCGCTGCTTGAATTGCTGGCGGGCGCGGGTCATGCGATTGCCGAAGCCAACGGGATCAGCCGGGCGGCGCATGTGCGCGACAAGCTGACCCATCTGGCAGCGTATCATTCGATTGTGCGCGGACTGATCGAGCATGCGGCAGCCAGTTGCACGATTGAAGAGGGGCTCGCCGTGCCGAATACGCTGCTGACCAACGTCGCGAAGTATCATTTTGCGCATAACTATCATGAGGCGGTGCAGGTCGTGCAGGATCTCGCGGGTGGCTTGCTGGTGACGGCCCCGGCGGCGGAAGACCTGACGTCAGAGGCGACGCGCGACTACGTTCTGAAATATCTAGGCGGGGCAAAAGGTTTCGACGCGGAAAAAAGGCTCCGCCTGCTGAATCTGATCGGTGACCTAACTGCGTCGGACTTCGGCGGTTATCAGGAAGTATTGGCAGTCCATGCGGAGGGCGGGTTCGAAGCGGAAAAGCTTCAGGCCTACCGTGAGTATGACTTCAAGACCGTCGCGGATTATGCGAGGAAGCTGGCGGGCGTTTGAGCAAATCAATTTGCAAGGGATGTTTCACGTGAAACATCCCTTGCGGCCGTTACGTTCTATTAGATAAGACAGAGTTTCACGTTTGTCTTCGCCGTTACTCGGAGCCCAGCTGACTGTTACGCATGTGATCGCTATGATAACGCGATGGCGGGGGTGTCGAGGGCGAGGAGAGCGGTGAGTTCGTCGGCGCCGAGTTGATTCTCGCGCTCAAGATTTTCACGGTCTCGAGTAAGATAATCGAGGTAGCGCTGGCCGAGCGCTTGGGCATGCTCCAAGGCGGCCTTCATTTTGGCCCGTTCAGGCTCGGTCATCGGTAGCATTTTATTGATGATGCGCGTGATTTCGGCACGCGCTGCGATCAGCTTGGCCTCGTCGGCGACAGCGTCGTCGAGCAGATGCTGAATCCGCTCAGCGTCGGCGTTGAGGCGTTCAATGTCGATCGAGGTCTTGTCGGCGCCGGTGGTGGGCCAGATCATATCAAGGATTTTCTTGCTGGAGACGCCGACGGCGACAACGACGCCCATCCCGGCGACCATCGCGGCACCGGCCGGCAGCATGAATCCACCGCCCAGCGCCACGAGTCCGGTGGTGATACCTTCAACTGTCAGGCCAATGGTACCGAAAGGGAAGATGAGGGCGGCGGGTACACCAATCGCGGCGACAGCTTTCTTAAAGATTTCGAGTTTGCGGTCATCGAGACCGACGATATGGCCGCGCTTGCCGAGAATCGCGGCGACGCGGTTTTCGGCATCGGTCAGCTTCTCGAAAAACGGACCCCAGTGAGTTTCGGCGCTCGGCTTTACGTGGAGATGCGCGCGCAGACGCTCCAGATAGGCTTTGACTTCAGGTGAAGGCGACCGGCCGGCCATCGCAACGGCTTCGGTCACCAATGAGCGGCTAATGTGAGCGTCGGAAAATATAGGGAGCGCTAGCGGTTCCAAGCGCAAACGGGTATGCAACGCGCTGAGCGCGGCGGCGCGAGCCTCGGCAGCGGTTTCCATGAAGGCAAACAGCTGGTAGAGGCGGCGCAGGCGGCGGCTGTCGAGAGCGCGACCGTGCCGAATTAACGGGAGTAAAGCGTCGATGTAAGCTGCCTTAGCGCCAAGATCGAGCGAGCGTAAAGCGGCTTCAGGCGCGGCACGCCAAGCGGCGACCGGTTCGGGATACTCGCGTTTGCGCAAGACACGCGCGAGCATCCGCTTGCCTTTTTCGAGGTCCGGAAGATTGGGGGTAATCCGTGAAAGGCCTCTCATAAATATCCTCAAACTCTCGCGTGACCCACGCAGGGCGCTCCGGCAATCGAATCAAAGGCACACAACCGGACATCAGGTTAGCACAACACCGATCGATACCGGCAGGTGCCCAATCGCTGAAGCCGGCTGCTCCCGTGACTAATGCGGAGTAGGGCCGAGCGAGAGCTCGGCTTAGCGGGTAGAAGTAAAGGCAGCTCGTCTAAGGTTGATGGAATCGCAGGGGAGGATGGGCGCCATATGACTCGAGACCGCTGCCGAAACGGTGCTGGAGCACCTCTAAAGCCGTGGCCCTTTGGAAAATCCATTAGTTCAGTTAGATGCTGATAGATGCTTATCATCCGTTTAGATTGTCGAAACATCTCCAATATCGTATTGTGCATCCCAGTTGCGCGATTCTGACCAGCTCGACTAATTTTCGAGACCGGGAAAGTTCCTATGAGCAACTCGATGACCTCTCGGTTATTTCTGGGGGCTTTGATCATGGCCGCCGTTGGGACCTCCGCCTGCTCAGTGTACATGGAGGAAACCCGCCCAGAGCCGACGCGGCTTGATCAGTTTCAGCCTGGTGAAAGCCGCGACGAGGTTATGGAAAAGCTCGGACCTCCAATAACCAGCACAGACTACGAGGCGATGAATTGCGAACTGTATCAACTTTACGTTAGTGGCTACGGAGAGGGTGGGAAGGTCCCGATCGCTCTCGTCGAGACGGCGGCCGATGTCTTCACACTAGGATTGGCCGAAGTTGTCTCGACCCCGGTTGAAGCGTCGACTCGCAACCAAAAGTCACCGGTGTGGTTCTGCTACAAGAAGGATGCGCTGGCAAAGGTTATTCCCGGGCATCTACCAGTCGAAACCGCGGCTGCACCAGCGGCCGCAGCCTCGCCTTCAGCGGCCGCAATCGCCAAGCCGTCGGTCCAAGCCGCATCGGCGTCGATGCCAGCCAGCGGCTTGAGTACAGTGAAGCCGACGACCGCGCCCGCGCCTCCGGAGAGTGAAACGGAGTAGAGGGAGCTTCCGTTCAGATTCCAAGGTCCGCGTAAAGATCGAGCTCAAAGAGCGCAGGATTCGATCAAGAAGACGGTCACAAATCCATTGGTCAGAAGCTCGCGACTCAGGAGCGCGCGAAGAATAATGGCAATGCTCTGGAACGCGGGAGTTGCTCCTCGAGTTCTGAGGGAACAGGTTCCATTAGTAACCGCCTCCGGTTAGGAGGCGGGATTGGGAGCGGAATTACAGGCGGCTAGCGGAAACGGGCTAAACGATGCGTTTTTGGCCGTGCTTGAAGCCGCCCTGCTGACCGAGCGGAAGATCATCATTGTCGTCTCGATCGCGATCCTGAGCACGCTCGGGCTCGCGGTTGTCACGGTCGCGATTAGGCTCGCGGCTCCGATCACGGCGGTCGCGGCGATCACGATCGCCACGATCACGGTCGCGTGAAGCGTTGACCGGGACAATCTCGACCGAGCGCAGGAAACCGTCGCCGAACGAGTGGGTGGTGATCAAAGGATCGTCCTTGAGGGCGAGATGGATGATGCGGCGGTCGCGCGGGGCCATCGGATCGAGAGTGACAGTGACGTGCTCGCGCTTAGCCTGCTCGCCCTTGGAGAGGGCCATCCGATGGAGCTGGCTGCGGCGGCGGGCTCGATACGACTCAGTATCGATCGCGATAGCGACGGCATCTTTGATGCGGCGGCCGAGGATGCGGTTGACGATGTATTCGAGAGCGTCGAGGGTCTGGCCGTGTCGGCCGATAAGGATACCGGAGCCGTCGCCCTTGATATTGAGCTCGACGGTTTGGAGGCCGTCGTCACGGACGACTTCGATTTCGGCCTGCTCGCCCATCATCTTGAGAACTTCGGTCAGAATAGTGGTCGCTTCAGCGATCTGCTCCTCGGGAGCAACGAGGTCGCGCTGATCATTGCCGGAGCCGTCGTCGCTAAAGGAATCGAGGCCGGAGTCGCGATCAGAGCCCGATGCCGCAGAGGAATCGTCGCGGCGCGGGCGCTCAGGACGGGGGCGCGGAGTATCGCTCCGGCCTTCGTCACCGGCGCCGCGAGGCGGACGATCGCGGTCGCGGCGTGGACGAGGTGAATCGTCGCGGCGATCGGCACGGCGGTTGTCGATTCGGCCGTTGCCGTTGCCAAGGCTGCCTTCCGGTTGAGCGCTGGAAGCGTCCCGTGCTTCGTCAAAATCTGAGGGGCGTGAGCCATCAGCGCGGCGGTCGCTGGAATTTTGTTCACGGCTTGGGCGAGGGGAGGAACGATTGTCACGGCGGTTGTCGTTGCGCGAATCGCGGCCTCTGCGCGGCCGGTCGTCCGACCGGGTGTCGCGGGAAGGCGTTCCACGGGAGTCATCGGGGCGGCTGCGGCGTTCGGTCGTGCCATCGTCACCAACTGGAGTTGCCTGAGGCTGACGATCGTCGCCGAGATCTTCGCGGTAGCCCTCATACGCCACGCGCGGCGGCGGTTGAAGATCGCGAGGCGCGGCGGGAGGAGGCATTTCACGGCTAGCATCCATGCGCGCCTCAGCTCGGCTTTCTGCAGGAACTGCGGGCCGACTCAGGGGCGGCGCGGGAGGACGCGATTCGGGTGGCGTGCGCCTGAGCGGCGGCGCGGGTGGCGGCGACTGCACGGTACTACGGGCAATCTCGGGGGCGCGGCGGGTAACGCGGACGCGAGCGGGACGCGCGCCAAGGCCGAGCACGCCAGAACGCGGCGTACTCAGGACCTCAATAGTGACGTCGTCCTGATGGGCGCCAAGCTGATCGAGCGCCTGGCTGATCGCTTGATCAACGGTAGGCGCGGTTGCTTCGATGGAATCGCTGGGAGTCATGTGGCCGGTGTGTACTGTTGGAATTCGCGATTAAGCACGAACTGCTGAATGATACCGAGAAGGTTCGACGAGAAATAATAAAGGGTCAAGCCAGCGGGCAGATTGAGAAAGATCAAGCTAAAAACCACCGGCATATACATCATCATCTTCTGCTGGTTCGGGTCGGGCTGCTTCGGCATCATCCACTGCTGGAGAAACGAAGTGAGGGTCATCAAGATGACCAGCACCGGGATGCCGTGCAGGTTGGTAAAGGGTATCGCGGGCATGCCGGGGATTACAATGCAATCGGGGGCCGAGAGATCACGAATCCATCCAATAAACGGGGCATGGCGCAATTCGATAGCGTTGAGGAGCGCTTCGTAGAGGCCGATAAAGACCGGCATCTGGAGGGCCATCGGGAGGCATCCGCCGAGAGGATTGACGTGGTTGCGCTTATAGAGGTCAACCATCTCACGGTTGAGCCGCTCCTGGTCGTCCTTGTGCTTCTCGCGTATGCGCTCCACCTGCGGCTGCAGGCGCTGCATTTTCATCATCGAGCGCTGGCCCCTGATCGAGATCGGAAGGATGAGGAGGCGTACAAGAATCGTCACCAAAATGATATCAAGGCCGTAATTTGGTGCAATTCGATAAAAGAAATCGAGTAGTTTGAGAAAGGGTAAAGCGATGATGCGGGACCATCCGAAGTTAATCGCCTTGCTGAGGGCGGGGTTGGCGGCCTCGAGTAGATCCAGCTTCTTCGGTCCCATGTAGACCTGACTGGTAACCTCGGAGGCGCCGTCGAAATGGATCTGGGCGTCAGCCTCGTCGCCAAAATAGTCCATCACGAGTGTGCCGGTATTCGGATGGAGCGGGATTAAAGCGGCGAGGAAGTAACGATCGCCGAAACCGGCGAAGGTTACCGTGCCGGAAACTGGCTGGACACCTTTCAGGAGGGATTTCTGATCCTCGTAAAGGACTTTGTCGGAAACGTCGGCCTGGATTGCCGGGATATCGCGAAAACCTTCGAGAGTGTTGAGGGACTGGCTCATCGTCAAGCCGATGCCGCTGATTTTGGCACCGGTGGAGACGGCACTGCCGTCGAGTGCGAAGACGTAGGTGCCGTCCTTAAAGAGGAAGGTTTTGTGTAGCTTGAGGCCGCCCGAAGTTTGGCCGTCGAAATTAATTGTGGCGTCGTGGCCGGGGCTGAGCGCAATGCGCGAGGGGGCGTCGGTGGTGTATTGAACCGCGTCATCACTAACGGTGGTAACGCCTTGGTCGATGAGGAGGCCCATCGGCAGGCGGTCTGTAGCTCGGACCATCTGGTAGGGCGGGCTATTGGTGGCGCTGGTTTCGCGATAGCGCTTAAGCTTGTAGCTCGCAAGGCGGCCGCCAGCGGTGGTCAATTCGGCGGTGAAGGTGTCGCTGTCAATCTCGATATAGCGTGCCGTCGCAGCAGTGAGTGCAGGCGTCGATGAACCGGGGGCAGTAGTTCCCGGTGATGAAGGGCTGGCGAGCGGCGCCGGATTTTTTGCCGCGGCGTTCTCCTCGGGGGTTGGCGTGGGGGTGCCGTTGGCCGAAGGTGTTCCGGGTATGCCATGTGGAAAACGCCACTTCAACAACTGGGAATAGATGAAAACGATCCCCAATGAGACGACAAGCGCGAGCAATAGACGAGAATTGTCCAAGAGGTCCTTTCGTCAGGCGTGGCCAGAACGTGCGGGCGGTAGCGGATCGAAGCCATAAGCGCCGCCGGGACGGCATCGGAGAAGGCGCCCGAGAGCGAGCTGAAGGCCGCGGAGGAATCCGTCGCGGAGGATGGCCGCGCGCGCATACGCAGAGCATGGCGGATCAAAACGGCAAGCCGGGCCGTAATGGCCGATCAGCAGCGGCGAAATCATAAGGGAATAGAGGTCGATCGGCAGAACAAGCAAGCGTCGGAAAAGCGATCGCATAGGAGCGAGCGAGCGTGAGTTGATCGATAGCGAGGACGCTCGGCTCTCGTGGTGCAAAACAGCGTCGCGGAACATCTTACTTAGAGGCCAGGCGATGAGCCAGCACGGCCGCGGCCTTGAGCAATTGGGAATAGAGTTCCGGTGAAGAGAGTTGGCCGGCACCGTTGCGAGCGATCACGAGCAATGCGGTCTCGGTAGGCAAAAGGCGCCGCAATTCGAGCCGGAAACATTCGCGCGTCCGCCGTTTGACCCGATTGCGTACGACCGCGTTGCCAATCCGGCGCGAGACGGTGATACCGAGGCGTGAGCATGGGGCGTCGGGAATGGTTGCCGCGTAGAGTACGAAGTGAGCAGTTTGGAAGCGGACACCCTCGCGCTGCAGCCGCAGGAATTCGTGACGGTGATGAAAGCGGGCCGCAGCACTGAAGGAGCGGTCGAAGGGTGCTAACCGGGCTGCTTGGGCGGAATCGAAACGGTGAGGCGCTTGCGGCCCTTGAGGCGCCGGCGGCGAAGAACATTGCGTCCGCCGGGGGTGGCCATCCGGGCAAGAAACCCGTGGGTTCGAGTGCGCCGGCGATTGTGCGGTTGGTAAGTCCTTTTCATCGGTAACGGCCAAAGTGAAACCGGCTCGTCGAGAGCCCGTGGATTTTTCGGTTAAGCGTTGCCGACGGTAGAGACCGAGGCCTCGCACGAACCCCTAATCGAACCATACGGAGTGAGGGAGAGCAAGAGCGGGGATCATCGGAGCGCGAAGGATTCGCTCGATGTATCGGTCGCTATTACGGATGCCTTTACTGGTTGCGGGGAGAGGATTTGAACCTCTGACCTCCGGGTTATGAGCCCGGCGAGCTACCAGACTGCTCCACCCCGCCGGCGCATACTAGCGGCCCACTATCCGGGTGGTCAATACGATGTAACCGGCAAGCAACAAGATAAACTTACGGAGTCAGAAAGTCGTTGCCGGGGATCGAAGACCGACGGGTAGGGCTTACCAACTCGGGTCAGAATGTCGAGGCGACGCGTGTGGAAGGCGTCACAGCGCGGATTAGCGGGCGATGAAGCGCGTTTTGACCCATCCTTCGTCGTGAGGGGTGAAAAAGAGCGAAGCGACCTTCAGGGTTTCGAATTTCCATCCGGCGGCGGTGCGGACGTAAGTGTCGTGATAGTTGGCCGCGAGCCACATCGCGCGCGGGCCGTTGCGGGTCTCGACGGTGCAAGGCTGAAGCAGCTTCCATTCGCCGGTGGCATGATCACCGTCAACCTTGAGGATCGGATTCATCACCTGATGGGCGGCGAAGCTCAAGGTTTTGGGCGCGTTCGCAAAGAACTTGCGGATGGCGTCGCGGCCGATGCAGTGGCCAAAATCGCCACCGTCCCAGGTGCCGTCCTCGACGAAGAGTCCGGCGATGCCTTCGGGATTATAGTTGTCGTCGCAGAAGGCGCAGTACTGATGCTTCAAGGTCTTGATGGCTTCGAGGTCGAGAAGCAGTTGGACTTTGCCGGCCAATTCGTTCTGATCCATTTGGATGACCCTCCTGGGAGCTAGAGCGGTTGCGTGATGGTGTGACCATCTCGGGAAATTAGTACCAGACGGGCGAGGCAAAGATAAAAAAGCTGCCTGAGGCGGCGGGAGGGTTAGAGGTCTGTGTCGTCATCGGATTTATCGGAAAACAGATGCCTGAAATAGCGTTCGGGGGATTCGAGGAACTGCTTGGTTAAGCGGTAGTGATCAGTATCGGTATAGCGAACCGGGTGGATCGTGTCGCCGTCGAGGGATAGGAGTGAGGCGCCGGGGTAAGCGAGGATGATGGGCGAGTGGCTGGATATCAAGAACTGTGCACGGCCGGCCGTTTCAAGGCGGTGGATGATGCTCAGAAGGCTGAGTTGGCGTTGCGGAGGGAGCGCTGCCTCGGGTTC
>DATKPK010000137.1:0-17508 GCA_035524095.1 Binataceae bacterium (SeqCode) | reverse complement strand
TGTATACGCGAAAAACCACCCCAAGGCCTTAGCGGCAACAGATAATGGCCCCCACGATGACTGGGAAGTGGTGGGGCCGGGGGCTGGTGCCAATGACAACGTGGGCCCCAGACCTCAGAGCCCGAACACGCGCGCCGAACGGGCAGAGCCTCCTTCAGTGCGCGTGTTCGTCGCGTGCGGCGAGCGCGCCACTCCCCCCTCCGCCGAGGTTGCGACTATCGTCGGCCGCATCAATGAACTTTGGGGCGCGCATGTCCGCGTCTATCAGACGGTCGCCCCTATGCCTCCGCATGCTGCCCCGGGCGGCTGCATCTTCTATAATCGCACCGCACTTATGGCACTGATGGGTAATCGGTTGCAGGTCAGCGACGCGGGGATTGCGGGGCCGTTGCTCTATGCCATTTTTGCTCATGAAGTTGGTCATGAGATGCATCACGACCTCGATGCCTCGCGCGCGGGCATTCCCGTTCAGGTGAAGGAACTCGAGGCTGATCGCTTCGCCGGCTATACGATGCAAAAGCTCGATGTGCCATCAGGGAGCCTTGCCCCTTACTGGAGCATGGCCGGCGATGAATTCGGCAGCGGTGGGCCTTCGCACGGGAGCAGTGGGCAACGTCTCGACGCGTTCAAGCAGGGCTGGGATCTCGCGGAATGGAACCGGCCGGAAACCTCCAGTGCGGTACCCGCGGGCCCGCCGCAAAATGGCTATACAGCCGATTCAGCGTCGGTCGCTCCCGACGATCCTTCCGGCGCGCCTTGACTGATTCAGCAAGTTACTTTTCAGGCAACGCGAGCTCAAGCACTCGATGTACAGAACTAATTGCCAGACGGGCAAGGAAAGACGTTGTGAACGATTTCCGTCTTGCTGACGGCCTCGGCCACCATCGCCCCGATATCGAAGATAGCCTCGGCCTCCTCGACTTGTGCCAGGCGCGCGCGGGTTTCCGGATGCTCCGGGACGAACAGCGAGCAACAATCCTGATCGGGTAGAATCGAAGTTTCGAAGGTACCGAGAAGGCGAGCCTCCACGATAATCTCGTTCTTGTCCATCCCGACCAGCGGGCGCAATAGAGGGATGCTCACAGCTTTTTCGATCACCACCATGTTTTCCAAAGTCTGAGAGGCGACCTGGCCGAGGCTCTCACCGGTAATCAGCGCGGACGCACGGGCTGTTGCCGCGAGTGCGCTGGCAATCCGCAGCATGAAGCGGCGATAGAGCACGACACGCAATGGCCGCAGCGTACGCGCCACAATTTCACGCTGAACTTCTGCGAACGGAACAAGCGCGAGGCTTGAGCGAGCCTCGTACCGCGTCAAATGAGCGGCAAGGTCGCGCGCCTTTTCGATACTCGCCTTCGTGACCAGCGGGTGGCTGTGGAAATGGACGAAATCGACGTGCAGTCCGCGCCGCATCATGCGCCATCCCGCTACCGGCGAGTCGATTCCGCCGGAGAGTAGCAGCAGTCCGCGGCCAGTGATGCCCACTGGTAGGCCACCTGCACCCGGATATTTGCGGTCCGCGATATAGGCGGCGTGCGGCAGGATCTCGATCGCGATGTCGAGTTCGGGATGTTCGAGGCTGACCTTCAGATCGAGCTTCGTGGCTACTTCCGCTCCCACAATCTGATCGATTTCCATCGAATTGAGCGGGAAGCGTTTCTCGGCGCGGCGCGTCGAAATCCGAAAGCTCTTGACCCGATGGGCCCGGGCCGCAGCTACTGCCGCCTGCTTGAGCGCCTCGATTTCGAGCGGCACGGGACGGCTAATCGTAAAATTCTGAAAGCCGAACACCAGTTCCGCGCGCTCGCGCACCACTGCCTCATTGATGTCGTCTGCAAGCTCGATCAGCAAGCGCGGACCCTCGCCATGAATCTTGCCGATACGGCAATCGGCAAACAGCGCGCGCAAATTATGTTTCACCTGATCGACGAAACGATGTCGATTACGCCCCTTCAAGATAATTTCGTGAAAGCGACCGATCAGAAAGCGTTTCGGCGCCCTCTCCGTAGTCGATAAGTCGGTCGCGCGTGCAGTTCGCGTGCTCATTAGCCGATCTAAATTGGCAGCATCGGGCTTGCGCGGGAAGAGCTTGCGCACGATTATGCGGAATGCGATGACAACGGAACCACCGACAATTGGATTCGACGATAAGCTTGAACTGGTTCGCCGGCGGCTTGCGCCCGCCGACTCGGTGCCGTTGCCGCCGACGCGCGAGCATAGGGCTGCTGCGGTCCTGCTGCCACTGACGGTGCGCGACGGCGAAATGGCGTTGCTCTATACACGCCGAAATGACCGCATGAAAACGCACGCCGGGCAGGTAGCGTTTCCTGGAGGAAGGCTCGACCGTTCCGATCAGGACTTAGTCTCGGCTGCGTTACGCGAAACCTATGAAGAGGTCGGAATCCATCCTGCGAAAATTCATGTGCTGGGCTCCTTTCCCGGGCGCCGAACGCTGCAAACCAATATCATGGTGACGCCATTCGTAGGGGCAATCAGCGATGGCGCTGAAACGGAACCGGATCCAAAGGAGGTCGCGGAGATTTTCTACGTGCCGTTGGCTGCACTACGCGACAGGCGCTACCGCACGAAGGTCGAGCCGGCTGGCAGCACGCGTCTCGGCCAATTGCCTGCGATTATTTACGAGGGCCAGACTATCTGGGGTTTAACCTATTATCTTACTCTGTCGTTCCTCGGATTGATCGCCGATACGGGACTGTAAGGCACGATTCTCACGTACTGGATCGGATAAGCTCGAAGTACGACCGCTCGATCAAATCCCCAGTGGCGACGCCGAGGTCGCCGAGAATCGTAGCGAGCTCTTCATGAAAGGCCTCGGGCATGTCATTGTCAGCGAGTACCGCCTCTAGCTCGCCGAAATCGCCCAACCCTTCAACGCGATCCAGATGGAGCCGGATATTACGCCGTATCATGAGCATACGATGCTTGCGAACTTCAGCGAGAATTCCTAGCGCATCCGCAAGCATCTTACGCAGCGCCTCCGGATCGGTCACAGCAACTATTGTGTAATCGCTGACTTGTAGCTCTTCCTCACCGCCACGCTGGTAATGAATCAGCCAGGCCTCGCCCGCCTGATCACGCAATTTCAGTTTACCTCTAGCTGCAACGAAGAAAGTGTCGCGCTGGTTTAGGGCACCGCGCGGATCGAAGCCGATTATCCGGGCACGTTGGCGTGCGATCGAAAGATCAGAGAGGCGAAATTTCGCTTCAAGGTTACGCATGAGTTCAGACAGGCTCCCCCGCTGTGACGCCAGGGCGTTACCAATAATCTTGACATTCGCCAAAGGTGCCAAATAGGCTCGCACGATCGTTAGTATTGTGGAAACACCAGATGGCGACCACGAAACCGACCACTAGCGCAGAACTGCTTGAGCTGGGCCTCGAACCGGACTTGGGACCTGCCGAGACTGTTTCGGCGATACAGCGCTTGTGGGCAACTAACCACAGCTCTGCGTCAAAGATCGCCCGAGCGCTGGCCACATTGCCAATACCGGAAGCGGCTGAGATGCTCGCCGCGATGGAGCATGGCGCGAGCGGCTCTAGCCGGCGTGAAATCCGCCGGGCGCTGTTCAAGCTCCATCAGCGTGGGATCGAGATTCCCAATGA
This sequence comes from Binataceae bacterium (SeqCode), assembly GCA_035524095.1. Taxonomy (GTDB): domain Bacteria; phylum Desulfobacterota; class Binatia; order Binatales; family Binataceae; genus DATJUF01. The sequence goes on along the minus strand of DATKPK010000137.1, from coordinate 13,884 downwards.
GACCGTCGAACGATCCAAACCGGCGAGCGATCTTTCGGACGCAGGCTTGAGTGCCGTGCTCTCACCTATCGATGGTGACGGCGCACGCATCGCATGGATTCTCAAATCACGCGCGAACGGCGGTCTCCGGCGACTTTGGGGCGTCGTCTCGGAGCAGGAGGGACTGGTCGGAATCACGCTGGATAACCTCACGCGCAAGGAGCTTCGCACCGAACGGAAAGAGCTCGAAAAGCGCGCTGGCGTTGCATTGATCGATGCCGATTGGCACCTCGCCGATTTCATCCTAAGCGAAGCATGGCGGAATACTCCCGAATCGCGTCGGCGCGAGATCGGTGATTTTCTCGCGACCCGATCCGAGCTCATCGGTGCCGCCCTGCCCTCCTCCTTTGATCATCCAATCTACGCTGAGTTCGCTGACAGCCTTGGCAACGAGCCTTCGCTCGATTTGATGAAGGAGCCGGAAATTGCCGGATGGCACCTGCCTCCCGAGGTCGTCAAACCTTACGCTGATGAGGCCGCCGATTTGCGTAACAGTGTGATCGTGCTCAACCGGATACAACAGGAAGAGCGGGTCAACCTCGTGATCGAGCGAGCGATCGTCGAAATCTTCGGCGGGCCAGTCGGTGAACGGCTGCGCCGTCATCTTGAAGACACCGCCTATTATTACGCCCGTACTAGACGGCTGCATGAGGCGGCTGGGACCGCAGCGGCGGCAGCGCAAATCCGCGATCATGCCGACCTTAAGCGTTCGCCATTCTTCCAGGCGCTGACCCGCGCGCAATTGGGTGCGCAAATCGCGGAAAGCGAGCAGCATGAACGCGAGGAGCCGCGGTTGATTATGACACCAGCTGAGGCTATGCGCGCCCGGCAACAGGCGGTCGAACGGCGGCGCGGCCTATCACGCTAAGCAATGCCGGTAGATTCCTAAAATGCTGACGCAACGGCCGCTGCGCGGAATTCGCGTACTCGATTTAAGCCGCGTGCTGGCGGGACCGTTCTGCGCCATGAATCTCGCCGACCTCGGCGCCGAAGTGATCAAGATTGAGCTGCCGGAGCGCGGCGACGACTCACGCGGTTACGCTCCACGCATCCCCAACTCCAGCGACTCGGGTTACTTCTACAGCGTCAATCGCGGAAAGCAGAGTGTCACTCTAGACCTGGGCAAAACGGAAGGCGCTAACCTCCTTCTCGAACTGGCGCGGCATGCCGACGTGGTACTTGAAAATTTCTCGCCAGGAACCATGGAGCGTTTCGATCTCGGTTGGGAACGCCTGCATGGCACGAATCCTCGTTTAATCCTTTGCTCGATCTCGGGCTTCGGCCAGAGCGGCCCAATGGCCAGTGCGCCCGCCTACGATATCGTGGCGCAGGCGCTCGGCGGCACGATGAGCGTGACCGGCCCGGTAAGCGGTGAGCCGACTCGCTGCGGCGTTTCAGTCGGAGACTTGGCGGCGGCGCTCTATGGCGTGGTTGCGATACTTGCGGCGCTGCGTGAACGCGACTTGAGTGGAGTGGGGCAGCATCTGGATATCGCGATGCTCGACTGTCAAGTCGCATGGCTCGAAGGCGCCTTAGCGCGTTACTCCGCGACCGGTCAGGTACCGGGGCCGATCGGTTCACGCCATCCATCGATCACCCCCTTCCAGCAATTTCGCGCGAGCGATGGTTACTTCGTTGCCGGGTGCGGCAATGAGTCTATCTGGCAGCGTTTCTGCGAGGCGATCGGACGGGCCGACCTAACGGACGACGCACGATTCCGGCTCAACGCCGATCGTACTGAGCATCACGCGCAACTCGAACCAATCCTGATGGAACACTTCTGCGTTCATCCGCGCGATTATTGGTTGGAACGGCTCGAAGCCGCCAAGGTTCCCTGCGCGCCGATTGCACGCGTCGACGAGGTCACGCTCAATCCGCAGCTTCAAGCCCGCGAGATGATCCTCAAGGCGAATCATCCAAGTTTTGATGGTTTGATCGTGGCCGGCTCGCCGATCAAAACCGTAGGCGCCGGTGGCACTCCCAACACTCGCGCACCAGCTTTAGGCGAGCATACTGAAGATGTCCTGACGCGGCTGCTCGGCTTCGACAGGGAACGAATCGGCGCACTCCGCGAGCGCAAAATAATCTAACTATCCTTCGACGCGCAGCAGCCACGCATTGCCGTGCCTCGTAATATAGCCTGCCGACGGGGTTGCGAAGTGCGTTCCGAACACCAACACACTCTTATCAGCGTAGCGCTCGATAAAGGCACGCCGTGTTGCGCGCGCCACTTCAGGAATTGAATCTGCCCCGCAGTTCCATTCAGGGTGAAGGAACTGAATCGGATGATGCATCAGGTCGCCGGTAATCACCGCCTCTTTGCCGCTCGAGGAAATGCGCACGCTGAAATGGCCGGGCGTATGGCCCGGGGCAGATTCGAGCCATACCCCGTCGGTCAGTTTGTGATCCGGTTCGACGAATTCGGCAAGGCCTGCATCTATTACCGGACGCACCGAATCATCAATCGGATCCTTCACAAATTTCGTTTGGTCCGCAGACCAATGCTCCCATTCTTTGCGGCCGATCAGATAGCGCGCGTGAGGAAAGGTCGGAATCCAACGGTCGCCGACCAGCATCGTATTCCATCCAACATGATCGACGTGCAGATGCGTGCAGAGCACGTAATCAATCGAATCGCGCGGAAATCCTGCCTGCTCCAAATCCATCAGGAAGCTAGTATGGAGCATGTTCCATGCAGGTGACGGACGCCGTTTGTCGTTGCCGATACAGGTATCAACTACAATGCGCCGACCCTGCGACTCCACAACTAATGCATGCACGCTCATCCGCATCTTGCCGTTGGCATCGGCGAAATGCGGCATCAGAAGGGTGCTATCCCGCTTGACGTTCTCCGGTGTGGCGTCGGGTAGGACGAAGGTGCCTTTCGAAAGCGTTTCGAGTTCGACGATTCGAGTGATTTTGACGCTGCCGATTTCCCATCGGTTCATAGCCCGCCTCCGTCGTTAAGTGGATCGGACCCTAGCTCGATTATCGAGGAGTGAGCAAATCCCGCGCCTTTGACGTTAGCCGTTTTCCTCTTCGAAGTAGCCTGATTCGGGGGCGTAGTTCTCGAAGCGCGTGAATTGGCTCAGGTAGGTGAGCTTGGCGGTGTCCGTCGGGCCGTTGCGCTGCTTGGCGATGATGATCTCGGCGACACCCGGCTCCTTAGTATCGCGATGGTAAACTTCGTCGCGATAGATAAAGGCGATGACGTCAGCGTCCTGCTCGATAGCGCCGGATTCGCGCAGGTCGGCGAGCAATGGGCGGCGGTCAGGGCGCGTTTCGACTTGCCGATTCAACTGTGACAGAGCGATCACTGGAACCTTGAGTTCCTTGGCCAGCGCCTTCATCGAGCGCGAGATTTCGGCGATCTCTTTTTCGCGCGATTCGCCCGGCCGCGAGGATCGCATGAGTTGCATGTAGTCAACGATAATCAAGCCGAGGTTGGCGCGCGGGTCACGGGCCAGCCGGCGACATTTGGCCTTTAATACGAGCGGCGAAGTGTCAGAATTGTCGTCGATATATATCGGAGCCTCAGACAAGCGCGCCGCGGCTTGCGCCAGCTTGGGAAAATCGCGCTCACCGAGATAGCCGGAACGGGCCTTGGCGCTGTCAACTTTCGCCTCCGAACAGAGCAGGCGCAAGGCGAGTTGTTCCTTCGACATTTCGAGCGAAAAGATCGCGACACCGACTTTCGGATCTGCTTCGAGCGCCGCGTAGGCCGCGATATTCAACGCGAGCGCAGTTTTGCCGACGCTGGGCCGCGCCGCGATAATGATCAGATCGCCGCGCTGGAACCCCGACGTGATGCGATCGAGGTCGAGAAAACCCGACGGCACGCCGGTGACCAACTCCTTCCGCTCGTAGAGATGCTCGAGCAACGCAATCGCATGCTGGCTCAAGTCGCGCATCGAAGTGAACGACTGCTTTACCCGCCGCTCAGCGATTTCGAAGATTTTGCTCTCAGCCTCGTCGAGATACTGATCAGCGTTCTCGCCCGGCACGTCATAGCTGTTCTGCGCGATTTCGGTGGCGATGGAAGCGACGCTACGCAGCACCGCTTTTTCGCGAATCATCCGCGCGTAATGCACCGTATGCGCCGCGGTCGGTACGTAGGCCGCCAATTCTGCAAGGTAGCGTGCACCGCCGATTCTTTCGAGCTGATCCTTGCCGCCTAACGCATCGGTCAACGTGATGACGTCGACTGGGACGCCACGGTCGGAGAGATGCGCCATTGCGCCAAAGATGATGCGATGGTGCTCGTGATAGAAATCGTCGGCGATCAGAATTTCGAGGGCATGATTGATCGCGTCGTTGTCGAGCAAAATACCGCCGAGCAACCCCATCTCAGCATCGATGCTATGGGGAGGAACACGAGCCAGAAAATCGTCCGCCACCGCTGCCACCACCCAATCTGTCAGGTACGAACCATTACAATCAGCGGACTAAGCGTGGGCAATGAGGGGCTGGTTCCGATCTTATCAAGACCTCCGTCAACACCTTTTGTGAGTCCGCCTTTCGAACCGTTTCCCTCCCGTCACTCAACATCTCAGCCACAGGTTATCATGGTGATCATGCACACCCGGATAGCTGCATTTTACTTGCTGATTCGAGGCTATCGACAGCTAGTGCAAATAAGCTATCCACATTACCTCCGCTGAGTCCGGCGCTTTGGCTTAGCCCTGTGGACAAGTAGCGGGGCGAACGCTATGCCAAACAGAAACCCGCCGACGTGCGCCCACCAGGCCACGCCGCCCATCATCGGGCCTTGCGCGCCTGCGCTGATTCCTGCGAAGAGTTGCACAGCGAACCACGCCAAGAGGTAAAAAACCGCGGGAACTTCGACGAAACGGATGAAGATGAACAAAGGCAAGATCGTGGTGATGCGTCCGCGCGGATAAAGCACAAAATAGCCGCCGAGGACGCCCGCAATAGCCCCGCTCGAGCCGATTATCGGCACTCGAGAGTCCGGCCCCATCGCGACCATCGCAAGACCCGCAGCAGTTCCGCTGACAAGGTAGAAGAACAAATAGCGCCGCGGACCCATCCGCCCTTCGACCGCGGGGCCGAAGATCAGGAGATAGAGCATGTTGCCGCCGATATGCAACAGGCTGGCGTGCAGAAAGGTTGATGTTATAACGGTCGCGATAACCAAAGCGGCATGCACTGGATGAAGCCATCCTGGATGCGCAATCAGAGCCGGGATCATCGCATAGCGCACCAACTCGCGTCCCAGATAAGTCAGTTCGAGCGCGAATACGGCGAGGTTAACGACGATCAGCAGTGTATTAGCTGGTGTCAGACGCCGCGTAGCCTCGCTATCGCGCAACGGGATCACGATCGCTTACACGCAGGCAATAGAGGGTCCGCGCACTCAGAGTACAAAGAGCGCGCTCACTGGCGAACAAATCGTGGGCGCGCTCTGGGGCTCTATCCGCTCTTATCAGCGGAACCTGAATGCGATGTTAGCCGGGCCAGGGATTACCGAAACTATCCAGGCAGGCGACTTCGCGGACGGGCTTGCGGTTCACCGGCCCATGCTTCCCCTGCGGATAGCCGATCGGCATCAAGGCGTAGGTCTGGACTTCAGGCGGCAGGTTGATGACCTCCCGTACTTCATCCTCGAAGAACGCATGAATCGTCGTCAGCGTCGTCCCGAGGCCGAATGCACGGCAGGCGAGAATAATGTTTTGAACGGCAGGGTAGATGCTCGACCCGGCAAGGCGCGACGCGGCTGCCATCCGCGCCTTGATATCCGGTGGCAGACTTGCCGCATTGGTCCACATCGAGGTCTTGAGGCATGGGAGCAGTAAGACTGGCGCATCGCCCATATGATCGAAGAGATAGACGACCGCCTTCCAGAAGCGTTCGAACTTAGATTGGTCCATATGCGGCGGAGGTTTCGCATCCGCATAGAGGACTTCCAGAATCGACGAGGCCTTCTTGTAGATAGCGCCAAGCTTGCGCCGCTTTTCGGCATCCTTAACGACCACGAATACCCACGCCTGCGCGTTGCTACCGGAGGGCGCGCGAATCGCTGCGTCGAGCACCTTGGTGATGATCTCGTCGGGCACCGGATCGGACTTCAGCCGCCGAATTGATCCGGCACTGTACATTATATCGAAGAGGCTAAACTCGGCCATCGGATTCCCTTGACTGCGGCAGTCCCGCAGAGTTTCACGCTCAAAACCTCATGGACGCCCTGCAACGAACCGGCGACCGCTTTATCTAATAATTGCATCGCCGAGCCGAGGCTCAAACTCGCGGACTGGTTCCGAGTAGTTTGGCGCGAACCTTCTTCGCATCCTCTGGATTGCTCACCATCGGACCCGGCTGATCACGATGCTTCATGATCTTGTCGTCGTCGTTGAACTCACGGACGGTGAAGCAGTATTCGAGCAGCAGGCCATTCGGGTCGTTGAAATAGATGGAGCGGCACCATTCATGGTCGACCACCGGTGTCACGTCGACGCCTTTGGCCAATAATTCGGCGCGCCGATGCTCGAGGTCTTCAACCGAATCTGCCTCAAACGCAAAATGATAGAAGGCCGGTGGCAGGTTCTGGGCACTGTTTATATCGGTCTTGAACTCCTGCGGTATGCCCGTGACTTTTTCTGGGCACATGAAGGCCACCAGCGTACCGTCGCCAGTGTCGAGGAACGCATGTTTGATTCGTCCGCCGCCGGGCGGTTCAAGCACGTCGCACCACGCCACCTTCCAGCCGAGATTGCTGGTGTAGAAATCAATGGTGCGATCGATATCAAGTGTCGCCAGTCCCAGATGATGCACGCCTTTGCCTTGCATAGCCTAAAACCTCCGATGGTCTGACCCGCGACTGATGGGTGCCTGCTTCTAACTAGCATCGCGCACCCGGTAATTGAAACCGCAGACTGAACCTGTTGACGCATTTACCCGCTGGGTCATTCCAGCTTCACAATCCGATGCTTAATCGCATACCGGACCATTTCCGCAATCGAATGGAGATTAAGCTTCATGCGGATATTCTCACTATGAACTTGTGTGGTCTTGGGGCTGATACCCAGCCGTTGTGCGATCTCTTTGGTAGGAACCCCTTGACCGATCAGCCTCAGCACTTCGCGCTCGCGCCGTGTCAGACCCGGAGCATTGGACGCGTTCGTGCCTTTAGGCAGACGTTTGAGGCGGCTCAGCAGGATAGGAGCGACCGACGAACTCAGATAGCGCTTGCCATTGGTCGCCGCCCGCATCGCATTAAGTAGCTCCTCGGGCGCATCACCTTTCACCAGATAGCCATCGGCGCCGGACTCCGATAGCGCTTCGATGACGTCGAACGGCTCGTCATGCGCGCTGAGAATCAGGATGCTCGAGGCGGGCGCAGCCGCGCGAATCCGAGGGATTGAGGCGAGGCCACCGAGCCCCGGCATTTCAAGATCCATAATGACAACCTGGGGATGGAACCGGGCAGCGAGTGGAATCGCCTCCTCGCCGCTAGTTGCCTCGCCGACGATCAAGTAACCATGGCGTTCCAGCAGGGCACGCAGTGACGCCAGGAAGATCGGATGGTCATCCGCCAGCAACACGCGAATCGGCTGACTGCTCACGCCGGTTCCGAGAGTTCCGCGATCAGCCGGGTCGAGCCCGGTTCTGATTCGACTCGGAGTTTGCCACCCATCAACTCGATTCGCTCGCGTAAACCCTTAAGGCCGATACCACCAGTGCCAGAGGTGGCCGGAATACCGCGACCGTTGTCACGAATTGAAAGTCGCACCTGGCTGCCCCGTTTGACCACATCAATCGTGACGCGGCTCGCGCCCGCATGGCGAATGACATTGGCCAGTGCTTCGCGCGCGACCTGATAACATAACTGCTGCAACGTCCGGGTCAGCTTATTCATTTGATCCGGATGGAGCAGGCGGCCTTTAATGCCAGCTTCGGCCAGCCGGCGCAGCTCATACTTCAACGCTTCAGCGAGCGGCGTCCGTCCGAGCGTCGCCGGCCTGAGTTCGCGGACGCGCAAGCGCAAAGCCTCTTCGACCTGCTTGAAGACGGAGCGAGCTTCGTCAGGACCTGCTTCAATTGCGACACGCGCTGCCGCCATTAGTTGCGCCTGATGGTCGTGTAAGTCGCGCGCGATTCGGGCACGTTCGGTGTCAGCTGCCGCGAACATCCGGAGCCCCAGATTCTGCACCAAAGTACGCAACCGCTGGGTCTCAGCTTCCAGCAACCAGCTTCGGATCATGGGATTGACCCGGGCGACGAGACTCTCCACACGTCCGATCGTTGACTGATCAATCAGCTCGCGGGACGCGAGGGCGATCGCGCCTCCATCAAAAGGCGCACAAAGATAAGCAGCAAACCGCGCGAAAAGCCGATCTTCCGCATAAACGACCGCGCCCTCATTCTCGCGAGTCCGAACAATCGTCATGCGCTGCACGCAACAAGCCGCCATCGCGCTCTCTTTCTTGAATGGCGCGGATGGCACAAGCACGCCCGACGCTGCGGCGACCTTCCACTGCTCTTGATCGCTTACTCCAACGATCCAAGCCGCAAAGGGCCCCTCGCCCGCGATGACCGAGCCGAGGCCATTGAAACGGTCCGCGGTCCGCAGTCTCGGCAAGGTGGCAATCCCCGACTCGAGCGCTTGTGCATGAGCGGCGGAAGTCTTTGACGTACGCACCATCGCTGCCAGCTTCGCACCGTTGGCGGTGGCGCGATCGCGCCAAAAATCGCCCAAGTCATGCTCGATGTCGGCTTCGAGCCGGTTGAGCATCGCGCGCAAAGCCAGACTGGCTAACCATGTCACGGTTGACCCCGACCCGCGAGCCGGGGCTGTCAACAGCACATGCGCGCGAGCGTCAGCGGTTCGGCCGATGGCTATAGCTGAATCGTTCGGTCGGTCATCATTTCGGTAAGCGTGAATGAGGGGCAAGAGGTCGTCGGGTCCCAGGATTGAGATTGACAGGGCACCTGAGCCGGTGAGCGCCTCCGCATTCGCAGGAAGATTCATGCGGTGGCTGATCGCGAGTAGCCGATCAATCAGGGTATCGCGAGGGCCTTCCGCGGGAAGCCTAACCTCGCCGGAATCGGTGGGATGCTGCCACCCGACGAGACATCCAACGCCCGCACAGCCTTCCAGCGCCGTCTGTGCGATATGAGCGGCTTCAACCCGAAGACGATCTTCCGACGTACCTTCGCGTCCCGGCCCGATTGCCGTCGCCCCCTTTGACGTTGCTTTCCTCACCCCCCTTCCTTGATAGTCCTCTTTTCTACGGCGATGGACTACCGCCGGGCTGGCCCAGCGCCTGCCCAAGCTTCTGCATAGCGCCACCAAAACCAGTCCAGTCCCCGCTTCGGAGCGCCTCTAACGCGGCGCGATAATCCGCAGCGGCGGCTCCAGGCGCCAGTGTAGCCGGCACCGAGCTTGATGGATTCGCATGCGCTGACGCTTCCGCCGCTGCAGCAGCCGGTGCGGTAACTCCCTCATACCCCTTAAATAGCGACGCCAGGGTGCTGGGGAGATCGACGCCCATCACAGTGCGGCCGCCATATGCGGCGATCACCCGCTTCAATTCCGGGAGTTGCCCGTCGGCTGCACGGATGTATAGCGGCTCTACATACAGTAGTGAATCTTCAATCGGGAAAACCAGGAGATTACCCAGTATCACCTTGGAACCCATCTGATTCCAGAGTGAGTATTGTTGCGAGATCTCGGGGTTCTGGTTGATCAGTGCCTGGATCTGATAGGGACCGTAAAAGAGCCGATCTTTGGAAAAGGCGAACTCAAATAGATGTCCATAGTCTGCGCCATCACAGCGCGCGGCAAGCCACGAAATCATATTGTCGCGGCCCTGAGGCACCATCGGCAACATCAGGACATATTCGTCAGTAGCCTCGCCGGGCAACCGCATAATCACATAATAAGGCTGCATCTGCATGGTCTCATCGGAGTAATTTTCGCGCGGGAAACTCCACAAGTCCTCTTTGTTATAGAAGACTGTGGGATCAGTCATATGATAAGTTCGGTAGATATCGGCCTGAATGAGGAAGAAATCTTCAGGATAGCGAATGTGTGCGTGCAAGTCCGGCGGCATGTCGCTCATTGCCTTGAAGGTCCCGGGATAGATTCGTTCCCAGGTCCGGATTATCGGATCTTCAGGATTGGAGACATAAAAATCAGTGGCGCCGTCATAGGCATTGATAACTGCCTTGACGGAATTGCGAATATAGTTGATCTGGTTGCCATTGGTTTGCGAGTACGGGTAGTGATCGCTCGTGGTGTAACAATCGAGAATCCAGTAAAGGCCGCCGTCATGCACGACCAAGTATGGATCGCTGTCCTGATTGAGAAAGGGCGCGACATAGGCCACGCGCTCGCTGATATTGCGGCGCAGCATGATTTCGCTGCCCGGACCAATATTACCAGTCACCAGCAAGTTGATGTCGCGAAAATAGAAACTTAAGAGAATACGGTGCAGCAGGCCGCTGATTGGCACGCCGCCGCTGCCTTTGTAAAAATCGTAAACGTTGTCATTGCCGCGTGGATAATCGAATTCGGGTGTTTCGCCCTTAACGACCACATAGGAATTCGTTTCCTCGCCATAGTAAATGCGCGGTTGCGTCACATCAAAACCAGTGGTGGATGCCGGAGGGATATTCTTGATCGCAAGGATCGGTAGTCCTTCGCGGTCTTTGACATTCACCGGACTCATCACGAGGCCGTAACCATGCGTGAATTTTAAATGGCGGTTAACCCAGGTTTGTGCTTCGGCGGGCAGCAAATCAGGATCGAGTTCGCGCCCGGACAGCATCATCTCGGTGTACTCGCCGTTAATCCAATAGCGGTCGATATCGACGCCGTGGAAGTCGTAGTAGAGGCGGATTTCCTGCAACTGCTTGTAGGTCGCGATCAGCGGGCGGGGATCCCAGAGACGGATATTCTTTATCGTGGCTGAATCCTCGGTGAGCGAAGCAGGCGTAAGCTGGCCCAAGCCAGCGAACGGCTTAACGTCGACTCCGTCAAGCTGATAGGCGCGCCGAGTCATCTCGATATTGCGCTCCAAGTAGGGCTGTTCGACCCGCAGTTCATCGGGCTTGACCCACAGCCGCTCAATCACGGGCTGCAGCAGGCTGAGCACGATCGCTGGCGCGAATAGCAGCGCAGCCGCCGCGACCGGCAGCCTAAGGCCGCGCTCGCGCACATTCGCAAAGCAAACGGCTGCTGCGAAGAGCGCCAGTACCACCAGCAGCCAAAGACCCGGCTGCCACAGGATGTGATCGACATAGCGCAGTCCGAACACTACCCCGTCGGAATGCAACGTGAGAGCGTAACGGGCGATCCAGTAGCTGAATGCTCGCTGAACAAAAAAGAAACCGAGCAACGCCGACAGATGCGCGGCACACGGTGGACTCACCTGTGGCGGTGACTCACGGAAGTCGAGCGACCCGCGAATCCAATAGACGGCGCCTGCCACCACAGTAGCCAGGATCAATATGATCAGGAAAAGGTCCCGCAACTCTTCGAGCAACGGCATTGTGAAGACGTAAAAGCCAACGTCACGGTCGAAGGCCGGTTCCTTGATCCCAAATGGGACGGCGTAAAACGCTTTCAGATAAACGGGCCAGTTTGAAGCCTCGCCGTACCCAACGAATAATGACAGGCCCAAAGCCGCTGCCAGGACCAGCCATTTCCAAGGTACCCGATCCCCTAGCGCCCGGATTATCTCGGGAAGATTGACCTCGGCCATCTGCTCCGGACGGCGCACCACCCGCAACCGTTCGCGTTCCCGGCTCGATCCCAGCGCGATCAAGCCGCTCACCGCCAATGCGATGAAGGAGACGGTGAAAACCACGGCAAAGATCACAAGCCCGGCAAAAAACGTGATGGTGTAGATTGAGCGGTAGCCGAGCGCTGTAAACCACATCAAATCGACGATCAGGCCGTCGGCGAAACTTAGGACGAGGAATGCAGCGATTAGAACGGCGGCGAGGATCAGGAGCAGAATTCTAGGGCGCATCGTATCCGGGGGTCAGGCACCTCGCGCGACTTGGGCCACATGTTCGCGGACCACGTCGGGCGGGCACATCCAGAGGAAGAGTTTAAGCGTAAGGTAACCCACCAACAGCCAATCCAGCTCGCCGATGATTGGAACAAAATCCAACTCGAGCGCAGGCGGCGTAATCAGCATCATTATTCCGAGCAGAGGCACCATCTTGGCCAGCCCCGAGACCCGGCCGTCTTTCATCAGCCGATAGAAGACCCGTATAAACCGGGGCGCATGCATCAACATTTTCTGCAGCTTCAACGGGCTGAACAGCCGCGCCCTTAGCAACTCGCGCCACACGACGACCTCTCCTGACGGCTACGCTACCACATCCGAAGGGTGGCGGCATTACGGTCACACGGTTCGAAATCTGTCGACAAAGCTTGATAACCGCGCTCAGGATTGAGGTACGATAGGGGCATTGGGGGAGGCACGTGCAGTGAATCGGAAGATGAAACTCGGAGACTTCCTGGTAGCTTACCTGCGCAAAATCGGGGTACGGCACGTCTTTGGCATCCCCGGTGATCTCGCGCTGAAGCTGTTCTTCGCTCTCGGGCGTCAGCACGATCTCGAAGTTCTGACGTTGTCGCATGAACCGGGTGTCGGCTTCGCCGCCGACGGTTATGCGCGCGCAACTGGGCACATCGGAGTCATATGCGTCACTTACGGCGCCGGTGGCCACAACATGGTCAATCCAGTCGCTGGATCATTCTCCGAGCGTGTACCGCTGCTCATTTTCTCCGGCGGGCCGGGTGAAGAGGAGCGTAAGCTCGGCACTCTTATCCATCATCAGGCGCGAGAAATCGAATCCCAGCATCGCATCTACAAAGAAGTAACCTGTGCGTCTCGCGTGCTGACCGACCCGCATACCGCGGCAGAAAGCCTCCACGAAGTCGTCCGCGCAGTCTGGGCCGAACAGCGCCCCGGCTATATCGAAATCCATCGTGATATGGTCGATCGCGAAATCGCGATACCAGAAGAATTGATCGAATGGGACGGGCACTTGCAATTCCCCGAATCGGACATGCGCCGAGTCGATGAAGCCGCGCGCGAGACCGCCGCGATGTTCAACGCGAGCCGCAAACCGGTGGTCATTGCGGGTATCGAAATCCACCGCTACAAGGCTTCACAGGCGTTGGTCGATCTTGCTAATCGGATGTGCGCACCGGTCCTCACTACAGTCCTCGGCAAAGGCGCTTTTCCGATGGACCATCCGCTGCATCTGGGCGTACATGTCGGCCCGATCAGTCCGGCGCCGATTGTCGCTCGCGTCGATGAGGCGGATTTCGTGCTCAATCTCGGTGCCCTCAAGACGGATATGAATTTCGGCAATCAGCCCCCGCACATCATTCAGGCCAAGTCAGTATGGGCGGTCGATCGCCGGGTGGATATCAAGTACCACACCTATGAGAACGTCGGCGTGCAGGATTTTGTCGAAGCGCTGCTGCGTCAGGAATTGCGTAAACACGAGGAGACCGTCACCTACGTCAGCAACCTGACCACTGGTCATGAGGCTGATCTCGATGCCTCGCCGGTCAAGGTCGCCGATATCCTGCGAATCGTCAACGATTTCCTGGCCGGGCACCCGAAGCATATGGTGGTCGCCGAATCGGGCGATATGCTGTTCGGCGGACTCGACGTGCGGGTGCCTCATCAAGGCACTTATCTGGCGCAGGGGTTTTACGCCTCGATGGGCTTCGCTGTCCCCTCGGCTCTCGGCGCCCAAGTCGGCTGCGGCCTGCGGCCAATCGTCCTGTGCGGTGATGGCGGCTTCCAGATGACTGGCCCGGAAGTCTCGCATGCACCGCGCTTTGGCATGAACCCG
>DATKPK010000136.1:0-28333 GCA_035524095.1 Binataceae bacterium (SeqCode) | reverse complement strand
TCGTTGACGCTGCGGCCGGCACGGGCCAATTCGATGATCCGGCGGTGCTATTCCGCGGGATATGGCGGATGGGTTTGCGGCATCGGGATTCTCCTTCTTCCCTTCTCCCCAACACCGTCCACGAAACCGGGTCAAGTCCAGCGCTAGCGCCCACACGGCCGAACGAAAAATGGAGCATGGACTTTGTTGCCGCGCGCTTGCTCGATGGCCGCTGGTTTCGTGTGCTGACGGTGGTCGATCAGTTCACCCGCGAGTGCCTGTTGTTGCTGGCCGATAGTTCACTTACTGGCCAGAAGGTGGTACTGGCTTTAAGCGTAGTAATCGCGGAACGCGGCGCTCCGCTTGCGATTACCGTCGAGAACGGTTCAGAGTTTTGCAGTCGTGCGATGGAAGCCTGGGCTTATCAGTATGGTGTACAATTAGATTTCATTCGCTCCGGTTGAGAACAGCTATATCGAATCGTTTAACGGCCGGCTGCGGGATGAATGTCTGAGCGTGCAAGTGTTCTTCCGGCTGGCAGATGTACGCGAGAAACTGGAAGCGTGGCGCCAGGACTACAACCTGGTGCGGCCGCACAGCGCGTTGCGGGATAACGCCCCAGCTCTGTTCGCGGCACAAATGGGCGGAAACCGCCGCGCGCGCTCCGGCGCTCCTGCCGGAGCCGCGGGAAAATCCCACATCGAACGTTCTACTGGAGCCTCTCAATTGAGCCTGTGGAGCGCACAAACAGCCGGCCTGGCCGGCCCAAACCGGATCACGCAGTGCATTTTCTCTACTTCCGCCCGGCGCGATTTTACGGGTCATGTCAGTTGAGCTTGGGCGGCCAGGAGACGATTCCGACCCGGGAACGGTGAATAGGTTAGTCCAAGTCCGGCAGAAGAAGGATGCGACTACCGAGGTGTGCCGATGGGATCCTCCGAACCCTGACCTCTGGATAAGAATCATCTATTGCGACTGGATGTCGCGAGAAGGATGGTTAGAGAAAACGGGTCTGTACAACACTTGGTATAAAATTCCGGGAGCTTGAGTTAAGGGAGCTAACCCTATCTGTTGCATCGCCTCACGAACTGCATATCCGACTTGAGCCCGCTTGCCCGGCCCGGTTTCGAGCGCAACGTGGCTAACTGCGACGATCGGCGCTGCTCGCGCTACGGCGGGCTGCAACGGCGTCGTGCCCACCGCGAGCTGCAGGGTTTGGTTTTCACCGGCGGTGCAGCGTTTCGCCGGCCGCCGATCTCAGCTCGGTCGGCGAAGAAGCTATCCGGCCCCTTCTTCTACCTTTGCTTCCGTCTCCTATTGTTCTGCTCGAGGGGGAGTTTCAAATGATGATTAAGGAAGGAAATTCCCATGATTGCTGACATGGGGTCTCTGGCGTTTGGATTTAGACAAGTAGCGGCACGCGATTTTCGCAATCGGCAACCCAAGGGGACGGAGTGGTCAATTGTCGTGAGTGGCGTGCTATAGGTATTGGAGTAGTACCGATTAGCTCGGGACTAATGGCATCGTCGAGGAGTGGGAGGTTTTCCGAAGGGGACTATGGAAATGGAAAACAGCAAGATTTTACGAAAGACCAGAGTGCCTCATCCGGACACTGGCGTACTGGCGACGGAAGTCGAGATCGCATGTTCGTCGTGCGATGGATCTAAAGTCGTTATCGTGCCAGATATCGAGTTGCCGAAGTTTGAAGAGAGTGCCTTGGAAGATGTCCGTTGCCGTGAGTGTGAGGACCTAGTTGCCTAGCCTCGTTGCGCGGGGCCCTTTTCGGTTTGTGTAGTAGCGCCGAGGCAGTCCTGTGCGTATCGTCGCAACAGCACTGATCGTCGCGTTAATTCTTATCGGCGGCGGTTATTTCGTATGGCGGAATATCGAAGCGCAGCAAGCCGCTGAACGCACCGGTCTGGAAAAGCAGATTGCGGACCTTCAAGCTGAACGCGATCAGCTCAAAGCTGAGAACGATCGGACGAAGGCGGAGATGGGCAAAGTTCAAGCCGAAGAGGAACGAATGGCGGCCGTCAATGAGGAGCTGAGCAAGACCCTCCAGCAGGCGCAATTAACCGGTAAGATTCCACCGCCCAGTTCGCTGCCGTTTCCCCCAAAGTGATCGCTATAGCCAACCATTAAAGATTGACTGAAAGCGCTTCTGCGCAGACCTTCGCGGAGTTTGCCGCTTCGGCTGTCAATGCGGCGGTGTCATCATGTAGCGCTGCCATTCGAGCAAATGGCCGAGCGACTTCATGTCGGGCATGCGATCTAGATAGACCTCGCCCTTAAGATGGTCAGTCTCGTGCTGAATCACGCGCGCATGGAAATCGTTGGCGATGAAATCGAGCGGTTCGCCTCCGCGTCCCAGGCCTGTAACTCTTAATTGCTTGTAGCGGGGCACCCGTCCGCGCATATCGGGGATACTAAGGCATCCTTCCCATTCATCGATCTTGCCGTCGTCGGTGACCGTTACGACTGGATTAATCAAAAATGATAGCGGCACCTTGGGCATGTCGGGATAGCGTGGATGATTCTCTACCTCGAGCACGGCAATCTGGAGTGACAGATGGATTTGCGGCGCAGCGAGCCCTACGCCGGAGTATTCGCGCATGGTTTCAACCATATCTTCGAGCAGGCGTTGAAACTCGGGAGTCGGGATCGCGGCTGGATCAACCCTGCGTGCGGCCGTGCGGATAACCGGATGGCCGAGACGGGCGACTTTGAGAATCATCTGGATTGCCCTGGGCTATCGCAGTTCGAGCGCGTGGCGAGGCGGTGACTCGGCTTCGTCATACAACCGCAGAAATAGCAGTAAAACCGCGCCGTTGACAGTGAAAGTGGGCCCATAACCGGTCGGAACTTAGCGTTACTGGGCGAGCCCTATACCCGTATGTTGCTGGGTTAGGCGGTCCTACCGCTCCACGCACTCAAGGCGGAGCGTGTGATGCCACCGTTAAGCACCGTCGCGCTCTTCACAACGCCCTAGGCACCGGCGGTGCTACCTGTTGCCAGTGTGGCCGTCGCCTAGCGCGGGATGCCGCCGAAACAGGCCCAGAGCAAGAAAGAAGCCGCCGGACCTTACTGTTGCCTACACCGGCCGCCACAAAGCTGGATATCAGAGCCGACGGCACAGTCAACGTACCGAATTGCGCGTGAGCTTTGAAACTTGGCGTCAGCTCTTTCCGCTGGCATACTCGAACTCGTCATCGACCTGCTCCGCTTCGGCGCGCCAGCGGTCGATAGATTCGAGATTAAAGCGCCAATCGCTTCCGACCTTGAAGGCTGGTAGTTTCTTCTTCTTGAGAAGGCGGTAGATGGTCGAAGGATGGACCCGCAGATAACCTGCTACTTCTTCCAGGGTCAATACAGTTGCCATATGGTCCCTCCCTTAGAGAGCGCCCGGCTTAAAATAGGACTGCATCCTACATAACAGACAGTGAGCAGTTTGACAACTATATGTTAGCGCGGCCAATGCATGCGCGAGAAGGCGTCCGCAAGAACTCGAGACCTCCTCGTGGAATCAGGCTTTTCCTCATATCGGATGGGTGTTTTGCTGGTCGCCAATGCCGAGAAGACGAAAGATTTCGCCAGCCCATACGTCGCGAGATGGAGCCCCAAATTGTGGGGAAGATGCGGAATCTGCCGGAAGAAAATACGGTATATGCTAGAGCGGACGGCTGCCGGTTCAGCCATCCGCGCGACTACGGGTTCAAATGAACTGAGAGAGGATCAAGCCTGCCAGCGGAAGTCCTTGCGCTGCCATGCGGGCGAGCGCAACCACCAGCGACTTGGGGTTCGAGGAGTCGCCTGGAGCGACTCATTTTCATGGTGATTGTCGGAATCGTTGCCGCTCCCCTTGCTATTAACAAGCGATGGAACAGTTAATATCGAACCCGTCTCCAAGGCCAGCCCTTGAAGCACCGGGCAAGGGCCATTCTCGAATGATCGGAATTGGGCTTTCGCTTTTTCGCCGACCAACGGCCGACCTTCGTCATCGATTACGGCGATCGCGTTGTTTGACACCAGAAAGTTCCAGCGGCAGCGCGTGCAGTAATAGAGCCGCGCCCGGCCGTTGAAAAGATAAGAGTCGCACAGCGGTCCAATCGCAAAGCTATGGCGCAAATTGATGTGGCGCGTGCGATGCACGAGACTGCTTAGGTTTGTCAGCTTCATGCTAAGGCCTAGGGCAAAATCCGCGCCGCAGTAATTATCTAGTTAAATCAGGTATTTAGCGATTAAGGGAGGCTGGTTGAATGGGTCTAGAGTGTTGCGTCGGCGTGCGTTTTGCACGGTTCGGCAGGTGATGCAGCGAGTCGCGACCGCTCTGGGAAAAGACTCTCCTGATACTATCTGGCGGCGTTAACCATGGCAGCTTTCGGCTGCGGAGTTAACGAGCAGTCGGCGAGTCAGTTCGGCAGCGACTCGCCGCCATAGCTCTGGGAAGCCGCCTGCGAGAGCAAAGAATTCACCCTTGCCCACTCGTGCAACCATGGAATCTTCAATCGCAACAACGGTTGCGGAGCGGCGGGAATCAGTGAACGCGGCTATCTCGCCGACGTGCCTCCCGGCGCCCAGCCTGGCGATTACTCGCTCGTCGATAGCCACCGAGAATGAGCCTCGAAGAATCAAGAACAGATCGCTATCGGACGCGCCTTGCTCGATCAGGACAGTGCCGCGCGGCACGGCTTCGAGTTTTATATCGTGGGCGATCTCGTTGGCGAGGTCTTCCTGCTCGTGAACCAGAGGCTGTGTCTTGAGTTCAGCGACGAGTCGCTGTTTGCCCTCGGGGCTGCGGAACCAATCCAAAAGTGATCGTGCCATAACAACTGTCAATCCGGCGGTGTGACAAACGGTTAGCGTAACCTACATCGAGAAGTCACCCGTTGCTGGCAAATATCAAAATCGAGTTGCTCAATGTCAGTAGATAGTCAATCGAATACTAATTCGGGAGCAGCATGGTTGAGGTTGAGCGGTTACTGAATAATCCTTCGACTATGCAGTAACCGTCATCATGCCGTCTCAGATATCGACCAAGACTAAGTTTCCCAGACTATTCGATAGCCGCTGCATCAATAGGTAGAAGTTGTAGTGGTCTGGCTTTGCATCGCACCACCCGGCTGCCAAGTCGTGGTGGTTTGCTTCTGCACAGGCCCGTTAGGATCGGCGATCGTAGTGGTTTGCTTTTGCACAGTGCCGTCAGGACCCCAACTCGTGGTCACCTGATGCTGCGTGGGATCTACGGTGGGCACGGTCGGGGTAGTGCTCTGAACTACCACTGGGGCCGGCGCTGGAACTTGAACAACCTGCGGCATCGGCGCAGGCTCGGTATCCACAGTGCGGCTGTAAAAGCATCCGGCCGCACCGATTCCCATGGCCAACGCGATAGCCGCGTAGACAGAGCGATTGAGTAGTTGCGTGACCGTCGACTTTTGATTTTCAGTTTTCATGGTTGATTGTCTCCTCAAAGTCATCAACTGACGCCTACAGCGCCAATCCTCGTAGGTACAAGGGAGCAATCATAGTGCCATCAGAGCATCACCTCGGGTGAAATGAGCGAAGACTTCCAAAGGAGGAGCTATTCGCGCGATTTCCAAATGGTTCGGGCAAACCCCTTGTGCCTATCGCGTGTTTTCGGAATCAAATAGCCATCCGGGATTCCCGAATGGCTAATCATGCTGCTAAGAGGATCACGCAGATCGGGTAAATTCTACGTGATTACTAAAAATCGGCCGGCAGCCACATTGAAGAGAGCTACCGGCCGACCGTTCAGTCAGGGAGATTTGATTGGGATGAGAGCTTTGGCGAAGGTTAATTCGAAGCGGTAGTGATGACCATCCGGTTTCTGACGCTTTTGACTCCGTCGGTTTGCTCCGCGAGACGGACGGCGTGGTCGGCTACTGCTGATGAGGAGACCTTGCCGCGAAGGGTTACAACACTGGCTATCGTTTTGACGTGGATGTCCTCGTGCCTGGTGATGTCATCCTTATCCAACGCGGTCTTGACCTTGGCGGTGATCGCAGTGTCAACCGTGGCGGTCTTGGTGCCATGATAAGCGTCTACAAACGCGTGGCCGGTATCAGTGGCGGCATTCTCGGTTTCGGCTCCCGCCTCATGCATCGATTGGCTAGCGGATTGGGCGAGTGCCATTCCGGGCAACGCCAACGCGGTTCCGAGCAGAACAATTAGAACTTTCGACTTCATTTTGATTGGGGCTCCTTTCGCCTGATTTCCTCCAATATAGCTGAGGCGGCGGCCTGCTTTGCATAGCTGAGGGCCGCCCTTTGAACGTAATAAGCTAGCTCCATGCCAATTTACGTTCACGAAACTGTAACAGCAGGACCGGAAGGAGCTACAGTTGCGAATGGCTCAGAAGGTGCTCGATTAAGAATAGGATCGCCAGAACGAAGAGCATCCCGCCGGCCAGGCGCTCGGCCCCGCGCTCGTAGCGCTCCCCGAGCTTGGCCCCGAAGGCTATTCCGACGAAGGTGAAGACCGAGGTGGTTATGCTGAGCGTGATGAGGAGCGGAATCAGGGGAATTCCGATGGCCGGCAGCGCCAAGCCGACGCCAAGAGAGTCGAGACTGATTGAAAGCCCTATGAGCAAAAGGCCGGTTCCGTGCGCGGCGTTGAAAGCCGGGGCCTCCTCCTCGCGGAATGAGCTGCGGACCATCTGCAGCCCCACCAGCGCGAGGAGTGCCAGGGCTGCATAAGTGGCAAAGGCACCGAGTATGCGGCCGGCACCGGTCCCGAGGCCATAGCCCGTGACCTGCATCAGTATTTCGGCAACAGTAAAAACCACGCCGAGCCGCAACCGCGGCTTCCAGGGAATCTGCGCTACCCCAACGCCGACTGAAATCGCCAAGACGTCGAGTCCCACGGCAAGGGCAAGGGCGATCGTTTTCGCCATCAGGTTGAGGTCTAAATGGGGCGCCACTGTCCGGTACCACCTCGCTCGGCAGAGCGAGTTACCCTAGCCGACGGGGATATTTCAGACGAGAGGAAAGGAGCGGATATCGGCCGGATGGTGAGCGACGCAGCGGGCCCGCGCGATTATCTGCAAGGAATGTTATAGAAAAGGAGGCCGCCAGCGTCTGCTATGAAACGGATTCACGCCAAGTTCTCAAGCCACAGCTGAAGATTGGTGGCCAGTCCAGAAACATTCGATAGGCGCCTAACTGTGGCGTGAGAGCAGTTTCTTCATGTCTTCGGCGTGTTGTTCTTCAACCGCCAGGTTGTCTGTCATCATTTTGCGGGTGCTCAAATCATCGTTGCCGATCCAGCGCACGAACTCTGTGTAGAATTCTATCGCGACACGCTCCGCAATCAGGTCCTCCTTGATCATTTCGCCAATGCCGGTGGAGTCGCTGTATTGAGAAAGACTGCGCTGGGCGAGCCCTTCCGGATTGAAATTCGGCGTACCATTCAACTCGACAATCCGCGCAGCGACCATATCGGCATGTTGCTGGGCTTCCAGCGCGTGCTCGGCGAATTCTTTCTTGACGCCTTCCGAATCGATTCCGCGAACAGTGTAAAAATGGCGCTTATAGCGGAGGATACAAACCAGTTCGATCGCCAGAATCTGATTTAGCAACTCGACCACCTTGGCGCGATCGGCGCGGTATTCTTCTGTGATTGCACCCTTTTCGATATGTTCGCGGGCGCGGCGGCGGATTTCTTCGGGCTTGGCAATGACATTATCCACGGCGATATGTGACCTCCGGCGGGGACTCGCTTGTGAGTGATTGCTACTGGCCTGAATTATTCACCAAGTTTTGTAAGCAATAGTTGCGCCTCATCTATCCCGCGGGCTCACTAGCTTCTCGATGGGGATTAAAGCGCATACAGCGGCTTGGCCGTTTTCTTGCGGAGCATAGGACCGTTTTCATTTTGTGGGACAAAATGATGAGCGGCGCGACTTACAATCATGGCGAATCTTCCACCAGCACGTCTGGCGCGCCTACCGGCGGTGAGGTCTTCACCACACTAATTCCCGCGCGACTGGATCGGCTACCCTGGAGCCGCTTTCATTGGCTATTGGTCATCGGCCTCGGTATCACCTGGGTGCTCGATGGTCTTGAAGTCACGCTGATGGGTGCGATAAGCGCGGTCCTGCAACGTCCCGACGTTCTCCATTTTTCTGCCGCAGAGATTGGCTCGATCAGCTCCGCCTATCTAGCGGGAGCGGTGATCGGCTCGCTGGTTTTTGGCCATCTGACCGACCGCTTCGGCAGGCGGATGTTCTTTTTCCTCAGCCTGTCAGTGTATTTGATCGGCGTCGGCCTGACAGCGCTATCGTGGAACCTCGTGAGCTTCGCCCTGTTCCGCTTCATCACCGGGATGGGCATCGGCGGCGAATACTCGGCGGTGAACTCTGCTATCGACGAATTGATACCGGCACGCCTGCGCGGGCGCATAGATCTGATTATCAACGGCAGTTACTGGCTCGGTGCGGCGCTTGGGTCTGCTTCGACACTGGTAATCCTCAACGCTCACATCCTGCCCGTTAAGATCGGCTGGCGCATCGGCTTTGGCGCGGGCGCGATCATTGGCCTTGTCGTCTTGTTCCTGCGCGAATTCATCCCGGAAAGTCCCCGCTGGTTGATGACCCATGGCCGCCCTGACGAGGCCGAGAGCACCGTAGATGAAATCGAGGAGACAGTTGAGCGGGAAACCGATATGCAGCTTCAGCCGGCGGAGCAGTCTGACGCTATCCGAATCAGGGTGCGGCACGACTTCGGGCTTGGCGTGATCTTGAAGCCGATGGTGACCGATTACAGGTCGCGGACCCTGCTCGGCCTGTCGCTGATGATCGCTCAGGCGTTTGTCTACAACGCGATCTTTTTCACCTATGCGCTGGTGCTCAACCGTTACTTCGGCGTGAGGGCGGACGCTGCCGGGCTGTATTTGCTGCCCTTTGCATTCAGCAATTTTCTCGGGCCACTCCTGCTCGGACATTTCTTCGACTCGATTGGGCGCCGTCAAATGATCGCTGCGACGTTCGCGATCGCCGGTTCTTTACTGATCGCAACTGGCTACCTGTTCGCGCATCGCGCTTTAACATCATTCAGTCTGACGGTTCTATGGACCGGGATGTTCTTCTTCGCATCGCCGGCGGCGAGTTCCGCTTATCTTACAGTCAGCGAGATTTTTCCGCTGGAGATGCGTGCGCTAGCGATCGCACTGTTCTATTCAGTGGGTACCGCGGTGGGAGGGATTGTCGCGCCGTGGTATTTCGGCCGCCTGATCGACACCGGGTCGCGCGCTGCGCTGATGGAGGGTTATCTGGTCGCTGCAGCGCTGATGATAGGCGCGGCGATCGTCGAAGTGTTTCTCGGTGTCGCAGCCGAAGGAGCCAGTCTCGAAAAGATTGCCCAGCCGCTCTCATCGGCGAACTAGCGGCCATTCGATCATGAAAGGGAGCACCAATCGGCAGCTTGACCTAACGGCGTGGGATCAAACTTATACAAAGTGTGACATAATCTGTTCGCCGAGGACGCGCATATAGTGAATCTGGCTGTCGAGCCGTCCGCCGACCGGACCTACCCACAGCTTTGTTGCACCGGCCTCGGCCAGCGCTTCTATGCGAGCAATCCAATCGCCGGGATTGCCGGCTAGGGCGAAGCGTTTGACCGCGTAGTCGGTCAAGCCAAGCTGATCCATCCTTTGAGGATTGCGCCCTTCGTTGAGAACGTGATCATAGAGCACATAGCCGTCGACGTATTCCTGGAGCTTCTCGCGGAAATCTTCTGGCACGTGCTTGCCGTCGAGACCCTGGCGCATTGAGTGGTTGAGAATCGACGAGACTGAAGCCTTGACGTTGGCGATGGCATGGTCGCGGTCCTCATGCAGCGAGGTGCGCGTTGTGAACCAGATATCGACGGAGGATGGATCACGGCGAGCCTCAAGCGCGCCGGCGTGAATCCGTGCAATCGTGTCCTTGATAATTTCGGGAAGCAGTCCGGTGCCCGCGATCACGCCGTCGAAAATCCGACCGCCCAGATGCAGCATTTTCGGACCCTCGGCGCATAGCGAAATCGGGATGCGCGGGCGGACGGCCTCGCGTGACCAGCGTACACGTTGTGGACGGCTCCGATATGTCGCGGTGCCGGTGGCGAGCAAATTACGCACACAAGTGACGTAATCTTTGAGCCTGGCGCGCGAGGCAATCTTGTAACCGATATTCAGGACGGCGCTGTCGCCGCTGCCGATATCCATGAAGGCCCGTCCACCGGTTAGGCTATCGATTGACGCTAGAAACGAGGCCATCACCTGCGGTTCGCGTGTCAGTGGGTTGGTTGGGCGCAGGCCAACGCGGGCACGGGTCGAGGCCATCGCGGCGATGGTCGCGCGAACGTAGGCGTCGCCGCCAACGAAGGCTGAATCATAGGTGCCGACGGCCTCAGCACCATAATCCTCGGCCATCCGTACGAGATCGCTGAACTTGCCGGTATCTTCGCGGCTGAGAAGCGCGCTACCCGGAAAAAGATTGATGCCGAATGCGACCTTCATGCGACGATTCGCGGGCCGATGCGGTCCCGCCTCCCGTTATGTTGGCGCAAATCCGCCGCATTGCGCATGCGTGGCGCAATCGCACTTAGATGAATCAGCGACAGTGCGCTGCCGCGAGGAATACACCTCGTGAGGCTCTGGCGACAAGTGCGCAGGTGTCTTGCGTCGTTTGTAAAGGCAGCGCTAATTCACCTAGTCTGACTAGTATAAGAGCGGCCGCAAACCGCATTGAAGCGCCGCCCTTCCAGATTATTGAACCGATGAGGACTGACTATGGCGAATCTGCTCGAAGGAAAAATAGCGCTTATAACAGGATGCAGTAGCGGCATAGGCCGCGCGACCGCGATCAATTTTGCACGCGAGGGCGCGGTCGTAACGGGTGCCGATGTCAATCGCGAGGGCGGGGAGACGACGATAAAAATGATTGGCGATAGTGGCGGCAAGGCGGAGTTTGTGCTCGCTGACGTCACAGACGCGGCTCAGGTACAGGGCCTTATTGCAGGGATCGTGAAGGCTCACGGACGGCTGGACTGCGCCTACAACAACGCCGGCGTCGAAGGCGATGTGATCGAACTTCACGAGACGTCAGAACGCAGCTACGACCGGGTCATGGCGATCAACGTCAAGGGCGTCTGGCTATGCCTCAAGCATGAAATTCAGCAGATGCGCAAACAGGGCGGTGGCGCGATCGTCAATACAGCGTCGGTCGCAGGGTTGTCGGGCTTTCCGAGCCTGTCTATCTATGTCGCGAGCAAGCATGCGGTCGTTGGGATGACCAAAAGCGCGGCGATTGAATGTGCGCAGAGCGGCATCCGCATCAACGCTGTGTGTCCAGGTCCCGTCGATACACCTATGATGGAGCGGATCGCCCACAACGAAGGCGCGCCCGGACGCAAAGAGTTCGAGGCGATCGTGCCGATGCGGCGCTATGCCAACCCTGAAGAGATCGCGATCGCAGTGACCTGGTTATGCTCACCGCAGGCGTCATACGTGACTGGAGTGACGATGCCAGTCGATGGTGGTCTGTTCGCTTCGTGAGTGGGCGGCAAGTGACTAATTAAAGAAAAGGGTTCCAATCAACAATAGAGTATCGCGGTCGAGTCACCATTTGCGATGCCTAGTGTGATTAATTAGTAGCAGACGAACCGAATCAACGAATGGAGATCGGAGCAGGTGCGGCTAGCTGAAAGCGCGATGCCCAAGGTGGCGTTACTGTTTCCGGATCAATATCGCGCGGCGGGGTGGATGCTTGGGCGGGCCTTTGTTAACGATCCTCTGTTGCGAGCGATCGTCGGCGACGAACCGGCGAGTGATCGTGCGGAGCGCATGGGGCGTTTGTTTGGCGTGCTCCTGCGGAACCATCGGCGAGATGGGCAGCCGGTATTGGGCGTGATCGACGAAGGGCACATCGCAGGCGCCGCAATCATCGAGCAGGTGGATCGTCCTTCCGGCGCTCTGGCTACCGCAGCCGCCGGATTCCCCTTCCTTCCTGCGATGATGGGAGCTGTCGGTCTGAACGGCTTGCGGCGCGCGCTGACAGTAGTGGATGAACTGGCGCGCCATCGCTTGAGCGAGCCGCACATCTACCTGGCAGTGCTAGGTGTAGAACCGGCGATGCAGGGACGTCATTATGGTGTCGCGTTGCTCAACTGTCTTCGTGAACAAGCCAACTTGAGGCCCGACATAGCCGGCGTCTATCTCGAGACAGCAACGGAAGCCAACGTTGCATACTATACGAAAGCCGGTTACCGGACGATCGGCGAGATCGTGCCGATCGGTGTGCGGGTATGGCGGATGTTGCAGCGGACTGGTGAATGAGCATTAGTAAACTTGGGAAACATGCGCTCGTTGAGCGACTTAGTCTAGGGAATCTGCAGAAGGCCGTTTGAGCATTCAAATTGCGGCGGCGTGGGCGATAATACTGCTCGGCTGCGTATCAAGCCACTCTCGAAAGGAGCATCAGGCATGGCAATTTCGACAGGATCGTCGCCTCGGATATTGGATGGCGTCCGCATTTTCGACCTGACGATCGCGGCGGTAGGTCCTTGGGCGACCAAGTTGCTCGGTGCGCTCGGCGCGGACGTGATTAAAGTTGAAGCGCCCGGCGGCGATGCGCTGTCTCATGCGGTTCCGCCACGTATCAACGGAAGTTCGGTGCTGTATATTTCGGCGAATCATAACAAGCGGATGATCGAGCTGAATCTCAAGCACGAATCGGATCGGGCGATCGCATTGGCCTTAATCGAGCGCAGCGACGTCTTCGTGAATAATATGCGGCCTGGTGCAGTTGATCGGCTAGGGCTCGGTTACGCTGCCGCCGCACGTGCGAACCCGCGTATCGTTTATATACTGGCCTGCGCGTATGGGCGTGTTGGTCCGATGGCGCAAGAAGCCGGCATAGATCCGACGGTTCAGGCGTTCAGCGGATGGTGCAGTATCACAGGTCCCGAGAATGGGCGCGGCGAAATGTTTCGCCATCTGGCTCATATTGATCTTACGACCGCGACGGTTGTAGCTCAGGCGGCTTTGCAGGGATTGCTCGCGCGGGAACGAACCGGCAAAGGCCAGTTGATTGAAGTTGAGATGCTACGGGCGGCGATGGCTATTCAGACCACAAGACTAGCCGAGTATTTCGCGACCGGGTCACAGCCAAGACCACTGGGCAGTGCGGCGTCCACGACGGTGCCTCATCAGGCATTCGTATGCTCGGATGGTAAGTACATAGCTATTGGTGTAGTCAGTGAGGAGCAATGGCCTCGCCTATGCCGAGCATTGAAATTGGAGGAGATAATAGAGGATCTACGTTTTGCCACGAATCCTAAGCGAGTGGCTAATCGCGCTGACCTGATACCGATTCTTGCGGAACGCTTTCAGTCGAAGCCAGCAGCTTGGTGGATGTTGCGGCTGACGCATGAGCGCGTACCCAATGGACCGTTCATGAACTTTCAGGAGCTTCGGTATCATCCGCAGGCGATCGCCAGCGGTGGCATTACCGAGCTTGATACATCACATTGGGGTCATCTCAGTATCGACGGACTCCCGTGGGAATTCGAGCGCACACCGGCGGGACCGATTCGTGCTGGGGGTCTTCCGGGTGAGCATGCGAGGGAAATCCTCGCCGAACTGGGCATTACGCCGGCGGAGGAGCATTAGGCAGTGGAGGCGCAGGGCAGCATGGCGGGCATGCGCGTGATCGATTTGACGCAAGGGCTGTGCGGTCCGTTCTGCTCGATGCAACTCGGCGATGCCGGCGCCGATGTGGTCAAGATAGAGCCGCTGACAGGCGATAACGCGCGAGGGTTTGGACCGCCGTTTATCAGCAATGAGAGCGCGGTCTTTCTGAGCCTCAATCGCAACAAGCGCAGTCTCGCGGTTGACTATACTAATTCCTTGGGACTCGATTTAGTGAGGCGATTGGCGCGCCGAGCGGACGTGCTAGTCGAAGACTTCGGTCCGGGCGAGTCGGCGAAACTAGGGTTGGGGTATGACGATCTAAAGGACGAGAATCCGCGGCTGGTCTACGCATCCATTAGCGCCTTTGGTGAGGCTGGTCCCTTGAAGGATTCGCCGGGGGCCGAATTGGTAATTCAGGCGATGGCGGAATATGCAGCGTCGCTCGGCAAAATCGGAGACCCGCCGGTGCGTCTTGGCGCGGACGTAGCTAGCCTCAACACCGGTATTATGGCGGCGCAAGCCATTTTCGGAGCGCTGTTCTTTCGAGAGCGCAATAGCATAGGGCAACGCGTCACGGTGAATCAGTTCGGCACACTGCTCCATCTGCGAGGGATTATGTGGCATGCGTTGAGTAATCCCGATGACTGGTTTGGTTTCCATCTCGACCATTACACCAATCCGTCGGAATATGGATATCAGGCCAAGGACGGACCTCTATATTTCATCTTGCGCCGCGGCACTTCAGAGGATTGGGATCGCTTGCTGATGGAACTTGGGATGGAGCATGTGCTCGCCGATCCGCGCTTCGACGATTTTGGGCGGCAAGCGACGAGTATCGGGCGCTACGCTCAGGAGGCTAAGCCGATTTGGGAAGAAGCGTTCACGAATAAGACGCGTGCAGAAATCATAGACTTGATTCACAGCGTCGGCGGTGACGCGGTTCCGATCCTAGAATATCCTGCGCTGGCGGCGCATCCGCAGGTTGCGGCGATTGATGCGCTCGCGGCAATTGATCATCCGATCGCAGGGACGTTCCAGACCGTCGCGCCGTTTATTCGTTTTGCGGAAACGCCGCTGGCAATCAAGCTTCCGCCGCCGCTACTCGGGCAGCATAGCCGGGAAATCCTGACCGAGGCTGGCGTTGACGAGGATGAGATCGAGCGTTTGATAGCAAACCGCGTCGTCACGCAAGCTCCGACGATCACGGGTTGGTGAATATTCCTAGTTAAGCGAGTTTCGCCACCCATGCGGGAGCAGCTAGACTTGGACCGAGAGCAAGTTTCAGCTGGAGCATTCCATGGCAGATCCGCATGATTGGGTGAACGCGAAGAGCGTGCAGAAGCTCAAAGAGTTGCAGCCGGGGTTATTCGATAAGTTTATCGAATTTGAGGAGGCAGTCTATCGGCCCGGAAGTCTCTCGACCAAGATTAAAGAACTGATCGCCGTAGGCGTGACGCACGTTACACAATGCGATGCGTGTATCGCATTGCATACCCGCAACGCCAAACTCGCTGGTGCGACTGACGAAGAGATCGCGGAAGCAGTATTCGTCGCGATTGAACTGCGTGCGGGCGCAGCGATTGGCCATTTCAAGTCGGCGGCCCACGTACTGGATACGCATCGGGAATAGGCACTTGCGCACTTGTGAGGCAAAGGTGAAAGGACTCACCAACAGCAATCGGCCAGCCGTTCATCGGTTAGGGCTACTAGCCGGTGAAATCAACGGCCGATTGGGCAGAAGGCAAGGTCGCCGACTGTAGTTTTTGTGCTGCCGTCGAGGTCCGTCAGAAAAGTCGCGTGGACGCGATTGACGAGATTAGATAGTCCAACGGTGAAGCACAACTCGACCAGTTCATCCTTAGAGAATCGCGCCGCCAGCGCATTGTAGAGCTCGTCGGGCACGCGATTCTCAACCGTGAGCATTGAGGAATAGCGCAAGACCAAACGATCAGTTTCGTCGAAGAGCGGACTCGCTTCCGGTTCGCTCATCCACCCGAGTTCTTCATTGGAAAGTCCGACGCTCCGACCGAGCATCACATGGGTGGGAATTCAATAATGGCAGGAGTTCAGCTGCGAGGCGCGCAGATAGGCCAGTTCACGGTAGCGCGGCGAGAGCTTGGAGCGAGCTGAATAGAGGGCGCGGATCATCTCCAGCATACCGGCGAGGAAATGCTGGTTATTCCCGAACATCTTGAGAACATTCATGATGCTCATCCCTTCGGCCTCGATTTCGCCGTAGAGGGCGCGCACCTCCGGTGACGCGGTTTCGGGTTCAACTAATGGAATACGAGACATCCTTATCTCCTTCGAATCAGATCAGAGTTCACTATACTCATTTCTCCGCAATGTTCGCAGAGGTGAATCATCCGTGGACAGCCTATACCACCGCGGATACTGATTGTTGCAGCGCGAATTGGCGCTTGACACCGGCGCATCGGGGGCAGAAGCCGGGCGGTGACGCACCAATGTGATCATAGCCGCAGGTTGCGCAATGCCATGTTGGTATTTCTTCGGGAAGAATCACCTCGGGTTCACGCGCAGCCAGCACTCGTTGCCAGTAAGAACTGAAAGTCTCGCAGCTCAGCCGCCTATTGTGGAACTCGCGCACAATCCGCTCCAGCGTATCGGCGATGCGGTTTACGGGCAGACCCTTCTGATAGAGCCGCGCCAGCGTGGTTGACTTGCCTGCGCCGCCGCCGAGATAGATGTCGAAGGCGTCTATCGCGCGCAAGCCTTGACGCACGCGCACGCCGCGCAGACCAATATCAGACGTGTGGTGCTGGGCGCACGCGTTGGCGCATCCACTGATCGCGATGCGGATGCCGTAAAGCTCGACATGCCGGCGGCGCAGATCCTCGATCAGTTGCAGACCGTAACCCTTTGCTTCGGTCAGTGCGAGACTGCAGAACTGCTTGCCGGTACACGCAATAATCTGGCGAGTAAGAGAATCGGCATCGAAAGCGAGACCCAAGGCTGCCAAGGCAGTTCCGAGCGCGGCCCGATCGGAGCCGCGTATGCACGGCAGGACTAGGTTTTGATCGGGGGTTGTGCGAATTGTGCCATCGCCATAATCGCGTGCGAGGATCGCGATACCCTCAAACTGCTGCCAGGTCAGCCGGCCCATCGGGACCGCGACGCCAACGGCCCAGTGTCCGGGTTGATGCTGCGGGAACCATCCAATGAAACTTTCGACCTGCGTTGGCGTCGGGGGCGGTTCCGCAAAACGGGTCAGGCTATAGCCGATACGCCGCTCGATTTCTTCCAGTACGAAATCGACGCCGAGTTTCTCCACGAGATAGCGGAAGCGCACCTGATTGCGCCGCTGGCTGCGCGAGCCCCTGTCGCGGAACAGATGTAGGATTGCTGAAGTAACGTCAGAGACCTGAGCGGTTTGTACGAACACCGGAAGGTGCCATCCGGCGTGCGGCGTCTGGCCTTGCATCCCGCCCACGAGCAGGCGATAGCCGATGGTATGGTCGAGGCCGTGAGCGGCGAGCCATGCGATGTCCTGGGTCCAGTCGTGAGCAGCATTGTCAGGGCGCCCGTTGAAACTGATATTGAACTTGCGCGGCAGATCGGCCAGTTGGCGATTATCGATAAACAGAGCCGTCACGGCGCGCGCAGCTTCGCGCGTATCGATTAACTCGGCTGAATCAAGTCCGGCCAGCGGATGGCTCGTGACATTGCGGATATTATCCAGTCCGGTTTGTTTACTGGTGAGGCCAGTTCGCTCAAGTGCCGTGATTACCGTGGGGATTTTCTCAATAGTAAGTCCCTGGATCTGGATATTGCCGCGGGTAGTGACGTCGATAATCTCATGACCGGCCTCGTAGGCGGCGAAGGCGAGGGCGCGGGCTTGATTAGCGGTCATCTCGCAGGCGGGAATACGGACGCGCAGCATATACCGATTGCGATCGTGCTTGCGCCAGAAAACGCCGTACCACTTGAGGCGTTGTAGGTCGTCGTCGGCGATCCGATCGTAACTGGTTCCCGCTTCGGCCCAGCGCAGAAGATCGGGCCAGACGTCGAAGCCGTGCTTTGTCGCTTTCCACGCTTCGACGGTATTAAGGTTCGGCATGATAACCCTGGCATCTCGCATTGGTGACTGCGCGCCATTCATATGCGAGCCGCAGATGCACAGCGGCGACCGTTAATCAGCAACCGTGATGCCAGCGGTGCGAACAAAAGAACCAGCGATTCGTCGTTGCCAGGTTGACAATTATGCCCGTCTGCCAAAAAATCGATGACGCCGAGGTGCGCATCCGCTCATCGCATAGGCATCCCTTAGCCTCACGTTTGGCGAGTTCAAGGTCGGAAAAGGGTCATACCCGTCAGTTCCGCTGGCGGTCAGACCAATTTTCGTGTTCTATTAATCCCCTTTATTCAGCGACCGCCGAAAACGGGCGGGAGAATCGGCCGCCGCGGATGATAGGATGCAATTGAGAGGAGTGTGATCGGTAGTGGCAAAGGAATCGAGTGAGAAAACTATCCGCGTCGGCGGGAACGAAATCACCCTGGTGACGGCCGGGTCGGGCCGACCGCTGTTGGTTCTTCATGACGAATTGGGCTATACGGGGCTACTCGAATGGCAGCGAGCGCTCGCGAAAGAGTACACCTTGTTGATCCCGCTGGCCCCAGGCTTCGGCCGCTCGCCGCGTATCGATTGGATAGACGGTGTGCGGGATCTGGGATCTGTATATGCCCGAATTCTACGAGAAGAGCGCCTTAACGATATCGACGTGATTGGCTTTTCGTTCGGCGGATGGCTGGCGGCGGACATGATAGCGAGCAATCCTAGCCAGTTCCGCCGCAGCGTATTAGTCGCACCGGGGGGGATCAGGGCCCCCGGCGGCGAGATCATGGACGTGTTCCAGGTCCCGGCGCAGAAATACATCGATGCAAGCGTTGTCGATCCGGCCCGGACGCCTGAGTTCGCGAAACTTTACGGTGAGCCGACGCCGGAGCGCTACGAGGCCTTAGAGGATGCACGTGCAGAATTCGCACGCTTGGCTTGGCAGCCGTATTTCTACAATCCGAGTCTACCCCATCTGTTGGAGGGCATTCCCGATCAGAAGGTCTTGCTGCTTTGGGGGACTCAGGATCGAGTAGTCCCGCGTTCGGCGATTGAGGCTTACCATAAGTCGCTGGCCGGATCGAAACTAGTGGTCTTCGAGAATTGCGGGCATCGACCCGAAATCGAAAAAACGGAACAATTCGTTAACGAAGTTAAGCAATTTCTGGCCGCCTGAGGGCGTTAAGGAGTCTTCGCCATGCACATGATGTGGTTCACCGAGCGCGCGTATCATTACGATCCAGAGGTCGAGCCGGAGAAGTATCGCGAGCTCGAAAATCAAATATTGAAGCTGCGTAGCTTTTATGGCACGCCGAACCGATTCTTCGATCCGGAGCACGGGGCTAAGGTTCTCAACCAGTATCTTGACGAAAAGGTCTACACTGACCAGGAATTGCTCAATTTCGATGGTGTGATGCTGAATGAGCATCACGGGACGCCATTCTGCCTCGGTTCGGTGATGGACGTTGAGGCTGCGGTGCTTGCGGCTAAGACCAGGCGCGTGCGAATCGTGCTGCTCGGCAATCCGGTCGCGACGGTGGCAAATCCGCTACGATTGTCGGAAGAGCTCGCGATGATCGACCTCATCTCCAACGGGCGCCTCGTCTCGGGATGGGTCCGCGGGGCTGGCAGTGAGCAGTTCGCCAACAACACCAATCCGGCCCTTAATCGCGAACTGTTCGAGGAAGGCGTCGAATTTATCGTCAAGGCCTGGACGACGCCCGGGCCGTTTCGTTACGAGGGCAAACGGTTCCATTTCCGCCAGGTGAATCCGTGGGTGCTGCCGCTGCAAAAGCCCCATCCGCCGTTCTGGATCCCCGGATTGATCAGTCCCGATACGGCAGATTGGTGCGCGCGCAATCGTTATCCGTACGTGGCGCTGGCTACCAAGCTCGAACCCACCATGGAGTTATGGGATATCTACGGCAAGGCGGCAGCGCGCGCAGGGTATCAGGCCGGGCCGGAGAATTTCGGCTATCTGCAACCCGTCATGGTCAATGACAATCAGGAGCGGGCCGAGGAATTGGGCAAACGGATCCTGTTCGGCGGCTCATTTGCGCACTTCGCACGTCCCGAATGGATGTTCCCTCCAGGCTATAATTCCAAGGAGGCGACTCGCCGCCTCGCGCGTCTCGACGCGGGTGGTAATGTGGCCGGCCGTCCGGCGCATGGCACTGGCGGCGACGAGACCGAGGAGCAGATAGAGGCGGTCAAGCGCGAGGTCTATGCGACCTATCCGCGCATGCTCGAAGATATGCAGATGATTGCGGGCACGCCGTCAAACGTAATTCCGAAGCTCAAGAAGATCCTTGATGTGCTGCGTCCCGGTATCTTCTCGTTCTGGCTCGACGGCCCGGTTTCACATAAGGACCGACTGCGCTGCCTTACTTTGTTGAACAACGAAGTTATCCCGGCGTTGCGCGAATACGGTCACAAACTGGAACTGGTGAGCCCTTTCCAGGTCGCACCTGGTTCGCGGCCGCTGGCGCGTGAATCGGCATATGAGCCGGTCGGCAATGCGGAAGCGCTTAGCGCGTAAGGAGTAGAATCGAGAAGGGCGGGGTCCGCTCCGGACCGCACCCCGCCCTAAAGTGAACCTGAGGAGGCAGTAGCTGCGGATATATTCGCAACCACCGCGTCGGGGCTTAATCAATGCGGGATCAGGCGAACGTCAGCACTGTGCGGGTCACTTCGCCGGCCTCCATCGCACGGAACGCCTCGTTTACCTGTTCGAGTGGCTCGCGACGGCTGATCATGTCGTCAAGATTCAACCGCCCTTGCCGATAAAGGTCGAGATACTTGGGCATGTCGAGAGGGAAACGGTTCGAACCCATGTAGCATCCTTGCACGCGTTTCTCGACGAAGAGATGACCGGACTTGAATTCGACTTTTTGGTCGGGCGGAATCGCCCCGACCAATGTCGCGAGGCCGCGCGGCGCGAGGCAATAGACGCATTGTTCGAGAACTGCGACGTTACCGATCGCGTCGAATGAATATTCGACGCCGCCGTTACTGAGACGCTTAATCTCGCGGACTGCGTCGGTACTTGAACCGTTGATCGCTTCAGTCGCGCCGAAGTGCTTGGCGATTTCAAGTTTGTTGTCGCGAATATCGACGGCGATAATCTGCCGCGCACCAGCAATCCGCGCACCTTGAATCACTGAGATTCCGACGCCGCCTGCGCCGAAGACCGCGACAGTCGAACCCGGCGCCACTTGCGCGGTGTTCAGAGCCGCGCCGACCCCGGTCGTCACCGCACATCCGAGAAGAGCGGCGCGATCCAGCGGAATGTCATCGCCGATCTTCAACACCGCGCGCTCGTGAAGGAGCATTTGTTCCGCGAATGCTCCCAGATCGGCAAACTGATTCAGGGGCGAGCCTTTCTGCGCGAGCCGTGGCTTTTCACCGCGCCCACGCTGACAATCGGCGCGTCCGACGCATAAATGCGGACGTCCCAGCAGGCATTGCTGGCACGTACCGCAGTAAATAGAAGTACAGGCGATGATATGGTCGCCAGGCTTGACGGTTGTGACCGCGCTGCCCACCGCCTCAACGATTCCCGCTGGTTCATGGCCGAGCACTGCCGGTGGCCGGGTCGGAATCGAGCCGTGCATAACGTGGAGGTCGCTATGACACACACCTGCCGCGACCGTTCGCACCAGCACCTCATGCGGTCCGGGTTGGTCGATTTCGATTTCTTCGATAGTCAGAGGCTGACCAATTTCTCGCCAAATCGCAGCTTTCATTTTGTGAAACCTTTTGGATTACTCTTGCCGTTCGTATTGCCTGTGGCGCTTCCGAATATGACAGAATTCGACCCACAAAATCATCCGAAAGGAAGACTGCAGCCGGGAATCTAGTTGACGGTGTAGCCTCGCCCTTGGAGGCAGGCCGCCATCGCTCGATTATACGAAATCATTTTGTTTTGCTGTGCGGCCTGAGCGTTAACCTGTTGCTGCGCCGCTTGTTGCCTCCTTTCATCACGGCGGCGGAAGGCGCCACCGAGACCGCCTATCGCGGCGCCTGCGGCAGCGCCTTTGCCGGCATCACCTGCTATAGCACCGCCGACCGCACCCATCGCAGCGCCACGCCCTGCGCCCTGCAGGACGTGTGGCTTAGATGATTGGTATTGTTGTGAGGCAGGAGTATTCGACGTTAACGTTTCCGGCCTGGATGGGTCGACGCCGGTTTGCTTGACTGCCCAAGAATGGCACTCATAGCGGTCCTTGTTCTGCTGCTCCTGGCTCTGCCCTTTTGCTGGGTAGACGTAAAGGCCACCATTCTGCGCGAGCGATGTTCCCGCAAGTAGTGCAATCGTAGCCAGCATCAAAACGAACGCCAATCCGAAGGCTTTTGGCTGCTGAAGAACTTCAAAATATCCAGGCTTCATAGACGGTTGCTCCCCGATATTTCTTGCTGGTAGCGACCGCGAATATCCTTCGCCTCAGCGAGCGCGTAAATCCGACTTTAGTCCAAGGCGGAAACCACTATCAAAGATGCAGGCTGATCAAAGGGGTATTGGGCGGGTCGTCCGAAAGGCCCTCTCCAATTGGATCAGGCTTGTTCTTGATGTGACTAGGACTAAGGTCCGATTTTAGTTCCTCTCGTCGCACGCCATTGTGAAGCAGGCAAGACAGTCCCGCCTGCTTGCCTAGTTGGCCACCAGGAGAAGGATTTGGCCGAAAGCAAGCCGGCCGTCATTCTGGTCGAGGATGACCTTTCAGTTCTTCGCGCGTTGCGTAGATTGATGGTCACTTGTGGCTACGATGTTTGGGCGTACAGCCGCCCCAGCGAGTTGCAGGCTGTCTCTATCCCGGACTCCAATGCCTGCATGGTGTTTGACGTTCACCTTCCGGAAATGAGTGGGGTCGAACTCTACGAAGCTCTTGCCGCCTCGGGATGCCGACTGCCGGTTATAATGATTACCGGCCATAACGATGACGGCACCCTCATTAGGATCTCCCGAATAAAAGCCGTTACAGTCCTGATCAAACCGTTCAGCCGCGAGGCACTACTCGAAGCGATCAAGAAAGCACTCGCAATAGCTTAGGGTCGGCCATAAAGCTCCTGCGGCGATATAAGCGCAGCCGCAGGGTTAGGAAATCGTGCGAGGAAAGCCCAGGATGCCCTTCGGGACTTCTGGCAACGCGACCGAGAGCCAGCTATGGTCGTCTCTGTGTCAGGGATTCCACCCCAAGAGAGCAGAATCACTGTGCCGGTTTCGATCGGCACGGCGCGCGGCTTGGCGGACGAATCACGCCGTTTCGAGACGCTCGTGGTCCGTCTGGCCGGGGCCTTCGTCCGTATTACCTCCGACAAAATTGATGCGGGAATCAACCGATGGCTCAAACGGATAGTGATCGCGCTCGGCCTTGATCGCTGTACGATCGCCGAGATCGATCCAATGACCAAAAGCGCGGTTTTTACTCACGGCTGGGCACGAGATGCCGACCGGATCATCGGTAACTCGCTCGATGCGAACAGACTCCTTCCCTGGACCAAACAAAAGATGCTGGCGGGCGAGACTGTGGTCATGCAGAGTCCCGATATGCTGCCTCCTGAAGCGGCGATTGATCGAGAGAGTTTCCTAAAACACGGCCCCAAATCCAACGTGATGGTTCCGATCAAGATCGACGGGACTGTTTTCGGCGCCGTTGGCTTTGGATTGCTGTACAGGGAACGGAACTGGCCGCCGAAGCTTGTCCGCCGCCTGCAAACAGTGGCGCAGATTTTCGGCTATGCACTCGAGCGCAAGCGCGCCGTGACCGAGATAATAAGGTTGCAGAGCGAGTTAACCTATGTGTCCCGCGTTACGACGATGGGTGAGTTGGCAGCCTCGATAGCCCATGAGCTCAATCAGCCGCTCGCCGCGATTTTGAGTAACGCCGAGGCGCTCCAGAATATGCTCGCATCGGACGGACCCGATCTTGAAGAAGTGAAATCAGGAATCAAGGATATAATCGAAGACGATAACCGGGCCAGCGAGGCGATAAAGCGCTTGCGAACCTTGTTTCGCCGCGATGGTCTGAGCAAGTCTGCTGTCGATCTGCCTGCATTGCTGGCTGAAACCAGCCGAATAGTTCAAGGTGAAGCATCGTCCCGAGACATCAACTTTAGCACGGTTGTGAAAGGCCCTCTGCCGCCGGTGATTGCCGAGCGGGTTCAACTGCAGCAGGCTATCATCAACTTGATTCTAAATGCCTTCGACGCGGTTGGGGAAAAGAGGGGCCCACGCGAAGTTCAGATAACGGCTGCTCTTACTGAAGCGGAGATTGCGATACTCGTGTGCGACTCAGGTCACGGGATACTGCCTGAGGCCGCGCCAATGATCTTCGACGCCTTTTTTACGACCAAATCACACGGGATGGGCATGGGGCTGGCGATCGCGAAATCGATTGTCGAAGCTCATGGCGGCCGCTTGTCGTTTTCACCCAATCCGGATCGTGGTACAACTTTCGCGATCAAGCTACCTTCGGCGGCAGATCTTGGGTTGCCAAGCGAAAGTTGACTTAAAGAACAGATGAGCGAAAAAGCGCTGGTCGCGATAATCGACGACGATGAATCGATTCGCGAATCTCTCGCCCGCCTAATCGCTTCTGTCGGCCACGAAGTCAAAGGATTCGCCTCCGCCACGGAGTTTCTAGAGAGTCCCAAAACTCAAGACGCCTCGTGCGTGGTATCAGATCTGCGGATGCCGGTCTTAAACGGTCTGCAACTCCAGGAAGCTCTAAGTTGTAAAGTCCCTTATCTATCGATGGTTTTTATTACCGGACACGGGGATATACCGGCAACGGTCAGCGCGATGAAGGCCGGAGCTGTCGATTTTCTGGAGAAGCCAATCAAGGGCACCGTTTTGCTCGACGCCATCAACCGTGCGATCGCACGCAGCAATGAACGAAAGGCGGAAACGATGGCGCTCGATCAGTTAAAAATACGTTACCAACAATTGACGCTGCGCGAGCGTGAAGTTTTCGCGTTGGTGTCCGCTGGTCTGCTGAATAAGCAAGTGGGCGCAGAGCTTTCGGTTACTGAGAAGACGGTCAAAGAACATCGGGGCCGCGTGATGCGCAAAATGAAGGCCGAGTCATTAGCCGATCTCGTCGTAATGGCTGAACGTCTCGGAATTCGCCCGTCAGATTCGAACTTCGACGCGGCGAAAGGTAAGTTACCTCTTGACTTGGAGCGCTCCAGACGGCAGAACGGCCGCTCGACGGTCTGATGGTGCAGCAGCAATAACGGCGTTCCACTCTGCCTCATCGATATAAGACCAAAGTCCAATTCCCTCGGCATGGCCATGCTTGCCATGATGCAGTTGCTGCGGCGTCGCGGCCGAGCGAACACTGAATTAATGGCGGTAAATTCTCAGGCAATCGCGAGGCAAGGAACGGTCTCCTTTCGCCGCGCCGATGGAACGCTCATCGTCGGGCTGGCAGGCCCATGGCATCTCGGTAAAGACGTGCCATCCGCTTCGGTACT
The DNA here is from genome assembly GCA_035524095.1 of Binataceae bacterium (SeqCode). GTDB lineage: Bacteria > Desulfobacterota > Binatia > Binatales > Binataceae > DATJUF01. The sequence continues at coordinate 3,120 of DATKPK010000136.1, read as the reverse complement.
TTCGAAAGAGCTGAGCTCGGGCACGCCGCCGCGACGGCTTTCTTTCGACACTGCGCAACTGACTCACTGGGACAGTGGCCTGATCTCTTTTCTCACGCAGGCGTCTGAAATTTGCCGCACACGCGGCATCGCGGAAGATCGCGAAGGACTGCCCCACGGACTGCGCCGTCTAGTCGAATTAGCAGAGGCTGTTCCCGAGAAGAAAGGGGCGCGCAGTGCTGGCCTGAAGGTCTCGTTTCTAGCCCGTGTAGGCAACGCCAGTATCAGCTCCGGTCTGGCTATCAGCGAGTTTTTGGGATTTGTCGGTGAACTGACCGTAGCCTTGGGCAAATTCGTACGGGGCAAAGCGCGTTACCGTAAGATCGACCTAATGGAGGCGATCGAGCAGTGCGGGGCCGACGCCGTTGGCATCGTCAGCCTGATCGCTTTTCTAGTGGGCGTCATTCTGGCCTTTATGGGCGCCGTGCAACTCTCGCAGTTTGGCGCTTCGATCTACGTCGCTGATCTAGTAGGTATCGGCATGGTACGCGACATGGGCGCCATGATGACCGCAATTATCATGTCGGGCCGCACCGGTGCTGCATTCGCTGCGAAATTGGGCACGATGAAAGTCACGCAGGAGATCGACGCGCTGACCACGATGGGCATCTCGCCGCTCGAATTTCTCGTGCTGCCGCGCACGCTCGCACTGATTCTCATGATGCCGCTGTTGTGCGTGTTTGCGGATTTGGTCGGTATTCTCGGCGGAATGTTTGTAGGCGTCGGGATGCTCGATCTTTCGGTCACCAACTATGTACGGGAAACTATCTCGACCTTGACGCTGGTCAACCTGTTCGGGGGCATGATTAAAGCGACTGTGTATGGCGCCTTAATCGCGATCGCCGGATGTTTGCGCGGGTTTCAATGTGGTAACAGTTCGTCGGCAGTGGGCGACGCCGCGACGCGCGCGGTCGTGATGTCGATAGTAATGGTCGTGGTAGCCTGCGGTGTCTTTGCAGTGGTCTTCAATTTCCTCGGCATCTAAGCCAGGGACCGTCATGACACCTGATGCCACCAATCAAGAGCCCTCGACAAACGACGCTCAAATCATCGTGCGCAATGTCACGATGGCTTACGGCAGCTTCGTGCTGATGAGTGGGCTGAATTTCGTAGTTCGCCGTGGCGATATCTTTATCATCATGGGCGGCAGCGGATGCGGCAAAAGCACTTTGTTACGTCACCTAATTGGACTCAAGGACCCAGCCACCGGAGAAATTATCTACGGAGACGTAAACTTCACAAAAGCGGGACCCGAAGTTCGAGAGAGGCTGCTGCGGCGGTTCGGCGTGCTTTATCAAAGTGGCGCGCTGTGGAGCTCAATGACTCTAGCGGAGAACGTGGGATTGCCGCTGGGCGAGTTCACCGATCTCACGCCGGGGCAGATTCGCGAAGTTGCCGCGCTCAAGCTTTCACTAGTCGGACTCAAAGGCTTTGAGGATTTCTATCCTAGTGAGATCAGCGGCGGGATGCAGAAGCGCGCCGGTCTGGCGCGTGCGATGGCGCTCGATCCCGAAGTTCTGTTCTTTGACGAACCGTCAGCCGGCCTTGATCCTATCAGTTCGCGCTTGCTCGATGATCTAATTTTGGAATTGAGAGACAATCTTGGCGCGACGATCGTTGTCGTCACCCACGAACTGGCGAGTATCTTCACGATTGCCAACAACAGTGTGTTTCTTGATGCCGAGTCTCGCACGCAGATCGCAAGTGGCGACCCGCACGATATGCTGGCCCATTCGACAGATTTGCGCGTGCGCAGATTTTTGACTCGTGGCCAAGAAGGAGGCGACTCAGCCGGTAGTCATGGCTAAACGTATCAGTCCAACTGCAATCGGTGCGTTCGTGGTGACGGCCTTTGCCATCCTAGTTGTAGTCCTGGTCGTGGCCGGCTCAGGCAAGTTCTTCAAAAAGCCGATCAAGTTTATCTGTATGTTTCCAGGTGATTTGAACGGCCTTAGAATCGGCGCCCCGGTGAAATTCCGCGGGGTCCAGATCGGCACCGTATCCGCGATCAAACTCAAGCTTCGGCCTTCCGAAGGTCAGATCAAACCCGAGGTCAAGGGGTTTCCGTTACCGGTGGTGCTTGAACTGGACCCCGCGATGGTAACTGGAGGCGGCGGAACGGGTGAAGCTTTTGGTCAAGCTGGTTTTGAACAAATGCTCCAGCGCGGACTGCGTGCGCAACTTAGTGTAGAGAGCCTGTTGACCGGACTGCTCTATGTGGATCTTGATCTTCATCCCCACGCTCCACTTAATCTGGTCCTCGTCCCGGGCAGCAGTCCATATCGAGAAATCCCGACAGTGCCTACGACCATGGAAGCCTTTCAAGAGAAGGCAACTGCGGCGCTGGCGGATTTCGATAAGATCGATTTTCAAGCGATGGCCGCTTCGATTACTGACGCCGCTAACTCGATCAAAAGTCTAGCGAATTCGCCCGACCTTCATGCGACTTTAGCAGGGCTGAACGAAGCGACGAGAAATCTTAATCAGACCGTCATCGCGATTCGCACAACGGTAAATAATACCGGCGCGAGGATAGATCCTCTGCTTGATCACCTGCAGCGTAATTCCGACGAAGTGAACACGACACTAAAGCAGACGCGGACTACGCTGGTACAGCTGCAATCGACAATCGATCCCGATTCGCCCCTCGCTGTGCGATTAAATCAAGCGCTGGATGAATTCACGAATACGGCGCAATCGCTCGGCGAACTGACTGACTATCTGCAGGAAAATCCTTCTTCCCTGATTCGCGGAAGGTATGTGCCTGACCAGGATCAGGCCCACTAGGAATGGCTATTAAGTACAGACTGATATCGCTCGCGATCGGCATTGGATTGGCGGGTTGCTCTCCGCTGGCGCCACGGCCGAATTACGCCAAATATTTCGTGCTGACGCCTATCAGCGTTGCTTCTCCTAACGCAACTAACTCCGGGCTCGCGATCGGGGTCGGTCCGATCGACTTTCCGGGTTATCTCCAAAGAACTCAGGTGGTGACGCGTTCGGCGCCTAATCAGATCGAGCTTTCACCGGTCGACCGTTGGGGTGAGCCACTCGATAAGAACTTCAAGCGCGTGCTCGATG
>DATKPK010000135.1:0-9382 GCA_035524095.1 Binataceae bacterium (SeqCode) | reverse complement strand
CTTCGCTCGCTGCTGGCCGATCCGGCCGGCTTCCACGCCGTGCGGCGGCGCGGCTTCGACTACATGAACGAGGAGTACGGCATGGCGCTCCATTATCAGCGCATCCGTGAGATTTTCGGCCTGGTTGCCGGGTAGGCCGTCTGGTGCGGCTGCCCGGCAAGGGCTTGCGGAGCGCAGTTGAAGGAACGATGGCATACTTAATCTTCATTTACGCCGGCGGAATCGCAGTCACGGCCGTTCTCGCCGCGGCGAGCGGTATCTTGGCCAAGATGGTGTATTTGCTGGGCTGTGTCGGGCTCAGCGTATGGAGCAGCCGTAGAAATCCTTGGGATTACCTTCTGTTGACGCTGTGGATCGCGGCGATTACGCCCTTTGCTCGCCGGCTAGTTGATATGCAGGCGGGATGGGACCCGACGAACATCATGCTGACGGCGCCGTTCCTTGTTTCAGCTCTGATGATACCGTCCATCTTGCAGCGCATACGTAGCCTCGATGCCAGCACAGCGTTGTTTCCGGGTCTAGCCGCGCTCTGCGTTTTTTACGGCCTCATCGTAGCGCTGCTGCGCGCCGAGTTCGCTCCGGCTCTCATAGGCATTGGCGATTGGATCGTTCCCATTTTCTACTACTTTTTCGTGATCGCACACCGCGATCGCATTCCAGAGCTGATAAAGCGGCTACCCCGGTTTGTGACGGTCAACATGCTGCTGCTCGGTACGTATGGCGTGTGGCAGTTCGTAGATCCGCCGGTATGGGATCGCGTCTGGATGCAAAGTGTCGATCAGGGCGCTTTCGGACTCCCCGAGCCCTTCATGATCCGGGTGTTCAGCACAATGAACTCCACCGGGCCCTTCAGTTGCTGGATCATGGTACTGATCATCATTTCTTTCGCGTTCACATCCGCGTTGATGCCAATCGCCCGCCTTGCTGGTGTCTTGTCGTTAGCGTTCACTTTCGTTCGGACGAGTTGGGCCGGATTTGCTGTCGCTCTGTTAGTGCTGATTATCTCGAGCGGACGAGCGGCGATCCGATATGCTGTTGTCGTCGCCATTGTCGGTCTCAGCATTTTTGCCGCCGTGGTGTTTGTCCCTCAGATCAATGAGATGATCTCGCAGCGTATTGCGACGTTCGATAACCTCGAGCAAGACGGCAGCATTCTCGAGCGAGAAGAGGAAGCCTCACGAATGCAGATCCTCATCGCGGACCATCCGCTCGGTGTAGGGATCGGCACATTGGGCAGGGGAACGATCGTAGCGAACTCCGGGCAGATCCTTTTCGTTGGAGCGATCGATGATGGGATACTGGAGATCTTTGGCAGCCTCGGCTGGTTGTTCGGACTCGTCTACTGCGGTGCGCTGATTGGAATGGTTTTCCAAGGCTCAAGATGGGGCCTCCAATTCGCACGCGAGCAGAAAGTATGTTTTGCAGCGGGTTTGGCGTGTTTGGCGGCTTTGCCGATGACTACGATCGTCACCGGTGTCACAGGAACCATCATGTGGTTGATGTTTGGTCTATCGTCCGCCTTAAGGAGCGAGGAGGGCCGGACCAATCAACGAGACTACGCCAACCGACCCGCGCAGCGATTTGATCCTTCGGCGACTGGCTGGGGCAACCTCTGAATCACCATTGACGTATCGAGCCGTGTAGCAATCCTCGCGATCACAAGCCGTAGAGATTGGCATGCAACCTCCGTTTTGCACTTTGCGTGTCCTCGTCATTTCTCACACAGCCGTTTCACGTGAGGCCGGTCAGGCGCGCTGTCTGCCGCTTCTTGCCCACTCGGATGTCAAATGTAGGCTTGTGGTGCCATGTCGCTGGAAGAGTTATGGCGTTTGGCAGACGCCCGAATCCGCCATCCATCCGAAGCTCGATTTTCAGGTTGGAAAAGTGGTGTGGCCCTGGACCGGTCCAGGTCAATGGTACCTGCATTGGTATCGAGATCTCGCTCGCATCTTTCGGGAATTCAGGCCCGACGTCGTACATCTCTGGGAAGAGCCGTGGGGCCTCGTAACCGCGCAAGCGGCGTGGCTGCGGAATCGATTGTTGCCTGACACCCGATTGATTGTAGAGACTGAGCAGAACATCAACAAGAACTTGCCGTTTCCATTCGAGTGGTTCCGATCGGTCACCCTGCGCAATGCAGATTTCCTTGTCGCGCGCAGTCATGAGGCGGCGGCGGTGGCGCGCGCTAAAGGATATGCCGGCCCTACCGGTGTTGTGGGCTACGGCATCGATCCGAACGTATTTAAACCCGCAGATCGAGACGAAGCGCGTCGAGCTTTCGCGCTTAGCGGCTTCGTCATTGGGTATGCCGGCCGTCTGATCAGCGAGAAAGGCCTTAACGATCTCGTAGACGCGCTAGTCAGCTTGCCGAGCCACGTCAATCTTGTATTCATCGGAACGGGTCCGCTGCGCGAGGATCTTGAGCGACAGGCAGAGGCATTAGGAGTAAGCGCAAGAATTCGCTTCATCGCTCCTCAACGCCCGGCAGATTTGTCGCGGGTGATGAGTGGCCTCGATGCGTTTGCGCTCGTGTCGCGAACCACGGCACGGTGGAAGGAACAGTTCGGCCGCGTCATCATCGAAGCTCAAGCCTGTGGCGTTCCCGTCATCGGCTCCGACTCGGGCGCGATACCCAACGTCGTCGGTCCCGGTGGGCTCATTGTTCGAGAGCGTTCTCCGGAGCAGATCGCCTCGACGATCCTGCGGCTCGAGCATGATGTAAACCTTCGGCATCAGATTGGCCGCGCCGGCTCTGCGCAGGTGGCAGAGAAATATACATGGCAGCACGTCTCTGATCGCCTGCTTCAGATTTACCGGTCGGCTCGGCGCCGTCATTCGGTAGCGTCGCGAGTGACGGCAAATGGGCGAGAACATCTAGGCGTGGCTCGAGCAGCGGATTCCGCAGGCTTGGATATCTCTGATGAGTGACCTCGCTCCGTCCAGCCCACTCGATGAACGCCTCGGCGTGGTGCGGCGGCTAGGGGCCGTCGCTATGATTCTGCTGACCGGACGCGGTGCGAGTGGGGCCGCCGCACAGACAATGCTGGTACGCGTTTTGATCCTCGGCATCAACATTCTCACCGGCATTCTGTCGGCGCGATTACTTGGCGCCACCGGCAGGGGCGAACAGGCCGTGATCGCCATGTGGCCCCAGCTGATACCGCTATGCTTGACGCTTGGTTTGCCAACATCGCTCGTATACGGCGCAAGACGCGCACCGCAACGAGAATGCAGTTTGTTCGCCGCCGCCATGGTTCTCGCGGCGTCGGTTGGCCTGGTTGCAAGCGCACTCGGCTGCTTAGCCGTGCCCTACTGGCTCGGCCACCTGGATGTACACGTCGTTCAGTGGAGCCAAGTGCTCATGCTGGTTGTGCCTTTCGGAATGATTTCGCCGTTGGGGCAAAGCATCATGGAAGCGCATAGCAAATTTGCCATTGAAAATGCTTTGGTCTTTGCCTCGGCGCTTTCGACGGTATGCTTGCTTCTGGCCATCGGAGCTGCTGGCGTGGCCAATCCCGTGACGGTTGCGATGGCCTATACAGTGGGTGGGCTGCCCGCCGGTATTATTGGCGTCGCGTACGCGGCGCGGCTGGCGCGACCTGCAGTTCGCGACTTTGCTGCGGCGGCGCAGACGTTGCTCCACTACGGTCTTCGGCAGTACGGTAGCGATCTGCTTTCGACGCTTTCGGGAAATGTTGATCAATTGTTGGTTGCCAGCTTCCTATCATCGCGGATGGTAGGCATCTACATAGTATCGGCGAGCCTTTGTCGGGCTCTGAGTCTGATACAGCAATCGATCGTCACCGTTCTGTTTCCGAGAATCGTCGGTCAACCGTTGAATGCCATGTCGGATAGTGTTCAACGAGCCGTGCGGGTGAATCTCGTAATTTCATTGGTTCCTACGCTAGCGATCGGCTTTGGCGGTGCAAAGCTAATTCAACTAGTCTATGGACACGATTTCGTCGCCAACGACGTCGTGATTTGGCTCATTCTCGGCGACACCTTGTTAGGCGGGGTCTCCCGTCTCCTGGGACAGACGATGATGGCTGTTGGACGCCCCGGCGTGGTGACGCTGCTGAATTCAGCGCAATTCGCCATATGCATTCCGCTGGCTCTCGTGCTGCTGCCGCACTATCAGGCGGTTGGCGTCGCCACGGCCATGCTGGCTGGCACAACCTTCCGTTTGATCCTCATGGTAACATCTTATTCTCTGGTCTTGGGGTTGCCGAGACCTCAGCTAATTTTTTCCTTTTCGGATTTGAGATTCATATGCGCACGGCTGCTGCGTGCTCCAGGGTAAGCGCTTCTCAAAGCGTCCAAATGCCCGGTACTCGCACGGGAAGCGCAAACGGCGAAGGGGTCAATCGGAACGATGCGGCGCATCTCTGTTCTTGGCGATCGAGCGACGAGCCGGGAAGACCGATCTCCAAGCCTCTGCGCTCGCAATCGACAGGCGAATAATAGATATCTGATCTATCTTGGCAGAGACAGGGAGGTAGTTTCCTGGAATCCCCCGGATCCTCATCCTATCGATGATGATCTGACATATCTGGGGCGCGTTCTCGACGTGGTCGAACGCAAACTGAAACTGAGCGGCCTCACATTTTACTTCACATGGGACCATGTTGGTTTCAAAGAGCTTCCGTCGTACGGCCAAGAGGTTGTCGTAGTATTGGTCGGCGACGAGTGGTGCCGCATACCGCCTTACTTCGACAAAGTGGCGGCAATATTCAAATGGTATGGAGTGAGACCGATCGTTGGTGGCGAATTCACGCTTTCCTATCTATCGCTGTTGACGCTAGCTCAGTATGGCAGGATGTTTCTGAAGCGACTTCCCGGATTGTTGCGGTATTGGCAATGGAGAATAAGTTCGCTGCCCCATGGCGGATCCTCGAGCGCTCCGATTTTTCCCATACCGCTGGGCTATGACAAAGGGCAACTCGACCTTCCGATCGTCCCGATCGACCGACGGGAATACGACGTCTTCTTCGCGGGCAGCGTAAATCATCATTCTCATTTTGGCAGGCACTCCTTCCGGAATATGGTCGGCAATCCGAAGGCGTTGTCGCGATCGAAAATGATCGCTCAGTTGCGAAGCTTCGAAAGGGACTATCCAGGCTTCAAGGTGAAGCTCTCGATAACGCGCGACTTTCACGCAAGCGAGACCGCGGGAAGCGACACCTATTCCCGTGAGATGATGCAGGCGAAAATCTGCGTCGTTCCACGAGGCACGTCGTTCGAGACGTTTCGATTTTTCGAGGCTCTGAGATATGGATGCGTTATCGTAACCGAAGCGTTGCCGCAGCGATGGTTTTACGATGGATCACCGGCGATTCGAGTTTCGAATTGGGGAAAGCTTGAAGAGACGCTGACTGAGCTGCTGAATAACAAGGACCTTATGCGGCAAAAGCACAGAGAGAGCTTGGAGTGGTGGAAGAACAAGTGTTCCGAGGTTGCTGTGGGTAGCTATATCGTCGAAACTCTTGCAAAGCTTGGCTGTCGCGACAGCGCCCGCGAGCCTGTTCTAACGCCGCAGACAATCACAGAGTCGAGCACGCCTGCCGAAAACGCAGAAACAGAGTTCTCATAGTAATGCATGTTGGTGTTCTGGCGCGTGTCGCCGTGTGTATGTTCGTGTTGGCAGGGACACGGCCGACTATTGCTGCGCCTCAGGAAAATGAAAGCTCGTCGAGCTTATCTGGCAACCAGCTCGTAACCACGCGCGGCGCGATGGATGCGAATCTTGAGATGGCAGGCCATACCGCCGCGTCGGTTATCGATTTCGGCGCGAAATGTGACGGCGAAAGAGACGATACCGAAGCGTTCAAGAGAGCGGCTGCGGCCGTAAAGACAGGAGCACTTTATGTTCCCGTGGGACGAACCTGCGTCATAGGGAGCAGCAGCATTACGTTCCATACTGCTCTGTTTAGCTTTCCCGGCGGCGCCACGCTCAGATTTCCGCATGATTTTGGAGCCGGCAAGTCCGGTATCTATGTCCAGGGCGGCTGGGTCGAGAACATAAATCTCATCGGTCCAGGCGGGAAAGCATTCCCGGGCGTCGGCAAGACGCTTTCACAAATGAACGGACTCCAAGTCGGCACTCGTCCGACAGTTGCGCCATCGCCGTTCCTGCGAGGGCTCAATATTCAAGGCTTTTACAGCGGTCTCGTCTATAACACGAACTACGGACATATCCATCTCGCAGACACCGCCATTACGAACAACTATTATGGCATATATATCCTGTCAAACGCGGGCGACACCAAAATCTACGACAGCGAGATTACTGGTCAGGCAATGGCTGGCATCGCGTGTCCAGCTAACAGCCATTGCCTTGACGGCGGCTGCATTATCAGCGGAACGCATCTGGGTTTTTCACCCTACGGCATCTATCAAGAAGCAGGAGAGAGCGAGTCTGGCGGCTTTGTGGATGACTGCCTCCTAGAACAAGTGCGCTTTGAGAGCATAGGCAACGCCGCGATTTACTCCGCCGCCACCGTCAACACACAGCGTCTTCAGCCGTCATTGGATACGACCTATATCATCCATCCCGGGTTTTCGTGGGATCACCAATATTCGATCGCGGCGAACGCAAGGTATGCGATCGATGTACCGTTCATAAACGGTCAGCTCCGGGTCGATCAGGGAGCGTTTCCGTTCACCCCCGGTAGCAACGGCGTCATCGTTCACGCTCAGCACTGCACTGGGCGCGTTGTCCTCAACTACGACGGCGTTGCGACGCCGCCGACAGGTTCGCCCTCGTCGCCAAGTCCGCTTCTTGTGGTTGACGACCCGGGAAACCAAGGTTGTGTATGGGCAAGCCGGGTTCGAACGTCGTCACTCTCGCCATCAGGTCTCACTCCCTATGTGCACATAGGGATTTCGAGCGGACAGATCGCGGGAAATGCGACCATAAGAACCAGCAACTACGCCATGAGCTCGCAGGGCATCCAACCGGTCTGCACGCCGCTTGAGGATCCCGGTTCACGCTGGTGGATCACCGTGGCACCGCTAAAAGACCAGACATCGATCACCCTGCACCTATCGTCAGCGGCAACACGGGACATCGGATTCTATTGCCATCTTACCGATCAGGGATGATGACCAATGCTCCTAGCTGGCGCGTCAGCGCGCCACAGCTCGCGTGATGAGGCGATCTCCCTAGACTAGAGCTCTATACGCGCTGCTGATGAGCGCCGCATCCGCCCCACGCGATAGCCGCGAAGAACGGATTGCGCATGCTCGACGATGTCGCGGCGAAACACCGCCACCGGGCGTCGGTCGGCGTTCTCGGCGATACTGGCACGATCGAAACCGCGCGCCGCGTGGCGCGTTGAGGCACGCATCAGCGCCGCTCTGATCGACTCGATATTACCGGCCTCGACCAGTTCGTGACAGTCGTGTGAGAGGTCGAGATCGCTCAGTCCTGTATTCTCGGTGCCGATGACAAAGCAACCTCGTTGCAGAGCTTCGAGATAGACGAGCCCGAAACCCTCGATGAGCGAAGGCATGATGAAAACGTCGGACTGAGCGTAATGCTGGTCCAGCTCGGCCGGAGTCTGTCGTCGCAAGAGCGTCACCCGGCGTGCCGGATCGATCAAACATTCGATCCCCGGATCGATGCGATAACAAACAAGGGTCAGGCTAGCGTTCGGGATGTTCGCGCTGTTCCACGCCTTGATCAGATGGTGAAGTCCTTTGCGCTGAATACCCTGGCCAACAAAAAGGAATCGGCACTCCGCGGCTGTCTCTTGTGGGTAAGCCGCGCAAGCCCCAGTTCGATCGAACCCATACGGTATGACCGAGATCTTTTCCTCCGGGCAGCCGGCGAAGAGCAGCGATCGCTTGGTCGTTGCACTGGCGCAGACAATGAAGTCGGCGCGCTTCCAGTCGGAATAGCGAGCGTCCGAAGCATCTGCCGTTGAGTCTTCTTCATTCTCGAATGACCAGGAGGCTTCCGGGTGAGCGGCCAGATCAGCGCGCAGGATGCTCTGCATATAGGCCGGGTGAGGATGGTACTGAAAAAGGATGTGGGCCCTGTTTGTCAGCGGGATCCATTTCGGAATGCTGTATCCCGCATAACCATAGAGATGGCTCCCCGTGACGAACGCGCGGACGGCCGCCGCCGCACCTAGAATACGATCACTTGTCGGGTATATGCGCGATAGAGGCAGCTTTGCGGCACTGAACAACAGCTGCAGGAGGAAAGAGGGATAAACATTCATCGTTGAAGATTTTGGCAGCGCCGGGTGCTGACGCTCTTTCAGTTTGCTCGGGATGGCGCTCGCGATGCATGATCGGTCGTCGTAATAGAAATCGGTGACAAGACAATCGAGAATGTCCGCCTCGAGCAGAGCAATCGGCACTTCGTAGTTGTCTCTATTTCTGCCGAATACGCAGACGAACAGCTCTTTCATTGCGCATTGTCCTCAGATCCGCCGCATCGACGCCAACCGCGATGCGGGCCAGACACCTGTTTTACCTGGCATCTAGCTGGTGCGTTCCCCTTCCGCGCATGGCTCGATGGAGCGGGAACGGCTCGCGAATCTAGGCAGGACGACGAAGCAACAATCACTATGTGCGAATTCGCGTTGCGTCAAGCGGCGAAAACATGTCCTCAGGTGCCGAGAAACGGTCACAACGCGTCATGAGGTGCTCCTTGGCCGAGGTGCGCCGCGCCGTGTAGCCGGGTTCAAGGCCGCGAAAAGGCCCCAGCCACCGTCCTGTGAAGTCATGTAGGTTGCTGGTAGCGCCTCGTGAGATGCGCTCCCCGTTCAATTCTTTCGCCGTTGGTGAGGCCATCTAACCATTGATTAGCGCCATGTATTCAAAATGTTTGCAGCCGTCGCCGGCCGGGCGAGGATCACGGGAAGAGTGCCACCGCCGCCTACGTTGGTTGGTGTCGGCATTGTTGTCCGGTCGAATATCGTGCGCGACCGCGTTCCGATTCTCGAAGTGGGAGTGAGTTCCGCGTTCCACCGCGCGAATGGGACGAGATCGTCGTTACTTTGGGACGCACAGGAGGGAAGCCGATGCTGCGCTCGATGCAATTGAGGATAGCGGGGGCCCTCAGTCACCTGGTGTCGGCCGACCAGATTGCGGCATTGTCGAAGCATCTCTTTCTTCGAGAGATGCTGAATGACCTGAAGATAACTGAAGTGCTCGACGTCGGCGCCAATGCTGGTCAGTTCGCTGTTGCCCTCCGCTGCATCGGTTTCCGCGGCGCCATCGCGAGTTTCGAGCCGATACCTGAAGTGTTTGAGGCGATCAGCATGAAAATGGCACGAGACGCGAACTGGTCAGGCCACAATCTTGCGATCGGGGATCGCGAGGCTGTGCTTGAGCTAAATGTCATGGCTTCCTCGGTCTATTCATCATTCAA
>DATKPK010000134.1:0-99377 GCA_035524095.1 Binataceae bacterium (SeqCode) | reverse complement strand
GATGATCGCGGGGCTGAACCGAGGCGATACCGGCGAGGGCAAGCGGTTGCTCAAGACATTGCCACGGCTGGTGGCGGGAGTGGTCGGGAATCCGAACCGGAAGGATGCGGCGAAGGAGTTTGACCTGCTCGAGCGCAAGGCTGCGGCGGGTGCGCGTTTCGTGATCACGCAGCCGGTGTTCGAGGCGGCATCCGCGAGGCCATTTATCGAGCGGGCGCGGCAATATGGGCTCAAGGTGATTTTGGGCGTCCTGCCGGTCAAGCGCGAATCGATGGCGATGTATCTGAAAGATAATATCAAGGACCTGAGCGGGGTTCATGGGAGTCTCGATCGCTACGGCGGGTTGTCGGAAGAGGCGACGAGGCGGCGGTCGATCGAGGATAATATCCGGCTGATGAACGAACTGGCGGGCGAGGTGGCTGGTTTTAATATTATGAGCGGCGGCGGGCCGTCGCTCGCGATTGAGTTGATCACGGAATGGAGCCGCCAGCGCACGCCAAGCGCGAATTCCAACTGAGGAAGCTATATGGCTCGAGACGAGACGTCAGCCGAACAGGCGGTCCGCACACTGCTGCAGCATATGGGTGAAAATCCGGAGCGCGAGGGGCTGATACGCACGCCCCATCGGGTGGTGCAGGCGCTGGAATATATGACGCGCGGCTATCAGCAGGATCCGAAGGTCGCGATCAACGGTGCGCTGTTCACGGAAGAGGATTATCAAGAGATTATCCTGTGCCGTGACCTCGACTTTTACTCGCTCTGCGAGCATCATCTCCTGCCGTTCAACGGAAAGGCGCATGTCGGCTACTTGCCCCATCGGAAGATCGTCGGGCTGTCGAAAATCGCGCGGATGGTGGAGATTTTTGCGCGCCGCTTGCAAGTGCAGGAGCGGCTGACGACTCAGATTGCGCGCACGATTATGGATGAGATCGAGCCGCTCGGGGTGGCGGTGGTGCTGGAAGCGGAGCATCTGTGTATGCGCATGCGCGGGGTTGAGAAGCAGAATTCGTATGTGACGACGTCCGCGATGCTGGGGGTGTTCCGGACGCACCAGGAGACGCGTCACGAATTCATGACGCTACTGCGTAACGGCAAAGGTTAGGACTTCGGCCAAAGGTTAAGCGGGGTGCGGGTGGGCGGCGCGTCGCGTTAGTGGAGTGCATGGAAGAAAAATCGCAGTCGTTGACATATCTCGAACCACTGGCGCAGCGGGCGCTGAAATTGGTCAAGCCGGGCACCACGATCGGGCTGGGGACGGGGCGCACGGCCACAGCCTTTATTCGCGCGCTGGGCGCGAGCGGGATCAAGATCCGTGGCGTGCCCACCTCCGAGGCGAGCCATCAGCTGGCAAAATCGCTGGGAATCGAACTGACTACTCTGCATGAAGTGGCGAAGCTGGATGCCGTCTTCGACGGCGCAGATGAAGTCGATCCTGACCTGAATATGATCAAAGGCCTGGGCGGCGCGTTGGTGCGCGAGAAAGTCGTGGCGGTGGCGTCGAAGAAGCATTACTACCTGGCCGGGGATGAAAAACTGGTCAAGCGGCTCGGTGAGCATGGGAATTTGCCAGTAGAGGTGATCCCGTTCGCGTCCGCGTTCGCGATCCGTGAGATCAAGCAATTGGGACTCGAAGCCAAGATTCGCAAGACCAAGGATGGATCTGAATATATCAGCGACAATGGTAACCTAGTGCTTGACTGCAAGATCGGGACGATTCGGAATCCGGGCAAGCTTGATCGTCAAATCGAAACGATTCCAGGCGTGCTGGGGACGGGGCTGTTCGTAGGAATCGCCGATATGGTGCTGGTGGCGTCGCAGAACGGCAAGGTCAAGACGCTGAAGCGTCGCGATTGAGGCCGGCGGCATATACAGCTAATCGAAGGGAATCTCCTCCTCCAACATAGTTTTAGCCAGCTAAGAGCGGCAGCGATCGCGTGATCGCGAGGCGTTGCTGCAAAGCAGCGGGGCCTGCGTTACGCTTGTGCCTAATGGAGCAGCCGGTCCCATCTCCGCGCTCGTTGGCTCGCGCGAATCTGCTGCGGATCTATGCGGCGGCGGTGAGTGCGGCGGATCCGCAGCGGGTGGTGGCGCGGGCGCTCGACGGCGAAGTTACGGGCAGCACTCGCCTGCCTGAAGCGATTGCAGAAGGGGCGGGGATACGGCTGATCGCGGTGGGGAAGGCGGCGCGCGGGATGGCGGACGCGGCGGTCGTGCGGCTCGCCGAACGCATCGTCAGCGGCGTGGTGATCGAGCCGAAGAACACGGTCGAAGAAGGTAGTGCGGCGCGGGCGGTAACTAATTATCCAGCGGAATTGAAGATTCTGAGCGGGGCTCATCCGCTGCCGGATGCGTCGTCGGAGCAGGCGGCGCTTGCAGCGCTGGAGGTGGCGTCGGCCACGCAACCGGGCGAAGTGCTAATCGTGGCGCTCAGTGGAGGGGCGTCGGCGATGATGTGCGCTCCGGCGACCGGCATAACTCTCGCAGACAAGATAGCGGTGACGGCGGCGCTGATGCGCGCGGGGGCGGGAATCCGCGAACTGAATATCGTGCGCAAGCATCTGTCGGCGATCAAAGGCGGCGGGTTGCTGAGGGCGGTGCGGCCGGAGGTGCCGGTGATCGCGGTGATCTTGTCGGACGTGCCCGGGAATGATTTGGGGACGATTGGATCGGGGCCGCTGGCGGCTGACGCTTCGACTTTCAGTCAGGCGATAGGTGTGATGAAGCGGCGGCGGGTGTGGGGCAAGGTGCCGGAGGCCGCACGCGGCCGCCTGGAGCGGGGAGCGGCGGGCGAGATAGCGGAGACGGTAAAGCCGCATGATCCGAGCCTTGAACGGGTAACGAATCTGATCGCGGGCGATAATCGAATGGCGGTCGAGGTGGCGGCGAGTGCGGCGGCGGCGCTCGGCTATCGAGTGGAGCGATGGCGCGATCTGGAAGGAGAAGCGGATGAGGCGGGGCGGGCGCTAGCTGGGTATCTGGCGGGTTTGCCGAGTGACGCGCCGATCGCAGTGATCGCGGGGGGCGAGACGGCGGTGACGGTCAAGGGGAGTGGAAGCGGCGGGCGATCGCAGCAGGCGGCGCTGGCGGCGGCGATTGAACTGGCGCGGGTGGCGGCCGATCGGCGAATTATGCTGATGTTCGCGGGGACTGACGGGATCGATGGTCCGACCGATGCGGCGGGGGCGATCGTGACACCCGCAACGGTAGCGCGTGCGGCGGAAGGCGGCTTTGATGCTGGATCAATCCTGGCCGACAACGACTGCTACCGGCTTTTCAAAGGGCTTGGTGATCTCGTGATTACGGGCGCGACGGGCACCAACGTTGCGGATATAATGGTTGCACTGGTGAACTTCTGAAACGTCAGTAATGCGTTGTCTCGATTCGGTTTCAAAACAGAATCAGAGAGACTTGAGCTGCGTAGGCGCATGAGCGGCGGGGCTCGCATTCGCGCATCGGAGATTTGCGTGATCGGGATAAGTGAGGCTGGTTGATGGCGCGCAAGGCGAGCGATGGATTGGGTGGTAAGGCGAAGAGGAAGGCCTCGAAATGCGCGGCGCTGGAGAATGGTAACGGGGGCCATCGCGGGGCCGTAGCCGTGACGCTGATTCCCGGCGACGGGATTGGGCCGGAGGTGATGGCGGCGGCGGTACGAGTGATCGATGCGAGCGGCGTGCGGGTCAAATGGGATACGCAGGAGGCCGGAGCGGCTGCGCTCAAGCGCTACGATAATCCGGTACCGGCGGCGCTGCTGACCTCGCTCAGGCGGACGCGGATAGCATTAAAGGGGCCGCTGGAGACGCGGGTGGCGGAGGGCTTTCGCTCAATCAATGTATATTTGCGGAAGGCCTTTGACCTCTATGCCAACTTGCGGCCGACGCGAAGCCTGCCCGGAATTGAGACACCATTCCGTAACGTTGATTTGATCGTGATTCGTGAGAACACCGAGGATTTGTACGCTGGAATTGAGCATCAGGTGACGCCCGGGGTGGTCGAGAGCGTGAAGATTATCACGGCGCGGGCGTCGACGCGGATCGCGCGATTCGCGTTCGAGTTTGCACGGCGGAATCAGCGCAAGTCGGTCACGGCGATTCATAAGGCGAATATCATGAAGCTGTCCGATGGGCTGTTCCTGAAATGCGCGCGGCGGGTGGCGGCGGATTATAAAGATATCGAGTATCGGGAGCAGATCGTCGATGCGGCATGCATGAAGCTGGTGACGGCACCGTCGAGCTTCGACGTACTGCTACTGGAGAATCTCTACGGCGATATCGTCTCGGACTTGTGCGCTGGATTGGTGGGAGGGCTGGGGCTGGTGCCGGGCGCGAATTTCGGCGAACGCGGGGCGATTTTCGAGGCGGTGCACGGAACGGCGCCGGATATCGCCGGACGAAATATCGCGAATCCAGTAGCGGCGATATTGTCGGGGGCGATGCTGGTCGAGTATTTAGGCCATCCGCGGGTCGCGGAGCGAATCCGAACGGCGGTGCGGCGAACACTGCGGTCGGGTAAGGCAAAGACACCGGATTTGGGAGGAAAAGCGACTACCACGGAGATCACTGAGGTGATCCTGGAGGAGTTGAAACGGGCAACCTAAACTAATCCGTGTGGAGTTCTGCGCGGCTCTTTTGCTTCAGATGACGGTTCGCTATTTACTGAAAGGTCATGCAAAAGATCGCCAAGCAGCGAGAAGAGGATATGAAGGAGCGCCTGCCGCCGGGGCAATTTCTGACAGACAATTTTCCGGTGATGAGCTACGGGCCGTCGCCGCGTTTTAATCCGGCAAAATGGGATTTCAAGCTGATCGGACTCGTGGAGCCCGAGTTGCGCTTTACCTGGGAGCAGTTCCGGGCATTGAGGCGAACGACGCAGGTGTCAGATTTCCACTGCGTGACGACGTGGTCGCGTTACGATAATCGCTGGGAAGGGGTCAAGGTGCGCGACATTATCGCGATGGTCACGATCGACCCGCGCGCACAGTATGTCTTTATCCGCTGTGATGGCGGCTACTCGACTAATCTGCCGCTGGCGGAATTCCTCGATGACGACGTGATGCTGGCGTGGGGTCACGACGGGCGTGACCTCGAGCGTGATCATGGATTTCCGCTGCGGCTGGTGGTGCCGAAGTTATATGCGTGGAAGAGCGCGAAGTGGGTGCGGTCGATTGAGCTCACGATCAACGATCAGCGCGGGTTCTGGGAAGTGCGCGGCTATCATAACCATGCGGATCCGTGGACCGAAGAGCGTTACTCGTTTCAGGAAGAGCCCGAAGAGTAGCTAAATAGGCTTCGGAACCGAAGCCTGTCGTATGGACCCCGAAACATATCCGGCCCAAGCGGGACGCGCGGCAGAATCTGCGCGCCTGGGCGCAGAAATATTCGACGTTGCGGTAATCGGCGGCGGGATCAATGGGGCGGCGATCGCGCGAGATACGGCGTTGCGCGGCCTTAACATCGCACTGGTCGATAGAGGGGATTTCGCCGGGGCAACTTCGTCTCATTCGTCGAAACTGATTCATGGCGGTCTGCGTTACTTGCCACAGGGGCAAATCCGGCTGGTCTATCATTCGCTACGCGAGCGTGAGCGTCTGCGGCGGCTCACCGCGCCTCATCTGGTGGGGCCGATTCAGTTCCTCTTTCCATTCTACGCGGGACGACGGCCGGGCCGGTGGGCGATCAGTGCGGGCCTCGTGCTCTATGACCTGTTTGCGCGGACGCCGGTGGCCGAACGGAATCGGCGGCTGTCGAGCGATGAGGTGCGATTGTTGGAACCGGCGCTCGACGCAGATGGGTTAAGCGGGGGTGCGCTTTACTATGATGGTTGGGGTGATGATGCGCGGCTGACGATTGAGAATCTGGTAGACACGGCGATGCATCGCGGGACGGTGGTGAATTACGCCGAAGTCGTGAGTTTGGGGCATACAGGAGGACGGCTGGCGGCGGCGATCGTGAAAGATCGAGAGAGCGGTCAGTTAATCGAGCTGCGCGCCCGATGCTTCGTCAACGCGGCGGGACCGTGGCTGGATCGGGTGCGCATGCTAGACGATCCTGCAGCGCGGGCGAGTATGCGGCTAACCAAAGGGGTCCATCTGGTAGTGAGTGCGGCGCAATTGCCAGTCAAAAATGCGCTGGTACTGACCGACACAGCGGGGCGGATCGTATTCGTGATGCCGTATGAAGAGTGGACGCTGATCGGCACGACCGACACGGATTACCGCGGTGATCCGGCGCAAATGAGGGTAGATGCGGAGGATATCGATTATTTGATCGGGGTGGTGAATCAGGCGATGCCGGGGGTGGGGCTGGAGCGAGAGGATGTCGCATATAGCTTTGCGGGGCTGAGGGTGCTGCCCGCCAATGATGGCGGACAAGCGCCGTCGGCGGTCGCGCGCGAAGAAGTGGTTAGCGAAAGCGCGTCGGGATTGATTTCGATTGGCGGGGGCAAACTGACGAGCCATCGGCGAATGGGGGAGCAGATCGGCGCGATGGTGCTGAGGCGGCTGGGACGGCCGTCGGGGCCGAGCCCGACGCGAACGATGGCGCTGCCGGGGGCGCGTGCGATCGTAAATCAGATGGCGAATGGGAGAGCGCAGGAGCCAGTTGATGCGAGGGTATGGCGGGAGCGATGTCCGTGGCTGGAGAGACGTTACGGATCGAGAGCGGCGATGGTCCTGGTGATCGCGCGGGAACAGCCAGAATTGGCGCAACCGCTGTCAGCTGAGGCGCCGGTGATCGGCGCGGAGGTAGTCTTCGCAGTTCGCTATGAATGGGCGCGGACGGTGAGCGATTTTTTGATCCGGCGGACGGCGATAGCGTGGCGGAATCCGCCGGCGGCGATCGCGTCGGCCGCGGCTGTTGCGAAGATTATGGCGGAGGAGTTGGGTTGGGATCGGGCGAGGATGGAAGGGGCGCTCGCGTCATTCCTGATAGAGATGCGAAGCGAGCGGCACGGAGGGAAGCCGGAAAGTCGCGAGGCTGACGAGGCCGAACGTGAGTGAGAATCCGATCGGCGAGGGGGGCAGTCAAGTGGGCGGTAAAACGGCGCGTAAGGGTGCGCCGAAAAAACAGTCCGCCAACATGGGGGTGACGGGCGAGATCAGTGAGCCATCTGTTGCGCAGTGCGAGAGTGCGGAGGAAAAGCGCGAACGGGCTGGACGGATCGCGATGACGCTCGCGAAGCTCTATGCAAAGGCGCGAATCAGTCTTGATTTCACTACGCCATGGCAGTGTTTGGTGGCGACGATTCTGTCGGCCCAATGCACTGATGAGCGGGTGAATCGGACGACGCCGGAATTGTTCGCGCAGTTACCTGATCCGCTGGCGATGGCGGCAGCGCCAACGGAGATGGTCGAGAAGCTGATCATGCCGACCGGCTTCTATCGGCAGAAGACGCGATCGATCCAGGGGGCGGCGCGGAAGATTCTTGAGAAGTTTGGTGGCGAAGTGCCGTCGCGAATGGAGGATTTGGTGACGCTGCCCGGCGTCGGAGGGAAGACGGCAAACGTGATTCTGGGACACGTCTATGGCGAACCGGGATTGGTGGTCGATACGCATGTACGGAGGCTGGCGCGGCGGCTGGGACTGACGCAGAGCCTCGACCCGGAAGTGATCGAGATGGATTTAAGGGATTTGTTACCGGCGCGCGAATGGACGCCGTTCTCGATGCGTCTAATCTTGCATGGGCGGCAAGTCTGTCATGCGCGGCGGCCGCGCTGCGAGGATTGCCAGGTGCGGCCAGAATGTCCCCGGATCGGCGTTGCAGGAGCCTGATACGGCTTATTGGAGCGCCCAGTCACTGGCGGTCACGGCTATTTGAGCTTGATCGACGAAGTGTAATAATGCCGAGTTACGCCTTCAAGGGCGCGGCTGATTGAGTGAAGGTGGCGGGCCGTGAAACTCCGGGTCGATGACATAAGCGGCGAGGCGAAAGAAATCGCATTCGCAGAGGCCGAAGAGACGATCAACCGGACGCTGGAAGCAGGCCCGGTGCATGAGTTCAGGATTACCGGGCCGGTAAATGTCGAGATGTCGTACTATCGGGCCGGAACGGAGTTGTTTTTCGAGGGCGAACTGACGGCGATGACAGCGGCCTCGTGCGCGCGCTGCGCTGAGGAGTTCGTGACGCCGAGCACGCGCAGCTTCCGCTATATCCTGGTGCCGCGCGCGCTGATGAGCAGCGCTGACGAGCGCGCCGACGATCTGGAATTTGCTGTGTACGAGGGCGACGAAGTTGATTTGACGCCGCTGGTGCAAGAGCAGGTTTTGCTGGCGCTGCCGACGCGGCCGTTATGCAAGGAAGATTGCCGTGGACTGTGCCCGCAATGCGGGATTAACCTGAATGAGCATCATTGCGAATGCCGGACTGGCCAATTCGATACGCGGCTGGCGGTGTTGCGTCACCTCAAGCTCAGCCGAAATTAGCTCGCGAAAATCAGTGGTAGGAATTGAGACGCGGGCGTAGGCTCGTAGAGCGAAGCGCCGCGCAGACTATTTGAGAAAACGGGAAAGTTAAGCCGATGCAAGCACCCAAACGACGGACCTCCAGTTCCAAGCGCGACAAGCGCCGCGCCCATGACGCATTAAAGCCAGTCAATCCGATAAGCTGCCCGAATTGCGGCGAGCCTACGCTGTCCCATCGCGTATGCCGTCATTGCGGCGTCTACCGCGGACGCGAAATGGCGCCCGTACAGGAATAACCTCGCCGCCCGTGAAAATCGCACTCGATGCGATGGGCGGCGATCTGGCGCCCAAGGCGGTTGTCGAAGGGGCGGTGCTGGCGGCCCGCGACTTCGGGATTGCGATCGCGTTGATCGGCGATCGGGAGATGGTCGCGAAGGAACTGGGCGCGTATCGCACGCAGGGTCTCGACATCACGATCGAGCATGCGGGCGAAGCGGTGGCGATGGACGAATCGCCACTCGAATCGATACTGAGCAAACCGGACTCGTCGATTCATGTCGGGCTCGAGATGGTCAAGCAAGGGCAGGCCGACGGCTTCGTCAGTGCGGGCAATTCGGGCGCGGTGATGGCGGCGGCGATGGCGATTCTGGGCACGCTGCCGGGGGTTGACCGGCCGGCGATCGCGTCGCTGGTGCCGACCAGCGCGGGGTTAGCGTTGCTAATCGACGCGGGGGCGAATACCGAGGTCAAGCCGATCAACCTCGTGCAGTTCGGCGTGATGGGCAGTGTTTACTGGAAGCATGTCCATCAGGCGGAGCATCCGCGCGTCGCGATTCTCTCCAACGGCGAGGAGGAATCGAAGGGCACCGAGTTGACGCGCGCGGCAGCCTCGATGCTGGCGGCGATGGCGCCGGAGATCAATTACGTCGGCTATGTCGAGGGACGCGATATCAATCGCGCGCATGCCGACGTCGTCGTGACGGACGGCTTCACCGGTAACGTCGCACTGAAGACGATGGAAGGCTTTGCTGCTTTCATGCTGGGGAATCTGCGTGAGCTGTTCTCCACCGGCGTGATGCGGCGCATTGGTTATCTGTTGGTGCGCAAGAAGCTTTCAGCTATGCGCGCTCGGCTGGACCCGTCGGAGTATGGCGGAGCGCCGCTGATGGGTGTTGCCGGGGTGACGATAATCGCGCATGGCTCCTCGAACGCAAGGGCGATCCGCAATGCCGTGCGGGCGGCGGCCAATGAGGCGTTGGTCAACCAGGTGAACGCGGAGATCGTTGTGACACTGGCGAAAGCACCGGAGGCGTCGTCGCCGGGCAAGCCCGCAGGGAAGGGTATCCGCGCGCTGTTTGGACGGATGCGCGAACGTCTGTATCGCCATCGCGAGCCGGGCGATCGCAAACCCGATGGTGGGCGAAAGACGGGTCCGTTGACGGCGCATGAGCACGTCGAGAATCACAACCGGATCGATGTCGTGTTGCATCCTGAGGCGGTGCTCGATCCGCAGGTCTATGGCGTGAATCACCGTAAAGAGATTGCGTCGAACGGAGTGGCGAAAGGCAGTGGCGTGAGTAATCACGAGGGCGCGGCGGAGGCAGGAGCAATCGTGGTAAAGAATCTCAATCCGCCGGCGCCGCATGATCAGCCCGAGACGCCTGAAATCAAGAAAAACTGAGACCATCAAGCCTGGATGGCGGGCGGCCAAGCGGCCGAAAGTTAAACTTTTACATGAAGATAGCGTGGCTGTTTCCCGGTCAGGGAGCGCAGAAAGTAGGTATGGGCGCCGATCTCGCGGGAGTGTTTCCGGCGGCGCGGCAGGTCTTTGAGGAGGCCGATGAGGCACTGGGCTTCGGGCTGTCGCGGCTGTGCTTCGAGGGGCCGGAAGAGGAATTGCGGCTGACCGCGAATACGCAGCCGGCGACACTGGCGACCTCGATCGCGGCGCTGCGGGCATTGCAGAGTCAGATAAAACTGACGCCGGAGGTGGCGGCAGGCCATAGTCTTGGCGAATACAGCGCGCTGGTGGCGGCGGGAGCGCTGAGCCTGGGCGACGCGCTGCGGGCGGTGCGCGCGCGCGGCCAGTTGATGCAGGAGGCGTGTCCGGCAGGACAGGGTACGATGGCGGCGCTGATCGGGGTCGATCCAGCGGCGGTCTCACAGCTTTGCAACGAGGCCTCGCGCGACGGCGAGGTAGTGGTGCCAGCCAATCTCAATGCGCCCGGGCAGATTGTCGTTTCAGGTCATGCAGGCGCGGTGCGGCGCGCGCTTGAAGCGGCCAAGGCGGCTGGTGGGAGCGCGTCAGTGGAACTGAAGGTCAGCGCACCGTTCCATTCGCCGCTGATGGAACCGGCGCGCCGGGGGATGACGCCGGTACTCGATCAACTCGGCGTGCGGCCGCTGGATTTTGGGGTAATTGCGAATGTCACTGGCGAGGTAAATCGCGACGCGGGACGGGTCAAGGCTTTACTGCTGGAGCAGATCGTCGCGCCGGTGCGCTGGGAAGAGTCGATGGGCACGCTGGTGCGGATGGGAGGCGAAGAGGCGATTGAATTCGGTGCGGGACGGGTGCTGATGGGCCTGATGCGGCGAATCAATCGCGGCGTGAAGGTTCATCAGGCGGATACGCCGGCGGCGATCGAGGCGACGGTCAAAGCGCTCACTGCCAAAGCCTGAAATAGAGTGGGAAAGACTGGTAATGCGGCGCTAACTTTTGGCGCCAGAGCGGCAGCGGGTAACTTGCCTACATAGCCTCAAGTCCCTAAGCTGCCGGATAGAGAATCCGGGCATCGCTAAAGCGCAACTGGAAACGCGGCAGGAGAATGCGGCGGCGCCGCGTTGGCCCAAAAGAGGAACGGGAAAGAGAAACAAGATGGCTGGTGACGTCGAAGCAAAAGTCCGCGAGATAATCAGCGAGCAGCTCGGAGTGTCGGCGGATGAAGTGACGCCGGAAGCCTCGTTTATCGAGGACCTGGGAGCGGATTCGCTGGATATCGTCGAGTTGGTGATGGCGCTGGAAGAAGAATACGGGATGGAGATCTCGGACGAGGATGCCGAGAAGATTCGCACCGTCAAGGATGTCGTCAGCTATATCGAAGTACACAAGAGCTAATCCTCCTGAGAGCTATAGGCTGCGCCATCGTTGACGCGCAGCATCGACGGTGAGCTGTACGCTTCGGCCTGCCCTGACGACAGTGGCGGGCCGTTCTGATCGGATTGATCGGAAGAAATGCGCTGCCCTTATTGCCGCAATCGTGAAGACCGCGTGGTCGACTCGCGGATTTCGGGCGACGGCGGGACGATTCGCCGGCGGCGGATGTGTGCGTCGTGCGAGCGACGCTTCACCACCTATGAGCGGGTAGAAGAAGCGACGCCGATGGTGGTCAAGAAGGACAGCCGGCGTGAGCCGTATGATCGCGGCAAGGTTATCGCCGGAATCAAGCGGGCATGCGAGAAGCGGCCGGTCTCGATGGAGACGATAGAGCAGATTGCCGATCGAATCGAGGCCGCGCTGGCCGAGGCAGGCGGCAAGGAAGTAGCAAGCTCATTTGTGGGCAGCGCGGTCATGAACGAACTGCATCGAATTGACCAGGTGGCGTACGAGCGCTTCGCGTCGGTCTATCGATCCATCAAGGATATCGACGAATTCATGCGCGAGCTGGAAGATCTGATCCGGCTGCGGCAGCAGGACGATACGGTCCGTCCGCGCGCCAAGAAGGACGAGCCGCTCCGCTGAGTAAAAGTTACCGTAAGCGTGCAATCGGCTCCGATGCGGGATCGGGTCAGCCTGATCCTATCGCATCTTTAACCAGTTCTGCGGCAACCGTTTCATCACTACTAAAATTACTAGTCGAATGAGTAGGCGCGCGGCGAAGGCGGAGCGGGTGACGAGCGTTAATGAGGCTAGCGGGACGCGCGACGAAGGCTTCATGCGCGAAGCCTTGGCGCTGGCGGAAGGGATGCTAGGGCTGACCACACCGAATCCGGCGGTCGGGTGTGTGATCGTGCGCGATGGTCAGGTTGTCGGGCGTGGAGTGACTGCAGCCGGCGGCAGGCCGCATGGCGAGACGCAGGCGCTGGCCGAGGCCGGTGAATTGGCGCGCGGAGCGACGGCGTATGTATCGCTCGAGCCATGCGCCCATCGCGGACGGACGCCGCCATGTGCGCGGGCATTGATCGAGGCGGGTGTCGCGCGCGTGGTGGTGGGTTGCAGTGATCCTTATCCGGCGGTGCGCGGGCGCGGAATCGCGATGCTCAAACGAGCTGGGATGGACGTCACGATTGGCGTGCTCGAGGCAGAATGCCAACGGATGAATCGGGGCTTTTTCACGCGGGTCACGCGCGGGCGGCCGATGGGGATTCTCAAACTGGCGGCGACGCTTGATGGGCGGATCGCGGCGGCGAGTGGCGACTCACAATGGATCAGTTCGGAGGAATCGCGTGAGCTGGTCCATCGGTGGCGGCGCGAGGCGGACGCGGTGATGGCCGGTGCGGCAACGGTGATTACGGATAATCCACGCTTCACATGTCGTATCGCTGGTGGGCGCGACCCGGTGCGAGTGATTGTCGACGGACGGCTGAAGACGCCGCCGGGCGCGACGGTATTTACGCAGGAGTCGTCGGCGCCGACGATTTTGGTGACGACGGCGGCGAATCTGGCGCGGGCGCAGAAGCGTTACCGGGGAGTGAATGCAGAAGTAATCGGAGTGGCGGGCGAGTGCGGCAAGATCGATCTCGGCGCGTTGATGAAAGAATTCGGGCAACGGGGATGGTGCCGGGTGCTGATCGAGGGCGGGGCGCATCTGGCGGGTGCGGCGATCGGTGCGGGGATCGTTGATCGAATAGCGATGTTTCTCGCGCCGCGGATACTCGGATCGGGACTGTCAGCGATAGAAGGGTTGAGCGAGGCGGCGGTCAAGGATTCGATTCGGCTGGATAATATGACGGCGCGGGCGAGCGGGGTGGACTGGCTAATCGAAGCCGACGTAGTGCCCCGCAAGTCGAACAAAAGTAAAGGGCCGCATGCGGAGTAGCGCGCTTTTGAATCGACAGTCGCGGTGGTAGTATGCGCCCTCTAGAGGTCGAGTCGTGCCAGCAACGTCATTGGAAGAGGTCTTTAGTCAGATTCGGTCCGCGCGGATGGCCGTGATGGTCGCAGGCGAGGGTGACGAATGTGAAGGCGACCTGGTGATGGCCGCCGAAAAAGTCACGCCTGCGGACGTGAACTTCATGGTGACCAATGCGCGCGGAGTGGTGTCGGTTGCACTGCCGGAAAAGCGGATTCGCGAGCTGGGAATTCCGCTGGTGCAATCGAGCCAGGGTGACAATATGCTGGAGCAGGCGGGCGCCCTGGTTGAGGCGCGCGTCGGTGTGACGACGGGAATCTCGGCGAACGATCGGGCATGCACGATCCAGGTGCTGGCGTCGGCGAAATCGGGTCCAGAAGATATCGTGATGCCGGGCCATGTATTACCGTTAATGGCCTTGAGTGGCGGCGTGATGCTGCGCATGGGCCGGGCGGAAGGCGCGGTCGATCTGGTGCGGAGCGCCGGGATGCGGGCGTCGGCGGCGATGTGCGCGATCTTGCGCGATGATGGCGAGTCGGCGCAGTTGCCCGAGTTGCGGGAGTTCGCTGAGGCGAACGAGCTGCCGATGTGCCATATCCGCGACCTCGTGTCGTACCGGCTGACCAATGAGATTCTGGTGCAGCGAGTGGCGGAAAGTCAGTTCACGCTCGCAGGTGGCGAGCTGCAGGCGCTGGTGTTCCGCAATATCGTGGATGGGCGAGAGCATCTGGCGCTGATCAAGGGCCAGATTGGCAATGGCCGGCCGGCGCTGGTGCGGCTCCATTCGGAATGTCTGACGGGTGACGTATTCGGTTCGCAGCGGTGTGATTGCGGTGAACAGCTCGAAGAGTCGCTGCAGCGGATTTTAGACGCGGATGCAGGACTGATAATTTATTTGCATCAAGAGGGGCGCGGGATCGGGTTAGGCAACAAGATCAAGGCGTACGCGTTGCAGGATCAGGGACTCGATACGGTCGAGGCCAACCTGCAACTCGGGTTCAAGGATGATTTGCGCGATTACGGAATCGGCGCGCAAATCCTGCGCGATCTTGGGGTGGGCGAGGTCAGGTTGCTGACCAACAATCCGCACAAGATCGAGAGCCTGATGCGCTATGGCGTCAAGGTCGTGCGGGAGCCGCTCGAAGTTCCGCCTCATCCTGGGAATATCGATTACCTGCGCACGAAGCAGGAAAAATTGGGCCATCTGCTTACGCAACTGAAGGTGGTTACCTAGAACGGTCCAGCAGGGCGCTGCCAAGCGGCCATAGGCGAGGCTGGACCAACG
Organism: Binataceae bacterium (SeqCode); assembly: GCA_035524095.1. Classification (GTDB taxonomy): domain Bacteria; phylum Desulfobacterota; class Binatia; order Binatales; family Binataceae; genus DATJUF01. The sequence continues at coordinate 84,627 of DATKPK010000134.1, read as the reverse complement.
CAGGCGCTGACATGGGAACGAGGCATCTGGGCCGTGAGCTGGCGCTCAAGGCTCTTTATCAAATGGATATTCGCGCGGATGCGTCGAATGAGGATTTGGTCCTGTTGTTCGAGACGTTCACCGCATCTGATGAGGTTCGCAGGTTTGCCACACGGCTGGTTGAGGGGGTGCGGGGCGAACAGATCGCACTTGATCGGCAGGTAGCGGCGGCGCTGGAGCATTGGTCGATTGGCCGGCTCTCGCGGGTAGATCATAATATTCTGCGAATGGCGCTCTATGAGTTGATGCGGGTGGAGGACGTACCTGCGCGGGTTACGATTGATGAGGCGATAGAGCTGGCCAAGACGTACGGCGATCAGGATTCAGGCCGGTTCGTTAATGGCGTGCTCGATCAACTAGCCGGGCGGCTCAATCTGAAGGCGAAGGGGGAGGAGAGCAATCCTGCGAAGGTTCATCAGGCATAGATTGAGCGGAGCCGGATTTGCGCTCGGGGGCGGGATCGGGTTGTTGCTGGCAACGATCGCTGTGGCGGGTTGCGGCTATCATTTCGAGGCCGAGGGCAGTGGGCTGCCGCCGCAAGCCAAGACGATCTACGTCGAGAGGTTCTCGAACCGTACGCGCGTGACCGGACTAAACGATCAATTCATGCGTTATATCAAGGACGAAATCGACGATCGCAAGCGGCTGGAAATAGTAGATAGTGCGTCGCAGGCTGATTTAACGCTGAGTGGGCGAATCAACTATGCCGAGTCAGAGCCGGTTGCGTTCAATACGGCGAGCGAACCGACGCTCTATGCGAATACGATAACGGCGGACGCTCAACTGATCGACAATCATACCCATAAGGTGGTGTGGGCGAGCAGCGGAATCAGCGGGTCGCAGCAGTACGCGGCGGTCTCGCAATCACTGGTCACGACTTCGCCATATTTTCTTCAGCAGAACCTGCGCTCGCAAGATATCGCGCAGATGACGAATATCCAGGTCCAGCAGACGCAGGAAGCGTCGTCGCAAGATCTTGTGATGCAGCAGTTGGCGCAGAACCTCTACGCTTCGATGTCTGAGGGCTTCTAAGGCCGCGTCAGGTATCTGGCGCGCGTACCCGGGCGGCCGCGTCGAAATCAGATGGCGGTTGAGAATGCGCTAGGCTTTCTTCGTGCTGGCGGCGCGCCGATGGACGCGCCGGTCTATGTGGTTGCGGGTCCGCAACCGTTCCTGCGGGAATATGTCCTCGATAATTTGCGCAAGCGGATGGCGGCGGCAAGCTTCCAGTATCGGTCGTTTCAGGCTGGTGGATCGGAAGGCTTTGGCGCCGTAATCCGCGAGCTCGAAGCGGCGGACCTGTTTGCACCGCGGCGCTTTGTCGCCTGCCGGGTGCTCAAGAGCTATCGGGAGCGCGGGGGCGATGACGATAGCAGCGGGGAAGCAGTGGCCGCCGGGGGCAGCGGTGAAGCCGCGTTGATCGATGCTATCGGCAAAATTGGACCGAGCGTGAGATTCGGACTGGTGTATGAGCGAGACAATGCGCCGGCGAAGATCCGGCGGACGGCTGAAGGCGCGGGCGTCGTGATCAACTGCATGCGGCCGTTCGACAATCAGATCGGCCAATATGCCGAGGTCTTTGCGAGGGCGCTGGGGCTTAAGCTGGCTCGGGATACGGCTGACCTGCTTGCCGTTCGCCATGGTGGTGACCTGGCTGCGATCGCCAATGCGTTGAGTCTGGCAGCGATTGCGGCAGATGGCGGTGGGAAGATCGACGAGGCGGATTTGGGCGGCGGTGGCGCGTCGCGAGTACCGGACCTGTTCGAATTGGCGGAGAGCGTACCGCGCGGGAATCTCAACGAGACGCTGGCGCTGTTCGATCGAGCGATCCAGACCGGGCGCGACCCAATTGAATTGCTGGCGGTGGAACTTATCCCTTTAATCCGGCGGATGCTGACTGCGGCGGTCTTGTTAGAAAAACGCCAAGGTGCGGCAGCGATCGGGCGGGTGCTCGGCCTACCACCGTCGAGCGGGTTGATGATGCGGGCGCTGGACGGAGCGCGGCGCTTCGGGGCCGAGCGGCTAGCGGTGGCTCATCGAAAGGCAACGCTGCTGGATGCGAGCTTCAAGGCCGGATTACTGAAGGAACGCGAAGCGGCGATCGCGGGGATGCTGTTGGACCTGATGGGGTCTGCGAAGTGAGCGGCCAACTGCCGGCAAATCCCGTCCGGCGGCTCTGAGCCCTGGCAACTTACGCTAGTTCAATTCATTCATGCGGCGGTTATCAATGAAGCATTAAGCACGCGCTGTGCTAATCAATGTGGCAACGAGCCAGCCATGAAGGGGTTTGCGGATTTACCGAGCCAAATTCGTTCGTTGTTGAGATTTCCGGTGCCGGTCGCGATCGCGGTGAGCCTGGCGCTTACCCTCAACCTGGAGCTGGCACACGTCCTCAAACTGAATGATTCGCTCGAAGCCGAAATAATCATCATTAGTCCCGGAGCCTTTCTGGCGGGCGTCGCAGCGAATCTTTGGGCGATCAGCCGGGGTTATGCGGGCAGCATCAAGCTTGGAGTGACGGTAGCGGCGTGCGCCAGCGCAGGTGCGATCGAGCATTTCCATGGCGAAGTTTACAATCAAAATCTAGTTGCGCTTTTAGGCTTGGCGCTGGCAGTGATGGTTGCCGGCTATCTGCGCCGAAACGCCAGAATTGAGTCGTTCTGGCATTTCAATCTGCAGCTCGGCATCGCCGTCGCGATGGCGCTGGTTGCTTTGCTGATTGTATGCGGAGGGTTATCGCTGGTAGTCGCCAGCTTGAGTTTCCTGTTCGACTTCAACTTGGACCATTCATACGGCTACATCTGGAGCACCGGCTGCACGCTGTTTGCACCATTGTATGCACTTTCGATGGTGCCAGTAGATTTTGATGAACGCTTCGTCCTGAGCGCCGAACCGAATCTGATCGAAAGATCCGTTTCAAGCGTAATTAATTTCGCGCTGATCCCACTAATCCTGATCTTCGCTGTGGTGCTTCATGTCATCTTCGCTGTGGTGCTTCATGTCTACGCACTGAAAATCGCGGTCTTGCGCGCAATGCCAAAGGGCGAGATCGGCTGGATGGTAGTGGCTTTCGGAGTCATCGGTACCGCGACCTACATGATCTCATATCCATGGCGTGACGCAGGCTTCCGCGCGGTGCGATGGTTCATGCGGTGGTGGTGCTGGCTGATGATAGTGCCGACGACACTGCTGGTGCTTGCGGCATGGCAGCGAATAAATCAATACGGCGTCACGCCCGAACGCTACTGCCTGGTGCTCTTTGCGCTATGGCTAGCCGCGATGGCGGGATGCATGGCATGGGCGCGCGGGCGGATAGACTTGCGCGTCATCCCGGCGAGTCTTGCGGTTGGACTGATCATTTCGTCCTTCGGGCCGTGGGGCGCTATCGCAGTATCAGTTCGCAGCCAACTTGAACAACTGCGAATTGTGCTCAATCAACAAAAACTGCTGGACGATGGAAAGCTGAAACTCTATCCGCCACGGCTTGCGACTTTCAAGCAGCTTGTAGCGGCGAATAAACGGGTCGCGTCAATCGTGACATCGCTTTACGATCTTGACGCGCTGGAGCGGCTCGCGGCGATGTTCAGCAGTGTTACGGACAGCCCTTTTGCCAATCCTCAAGAGGCGGAAGCTCGCCTTGGCACACTCGGACTTAGCACTTGGGGATTCCCCTTGAACAGCTCGCCGAGCCGTCCACCGGTCACAGCCGGGATCACGGTTGACACCCGCGACTACGACCGGCTGATAGGGCCCTTCTGGATCAGGCCGGTGCCGGCAGGACTTAGCGGATGCGTGTCGGGCTGCAGTTGGTCGGACCATCTCGCAATCGGTGAAATCGCGCTCTCGCGATCGGGCAACTTCGTTACGGCCAGCCAAAATGGCGACAAAGCAAGTTTTGATATTGCCTCGGTTTTCGATCCCAAGCCGCGAGACCCGGCGGGACCGGAATGGACGGTGACGCGAGAGGCTTGTGACGGGAACATGCCCGCACTGCTAATTGTTGTGCGGCCGTCCCCGGACTATCCGTCAACTCAGTTTGAGGGCTGGATACTGCTCAAGCCGCGGGCGCTTGTGACTAAGCAATCTCCTGATTCACCTGGTGACTGAAATCAGCTCAATCGTCGTTGATTAAAGTTGAGACTGGCTTAGAAATCTTCAGATGTCAGTTTCGTGGAGTAAGGGCGCGGGATTTGCATCGAGCGTTGCGGGGCTATCGAGTATGATCGGCCATCGCGCGGGAGTCATCGTATGAAAGCGAAATCCAAAGAAAAGAAAGACAAGAAGAAAAAAGAGAAGGGCAAAGAAAAAGACCCGGCGGTGATCATCGCCAAAACGGTGACGTCAAACGGTGCGGCCAATGGCGATATGAACGGCGCGACACCACCGATTCATCACGGGGACGTCAAGGCCGAAGCGCGCAAAATCAAGAATGATGTTTACGAGGCAGAACTCGCGCGGCTGCAGATCGAATTGGTCAAAATGCAGAACTGGATCAAGGCTAAAGGCCTGCGCGTGCTGGTGCTTTTCGAGGGCCGTGATGCGGCCGGCAAGGGTGGTGTAATCAAACGAATCACCGAAACGTTGAATCCGCGTATCTGCCGCGTGGTCGCGCTGGGCACGCCGACCGAAAAGGAAAAAACCCAATGGTACTTTCAGCGTTACGCCGCGCATCTGCCGGCGGCGGGCGAGATGGTGCTGTTTGATCGGAGCTGGTACAACCGCGCCGGTGTCGAGCACGTTATGGGTTTTTGCACGGAAGATGAGTACCGCGAATTTTTGCGCAGTTGCCCAGAATTTGAGCAGATGTTGTGTCGATCCGGGCTGATTCTCGTGAAGTATTGGTTTTCGGTTAGTGACGCGGAGCAGGAGCTGCGTTTCCAGGGCCGCATGAATGATCCGACACGGAGTTGGAAGCTGAGTCCGATGGACGTCGAATCGCGTAACCGCTGGGTCGATTATTCAAAGGCTAAGGACGCGATGTTCAGCCACACGGACCATAAGATGGCGCCTTGGCGGGTGGTCAAGGCCGACAATAAGAAGCTGGCGCGGCTGAACTGTATTCGTCATCTGCTGAGCCTGATTCCGTACGAGGATTTGCCGCCGACACCGTTCGCATTGCCGCCGCGTCCGGAGATGCCGACGGACTACGTGCGTCCGCCGATGGAGGATCAGACCTTCGTGCCTGACTACTACTAAGGATGGCTATTGCGAGACCCTCATCGGCCTGGAAGGAATAGAGAAGAGGCGCCGAGATAATGGGCGCCTCTTTTATTTTAGGGCGAATCGAGCAGCCTAAGCCGCCGCGGCGTAGTGAGGCTCAAGCCTGAGCTTTGGCCGTACCGTGAGAAGCGTGAAGGCGCTTGGAGAGCCGCGCGATTTTGCGTGAGGCGGTGTTCCTTGGAATCGTACCCTTGGTTACGGCTTTGTCGAGGACCTTCATGGCGTTGCGCAAAGCATCAGCCGCGGCAGCCTGATCATTGCCGGTAATCGCTTCGAGGGCGCGTTTAGTGGCGGTACGCACACGAGTTTTAATCGCATGATTGCGGAGTTGGCGTTTGACACTTTGACGGAAACGCTTTTCCGCCGACGGATGAACGGGAATATGCGGCATAACCGTTGTTAGCTAACAGTCGGTGGGGGTGTTGGTCAAGAGTGGTCAGTCGCGGCAAACTGAACCAGTGCTCAGTCTGTCAGTCTGAGCGACAACGCCGTAAACGATTTCACGCGGTTCCGCTTCGCGCTGTCAGTGCGTAAACGAGCGCTCATGGACGGCTTGGTTCTGGCGTCTTTTGCGCTGCCTTGGCGAGGAGAAGAAATTAAATAGCCTCTGATGATAAAGTTTCGCTGAGTATGCCTGACTCGAGTACGGAGCAGAATCACGAGGATGTGCGAGAACTCGTGATGACCTACGGCTGGAATACGACAGCCTATCAAATTCTGAATCCCGGCTTTGAGTACTGGTTCGCGCCAAACACGCCAGCGGTGGTCGCGTATATGCGCCGCCGGAACATTTTTGTGGTCGCGGGTGCCCCCGTATGTCCAGCGGAGGCGCTTGTTGGAGTCATCGGCGAGTTTGAGCGCTTCGCGAGCGGTGCCGGCTGCCGCGTCTGTTACGTCTGCGCGGCCGACCGCTTACGCGAGACCGTGCAGGGGTCGAGCGGCTATTCGACGATCGTGATCGGCGCGCAGCCCGTGTGGAATCCACAGGAATGGCCGGAGCTTGCAGTGGCGCGGCGGGCGATTCGGAGTCAGGTGGCACGGGCACGGAACAAAGGGCTAACAGTCGAGAGGATCGCTGATAGATCTGGGCAAGCGGAGTCTGAACTCCAACGGATCCTTGATGAGTGGCTCAACGCGCGAGCCTTGCCGCCGCTGCATTTTCTGGTTGAACCACAGATTGCGCGCGCAGAGCATCCGGATCGGATGACGATGGTGGCGCGGCGCGAGGAGAAAGCAGTCGCCTTTCTGGTGGCGTCACCGGTGGCCGCGCGCAACGGCTATCTGATCGAACAGGTAGCGCGATCGCCGTGGGCGCCGAATGGCTCCAGCGAGCTTTTGATTGACGCAGCGATGCGCCACTTGGCCGACGAAGGGCGGGATTTCGCGACGCTCGGATTGGTGGCGCTATCAACGCGGGCGGCGGGTATCAAAACGAATCCGTGGTGGCTGCGGCTGATGATGATGATCGCGCGGGCACATGCGAATCGCTTTTACAATTTTCGCGGGCTCGAGCGGTTTCGGATGAAGATGGCGCCGAAGCACTGGGAGACGATTTTCGCGATCGCGAACGAGCCGCGGTTTTCGATGCGGACGCTCTACGCGATCGGCGAGGCATTCGCAGGAATACCGCCGTGGCAGGCAATTGGTCTTGGAGTCGCGCGCGCGATCGGCCAGGAATCGGAGCGGTTGCGCCGACGCCTCGCGACGGCGAACTGAGCAGCGGACGGTACTGGCGATTTCATCGGAATTGTTAATGTTTGACTCGGAACGTCCCGGATACAGTGCGATGCCGGCGTTGAGCCTGATGGCGAATATCACAATACACGTGGGTCGCAATCACTCTGGGTTCTCGGAGGACAACGAAGATAACGGTGCTTAAGTGCGGGCACCTCTCTCCAACTGAGAAACACAGTTCTTGAGTAGGCGCGCCATGGCGCCGAGTTGTCAGGCGTTGAAGAAATGAAGGATGGCGGACGTGGCAGCGGATTCGTTGAGGGTCGGGGCGTGACCGACGCCGGGAACCTCGACGGTCTGAGTGCCCGGGACCACCATCGTCATCCGCTCGGCGGTGGCGGCGGCGAGGATGTCGCTGTCGGCGCCACGAATCACTAGCATCCGGGCCTGGATGCGGGCGAAGGGCACCCACATATCTATCGGGCGGGCAGCGGCACCGGTGCGCGGGACGTTGCGCACGGAGGGATCGATCTTCCAGGTCAAGCGGCCCTCGGGTGTCGGTTTGACCGCCCATTTGACGAACTCGATCAACTCAGCTTCGGGTGCGTGAGTCAGGAACGGATAGTTGGCGCGATAGTAAGCGGCGACTTCGGCCATATCGTGGAACTCAGTGGGCGCTTCAGTGAAATAATCGGTGATGCGCTTCAAGCCAGCCGGATCGATTTCGGGACCGATGTCGTTGAGGACTAGCCGTTCGACCCTTTCAGGATACCCACCCGCGAAGATCATCGAGATGATACCGCCCATCGAAGTGCCTATCAGGCTGACACGGCCGAGGCTGAGCGCACTGATAAAAGCGTCGAGGTCGGCGACGTAAGTGACGGGATTGTAGTCGGTGGCGGGGCCCCACGCGCTGTCGCCGCGGCCACGGACGTCGAGTGACAGTACGTGGTAACGGTTTGCGAGGCGCGGAGCGAGGCCATCGAAGTTATGAGCATTGCCGCTCAGGCCGTGGATGCAGATGATTGGGGGCGCGCTGGAATTGCCGAAATCGAGATAATGCAGTTGGAGGCCGTTGGCGTCGATGAATTTGCTTTGCGCCGTCATCGTAATCCTTAGTCCTTATCCTTGTGCGCATGCCTCGGAAGCTTCCGGCTAGCCGGCGAGGCTTACGAGGACTCGGCGTAGGTTATTCGATTGGAGACGCTTGTACCAACTCGCGCAGCCGGTCGGGCACGATAATCAGCCGGCGGCCGTCACGCAAAAGGACTTTTTCGTTTTCGAAATCGTTCAATTGCTCGGTGGTGCGCTGGCGCGAGGCGCCGACCAGCTCGGCGAGGTCCGCGTGGGTCAGTTTGAGAGTCAACAGCAGGCCGCGTGAATCCTCGACGCCGAATTTGAGCCCGAGTTCGAGCAGGGCGCCGGCGAGGCGTTCGCGCACGCTCAGACCGACAAAATTGGTGTAGCGCTGGAGCATTGTCCACCAACGTCCGACGGTGACGTCGAGCGTGCGGCTGAAGCGTTCCATCGGCACACCCAGCATGAGGCCGACGAAGGTCTCGGGACGGCTGACACCGACCAGACAATCGCTAAACGCCTCGCAGCGAAAGGGGCGGGTTGCGCTTGGGAGGAGAGAGGAGACGCCGAAAATCTCACCAGGGCCGACAAGGCCAACCAGAACTGGCTCGTCGCGGCTGACATAAGAGAGTTTGGCGACGCCGGAAAGAAGGACGAAGACGCGGTTGGAGGCTTCGCCTTCGTGGAAGATGGCATCGCGGCGTTTCACCCGTAGCGGAGTTAGGCTTTGTGCAAGTCCTTCAAGCTGGTCTCGGCTAAGCCAAGCTAGAGTTTTCAGCCGGCCCAGCATCCTGGCGTCGATGTTGGAATGAGAAACCACACTGGGAGTCGTAGCACAGGGCGGGGAGATGTCGCCAAGGCGACAAATAAAGGGGTTAAAGCGAAGCGATCGGGAGATTTGGTCGTGTGCGTGACAGACTTAAGCATCGCTAATCTATGACACGGCGTTAACCTGACCTAAACTTCTGACTGTTAGAGATGACAAACAGTGAGCGTATAGGCGCAGGAAGTAGGCACAAGTAGGGTGGGGTTGAATTAAGATGAGCAACAAACAGTCGAAGATGATGAGCGATGTGGCAAATTTCTTTGAAGCGGCTCTTATAGAGCTGCCGACGGCAGCAGCGCGACGGCTGCTGTCTGAAGAGAAAGACGACCAAGCGCTGTATGCGGCGGGCTGGAAGGCTTATGACGCGTTTGTGCGAATCGCCAATGAATCGGCGAATGAGCTCTATGCAAACCCGGCATTCGGACAGATAGCGGCACAGACGCTCGAAATCGGGCTGCAAGCGCGGCGCGCGAGCGATGCGATGGCGTCGGGAATCTTCCGCGATCTGCTGCCGGTAGTAGGGTTGCCGGCGGCAAAGGATGTCGAGCGGCTGAATCGGACGGTCGAGGGCTTGCGCGAAGAGGTCCGTGCGTTGCGGGCGGCACAAGAGAGCTTCGACCCGATCGATGACGTTTATGCGGCGGCGCGTGCGGCGGAAGCCCAGAACGCGTCGGCCCAGATTATCTGGAATGGCATGAAGCCGTCAGATGCGCCACGTCAACAGCGCCAGGAGAAGAAGAGTGTCGCTCTTTAACGATATCGCCAGCTACTGGATGGAAGGCGCGCTTCGGACTTTCGACGCGGTTGGCCGCGGCTTCGGCTCACAAGTCGAAGCCGACCCGGCGCCGGTGACGCCTTACGAAGTAATCTACCGCGCGGGCGTGGTCAGCTTGCGGCATTACCGGCCTGAAGTGCGGAAGCATGCGACGCCAGTGCTGATCGTGTACGCGCTGATCAAGCGGCCGTTTATCCTTGATTTGCAGCCAGACAAGTCGGTGGTCAGGAGCCTGCTGAGTCAGGGCTTCGAGGTCTATCTGATCGACTGGCTGCCGCCAGCCGAAGGCGACACGTGGCGCGGGTTTGATTCCTACGTAAACGAGGAGTTGGCCAACGCCGTACGAGCGGTGCAGATCGAAGAGGGGGTAGAACAGGTCAACGTGCTGGGCTATTGCTTCGGAGCACTTTTGAGCCTGCTCTATACCGCTCTGCATCCGGAAAACGTCGCGAATCTGCTGACGCTGACGATCCCGTTCGACATGAGCACGCGGGAGATTTCGATCTACAACGTGATGGACGGGATGAACGACTCGACGATCGACCTGATCACGAAGGTCTACGGCAATTGTCCGGCGTGGATGGTGAACATGGGGTTCACGGCGATGGCGCCAGTCCATCATGCATTTGACAAGTACGTGGGACTTTACCGCAACGCCGAGCGTGACGGTTATGCCGATATGTTCGAGTTGTTCGAGCTGTGGATGCAGAGCGATGTGCCGCTGGCCGGGCGGATTTTCAAGGAGCTGACGGGACAAATCTTCAAGCGCAACCTGTTGGCGAAGGGCGAGTTTAAAGTCGGCGACCGGTTGGTGGATTTGGGCGAGATAAATTGCCCGGTGCTGAACGTAATCGCAGAGCATGACGACGTGGTGCATCCGAGTTCAAGCCTCGGAATGGTCGAAAAGATCGGCAGCGCCGACAAGCGCACGCTGACTTTTCCGACGGGGCATCTGGGAGCGGTGGTAAGTGCGGGAGCGATGAAGAAGCTGTGGCCGCAGATCGGCGCATGGCTGGCCGAGCGCGACGCGAACGGCTTAGAGAATCGTAATTAAGTGTCACCAAAGTGACCAAACGCCTCACGGCGCACGAGTTTGAGTGATTAAATTAGTGAGATAGCGGCGTCAGGGAGACGCGGTAAAAATCGACCCGAAACGGGCATGGAGGAATAGTCAGTGGCGGAAAAAGGATATTTTGAGGCATTCAGCAAACTTGGCGAGAACCCGTTCGTGAACCTCGAGGGCGCTAAGAAAGCGGCCGCCTGGTATATCGATGCGAGCGAGAAGTTCGCGACGCAGGCGCTCGAGATGCAGGAGAAGGTGACGGGCTGGGCCAAGGAGACGCCACTCGCACCGATGATCGAAGCGCAGCAGAAACTGGCGCGCAAGCTGATCGAGCGCTCGGTCTCAACGGCGCGTTCGCTATGGCAGTTGCAAGCGCAGAACTAGAGTTGCCGTGCTTGGCCTCCAAGCACTGACGCCGGAGTGAAGCGCCCGTCGATGACGGGCGCTTTTCTTTTGGCGGCGAGATGACGGCTCGCGGATGCCGTCGTCAGTGAGAGGCGCGGCCTCAGGATGGGAGAACAGCCAGGATCGGGGAGCCACGCTCCAGCGTATTTTCCCACTGTTGATTCAGGTTGGGGGCCGCTTGTGGTCGTGAGCTTTTCATTGCCGCCAGAGGCTTTACTATCAGCGGCTAAGCTGTCTAGTATCGCCGAAATCTGTATTGTGAAAGGCTAGCTGGCGCTGTGCTGTTTGAGCTTACTACCGCTTCCACCATGGACTATTACCAGCAGCTAGCAGGGCTGCTGCGGAATCCAATCTGCTACGGCCGGGAAGTAAAGCACGGCAGCGGCCAACCCGTCCTGCTGATTCCGGGCTTCTTTGCCGGGGACTGGATCATGGCGCCGATGGCGCGCTGGCTGAAGCGAATCGGCTATCAACCCTACCTTTCGGGAATCGATCTCAATCTCGGCTGTCCACGCGAGAAGCTCGAGCGGCTTGAGGCGCGAGTCAAAGGTATCGCGCAGGAAGGGCACGGACGCGTCTCGATTATTGGACATAGTCTGGGCGGAGTGATGGCGCGCTCAATCGGTATCGGGATACCAGAGCATGTCAGCCACGTGATTGGGCTTGGCGCGCCGATCAGCAATGATTGGGAATCCATTAACCATGAAGTGCGGCCATTGATGCAGAGCGTTGCGGGGCTGTGGCAGAGGATTGCGGGTGCGCCCCCGGAATGCGGGACAGCGCAATGCAAGTGCGGCTTCGCGCGTATCCTGGAGATGGCGACGCGTGATTTGCGGGCCTTCACGTCGATTTACACGCGCGAAGACGAGGTCCTTGATTGGCGCACATGCCTCGATCAGGGCGGCCGGAATTGCGAAGTTGGCGGGCGCCATATCGGGTTGATTGTGAATCGCGAAGTGTACAGCCTGATCGCCAGCGTATTGTCGGACGCGCTGAATGCTAAATCGGCGGTAGCTGGTGCGGTCGGCGTAGCATAGCCCGAACTTGAGAAGGCGTACCGCTCAGTCTGAGCCGAAGGCGTAGCGAGCCAACGAGCCTGCGCGGCTTATGTACAAGCTAGGGGCCGCAAGCACGGTGCTCTAAGAAGTTGCGAGTGCCGGTGCGTCGGCGAAATTTCCAGTCTTCGGAATCTGCATTCTTGACGCGGCTCTTGCGGTTGCGGTGACGCGGGCCGATGCGCTCAACTGGGCGGCGGAGGACCCGAGTCATGGCGGACTTTGAGACTATCATCTACGAAAAAGCCGAGGATAAAATTTTTCGGCTGACGCTGAACCGTCCTGAGAAGCTCAATGCGATGTCGCAAAAGCTGCTCAAGGAATTCGACGAGGCACTGAACGCGTTCGAGGCGGATGCACAGGCGAGTGTGCTGATTATTGGAGGTGCGGGACGGGCGTTTTGTGCTGGATACGATTTGCAGGGCACACAACAGCCGGGCTCGGGCTTTACGGTGAGCAGCGATCGCGCCGGCCTGCAGAAGATCGTCGAGCGCTGGCAAAGGCTGTGGTCATTGCCCAAGCCAACGATCGCGCAAGTGCAGGGGTTCTGCCTGGCGGGCGCCACTGAACTGGTGGGCCACTGCGATATCGTTTTCGCTAGTGAGGATGCGCAGTTTGGCCATCCGGCGGGACGATCGCTTGGAATTTTGCCGACGCTATCGATGTGGCCGACCCTCATGGGTCCGCGCAAGACCAAAGAATACTTTTTCACCGGTGATCTGATGAGCGCGCAAGAGGCGCTCGAATGGCATCTGGTGAACCGCGTGTTCCCCAAAGACAAGCTTGGGGATGAGACGCTCGCCTATGCGCGTCGGGTCGCAATGGTGCCGGTTGACTTGCTAACGCTGCATAAGGCGGCCGTGAACCGCCAGCTCGAAGTACAGGGCTTCCGCGCGTTGGAACAATCAGCAGCCGACCTCGACTGTATCGCCCATCAGACGGAGACAGTGAAGAATTGGATGAAAGCGAGCCGTGAGCGGGGTCTCAAAGCGGCGCTGGGCGAACGTGACAAGCCCTTTGCCGGGAAGAAATAGGTGGCTTTACGATGCGACCCTGGGCTTGCGTCGTAAAGGTGTGAGCTAGAGTGACCGGGCCTCATCGCGGCCGGCGCGGCATGCCGTCCGTCAGGTCTAATGGCGCGACGAGAATGTTCTAAATATATAACTGCTGCAACTGAGTAATAAGTGAGGCGTCCGGTCACAAGATCGGGCGCCTTTCGTTTGTGGTGAGCTGGCATCGTTGTTGACTAATCCACGACGCTGGCGCGTTGTTTGCGGTGCGAATACTGCGCGGGAGGCGGAACAAGTTGGCTTAATTCATTAAGAGCGAGTGGAACTATGGAAGGTACGCCAGCCAGAAATATCACTGACGCAGAAATCGATATGCCGCGGAATGCGGAATTGGAAGTGCGCGGATTCACAGCTCTGGTGGCCCATGTGATCATTTGGATTCAGCAGGATCACTGGGTTTTCAAGCATCCGCGCCGCTCGATCGATCTCGATCAACAAGAGTTTACCCCGCGCCATTACGACTTGCTCTGAACGAGCAACGCGATCTCAGGCGAATCTCGCGCTAAACGTAGCAATCTATCGACTGCTTATGCAATTACTCAGTCGATAATGAATGACTAGCCAGTACCACGCCGTCCAAACCGAGTAAACGGACTGGTTAAGATCGGCGCGCATCGGGCCGGCGATGACATCATTGAGAAACGAAGAACTGTTCGAACGCGGCGGTTGGCGATACTAGAGAATACTTCACCCTTATAAATCCGGAGCGCTAAGAGTAGTGACGACAGGCGGCAGAGGCCGTCATCCTGGTCGCGCCAAAATAATGCCGAACAGCTATCGTATTGCCGCCCGAAGGATCAGCGAGCAAATGAACCAGGGCTAATCAGCGCAATTCAAGACATGTCTCAAAACGAGAAACTGTTCATTTCAAACTAGCGCGCCATCGCGCGTCAAGCTTGGCATCTTCCTTGGAATTATCGCCTGCGCGGGCCGCGCAGGGCGGTCTTTCGTCAACTCCCTTTACTCAGTCAGGAGATGTCTCGGTGCGGAAGCTAAAGCTAGTAAGCCTCGCCGTATCAGTGTGTTTAGCCAATTTGATTGGTGCGGCGACAGTGCGAGCGCAATGGGCCGATCAACGGCTCGCGATGTTTGACAAGTTGATGGAGCGCGAACATCAGTTGGCGAAATTACCTCATGCAGCTGCGGCTGAGCGTGGAGCATGGGGTAACGTTGCAGCGTTGGCGGCGCGATGGCCATTGGCGCGCCCAGACTTCGCGCGGATGGCATTACAGGGTGAACCGATCGAAGATTGGGAATTCGACCCGGCGGCGGTGCGGGCTGCGGCCGCGGGCGGGCCGATCTCGACAGAGAATCTGGCGAACACGCGGTTGTCCGGGTTTACGCAGAATGAGACGGCGTCGGCATGGTGCGGAGGCCACGTGGTCGTGACGTTCAATGACACGGGCGCCGAGGTGAATACCTTTGAGGGGAGCGACGGCGTAAGTGCGATCGGGGCGTCGACGTCGGCAAACAAGGGCAGCAGTTATGCGTATGACGGACCGCCGTCGCCGCCGACGAATGTCGACCAGATGATTGTCGGCGATCCGTCGGTGGTTTGTACTAATCAAAGCGATTTTTACTATTCGGCAACCTGGTGGGATGGAGAGAACGTGCTGACGGGTGTGGCTATGGCGGCATCGACCAATGGCGGCAGCAGTTACGGACAGCCAGTTGTGGCTATAAGTAAAGACGGCTTTACTCACGAGATCATCAAGGATGCGCTCGCGATTGACCCGGCAAATACTGGTCAAGTGTATATAACGTACGTCGATGAAGACTATTCGGGCACGACCTGCGGTGATTTCCCTGAATCAGACCCGAACGCCGGAGAGCCGATTCCGCGTTACGCGATCGAGTTGGTGTACTCGACCGATGGAGGAACCGATTGGAGTGCGCCGGCTGTGATTGAAGAGGTATGCGCGAATG
This sequence comes from Binataceae bacterium (SeqCode), assembly GCA_035524095.1. GTDB lineage: Bacteria > Desulfobacterota > Binatia > Binatales > Binataceae > DATJUF01. The sequence continues at coordinate 69,497 of DATKPK010000134.1, read as the reverse complement.
ATGCGAATCCCAACGCTTTCGTTGAGGGGCCGTCGGTAGCGGTAGGCGCAGCCAGCGTGGTTTATGTTGCCTATGAAACGATGGGAGAGAACGGAGGACAACTAACTGATCGAAATATCAAGATTGCGGTGTCGTCGAATGAAGGAGCGTCGTTTGCGACACCGACGATTGTCAGCTCGGTTAATCCGGTCGGCGACGGCGCAGACTTGCAGGGGCTGATTCAAGCCGCCGAGTATCCCAGTATAGCGATCGGGCGCGGCACGCATAATTTCGGATATATTTATCTAGCTTGGGATACCGCAACGACCGAGGTCAACGACATTTTGTCGACGACCGGGGTGTACGGCTTTGCGGATATCCTCTTCAGCCAATCCCAGAATGGTGCGACAACGTGGAGTTCTCCGAAGCGTGTGAATACGAATCCGGAGGGCGGACCGAATCCATACTCTGATCAGTTCGAGCCTGCGATCGATACTGATAAGACCGGCCGGATCGGGATCTGCTATTACGACCGCCATCGGGATCCGAATAACTTTCTGATTGATCGAACCTGTTCGTCGTCGACGAATAACGGAGCAAGCTGGACGAGCAAGCTGTACACGAAGACTAATTTTCCGTCGGTGGTCGGCCAAGATGTGCTGGTCGCGCCCGATTACTTTGGCGATTATGACACCGTGGCAGTCGACAAGACTAATGCCGCGAGCGGATTCGTAGACTCGTTTGCGACCAGTGTCGGTGGGCATCCGAACGTAAGCACGAATCATTTTTAGACGGCGTGAGAAGCGATAGAGGCCGTGTAATTCGCGATGAAAAGATTCGAGGTCGATTGAAAGTAAGCTGAAAGTCAGCAGAAATTGGCTGCTGGTGGTCGGGCAAGGCCGCACGTTAGCCAAGAAATACGTCGCGGAAAAGGGCGAGTAAGCTATATGCTGCTCGCCTTTTTCTGTTGGGGCGGCAGACGCAGCAGGCAGCATTTAGTAACACCGATGTCCCGCTGACGGACAAGTAGTGTTTCGGTTATGAGACGCCGCCGGAGCCCATTGGCGCAAAAGCGTAATGATTTATTGATTGCCGCAGATGGCATGGAGCCTGCTCAACTCATCCGAGCAAGCGATCAGGTAAAGGAGGCACTAAATCCAGCGGGATAGGGTTGTGCGCGGAGTGAGTATCGCAGAGGAGCGAACGGCAGAACGAAATAAGAGAAAGTAGGGCGAGAGTGCATAAAGCACCAACGTTACAATTAACAGAAGCTAAGTCAGATAGTGCAAGGAGAAGGCCGGTATGAATGTACTAGCGAAGAAGTATATCAAGGTGAGCGAAGGGCTGCGCAAGTTGTCACGAGGACAGACGATGACTGAGTACGCCTTGATCATGGCGGCGATCGCGGTAGTCGTGTTCGCGGTTTATCAGACCATGGGTCAGGATATCGAGACCCTGGTGAACTCCGTGAATTCGTCCCTGACAGCGGCGGCATCCTGAGGGAGCGCAAACGATCAAGTGAGAATGATCGGAGAGTGGCGGCGAGTTGACGGCTCGCCGCCACTTCAGACATAGCGGGAAGGCGGCGGTGAGTGGAGGAGTAGGGTGGCGAATGTAGCTTCGAAAGGCCTCGAGCATCATCGCGGGTTGCGGGTGCATCTGTTTGGCGCGGCCGAACAAGAGCGAGCGAAGGTTCGGGCGGTACTGATCAAGATGACGGACCCTGTACTGGAAATCGCAGAGATAGCGCCGAGTGCAGTGAGTGAAGGGATGCCGGACGCGGACCTAGCGATGGTGCTGTTCAACAACGAGGAAGCCGGACCGCTGGGTTATTTGCAAGCCAAAGCCGCGCGGAGTCCGCGGCCGGTGATGATCGCGTTGCTGCACGAGCGATCGGCGGCATTGATGCGCCGGGCGTTGCATGCGGGGGCTGACGAGTTGATGTTTCTGCCGCTCGAAGAAAGCGAGATGAGCCGCGTACTGGTGAAGCTGAACGAACGGCAGCGGCGCGATGAACGGAAGGGCGGCGGTCATATCTATTCGTTCACGAGCCTGGCCGGAGGCGTAGGCGTAACGACGCTGTGCGCGAACCTGACGCTCGCGCTGAACTACGCGTTGGGCAAGAGCGCCGCAGTAGTCGACCTGGATCTGCAAAAGGGTGGATTGAGTCTGGCGCTGCAACTGGAGCCGGAACAGACGATTGCAGCGCTGCCTGATTTCGCCCGGGCGCTGGATTCACTGAGGCTGGAAGGTGCGCTAACGAAGCATCCATCCGGGATTTATCTCCTGGCAGCACCCAAGCGGATCGAAGATGCCGATCGCATTCTGGATAAAACTGTCAGCGCGGTGCTGAAGCTGATGCAGCAACTGTTCGACTTTGTGGTGGTCGATTGCGGACAGCGGCTGGATGAGAACGCAATAGCGGCGTGGGAAATATCCGACGAGGTCATCTACGTAATCGATCAATCACTGGCGGCGGCGCATACGGTGCAGCGCTTCGAGGATCTGTTTGAACGGCTGGGGCTGCCCGACCTTGCGCAGCACTATCTTTTGAACAAGGCCGATCCCCAGAGCGTGATCAGCGAGAGCCGCCTGGAGGAAGTGGTGGGTGAGAGTTTCTACGCGACGATTCCACGCGACGACAAACTGATGGAACGCGTTCAGTTACGCAAGCAGAACGTGTGGCAGGCGGGCGCAAGTTCGGCCTACGTGCGGGCCATGGAAACTCTGGCGTGGCGCCTGACGGTGCAGCGCGAGGATGTAGCGGCGAGCAGTGGCGGCCTGCTGGGACGGCTCTTTGGAGCATTCGGCGCGCGAGCCAGTACATGAAACGGATAGTCAATGGAAATAGTCAATAGCTATGCACGGTTCTTTTGCCTCGTGCTGATGCTGGTGGCGGGTTGCGGATTGGAGGAAGCGCGGCAAGTAGATAATCCGGTGGCGGATGGGCTGCGCGCACAGGCGCATCAGCTTGATCAAGAGACGCAAGCATGCCGCGCAGGCGCGGCTGAGTATCGAGCGCAGCAACGCATTCCGATGGAGTGCGGCGATGGCGGGCTGGTGCAGGTTGGCACGACCGACAGCCATACGGTCAGTGAATGTATCGCGGCGACGCTGGAGGCAGTGCCGGCGTGTCAGCGCTGGGCGGATAGCTATCAGGCAATGATTAGGGCGAACGGGCCAGGCGGCGTCCAAGCGAGTGAGCAAGTGACGTTGATGGAGGTCCAAGTACTTGGTCCCGGCCATTGAGAGATGACGATTCAGTTGCGCGGAAGAATCAGGGGATTGCGCAGGAGTCGGAACTGCAAGCGAGGGGATAAGAAATGAGGCTGGTCGATCGGCTGGCGCAAAAGAGTGGTCCTGCCAAAGCGGAGGAACCGAGCGGCTCGATCCTTGGCGGCGCGGGTCAGGCGCGGCGCCGCGAGGATCCCAATGATGGTTCGCGGCGGGTCAAGATCCGCGTCCATAACCGGCTGCTCGAAACGCTCGATGTGTCGAAGCTCGACGCGCTTGAACCGGCGATGGTGTCGGCCAAGGTGACGCAGGCGATCAATGACACGCTGGATGAAGATGGCCGGCTGCTGACTGACCTCGATCGTCAGCGGCTGGTCACGGAAATCAAAAACGAGTTGCTGGGCCTGGGGCCGCTCGAACCCCTACTCCACGATGACGACATCACGGATATTCTCGTCAACGGCCATGGCCAAGTCTATGTCGAGAAATTCGGCAAGCTACATTTGACCGATGTGACTTTTCAAGACGACCCGCATCTGATGCTGATTATCGACCGGATCGTCTCGCAGGTGGGCCGGCGGGTAGACGAATCGTCGCCGATGGTGGACGCGCGGTTGCGCGACGGTTCGCGTATCAATGCGATTGTGCCGCCGCTTGCGCTCGACGGGCCGTCGCTATCGATTCGGCGTTTCGGCAAGCGCCGGTTCGACATCAACGCATTGGTGGCCAAGGGCAGCGTGATGCGGGAGATGGTCGCCTTTCTCGAAGCAATCGTGAAAGCGCGTCTGAACGTAATCGTGTGCGGTGGCACCGGCTCCGGCAAGACGACGATGCTTAACTGCCTGTCGGCGTTTGTGCCGAACGACGAGCGAATCGTGACTATCGAGGATTCGGCGGAATTGTCGATGCAGCAGCCGCATGTGGTGAGGCTCGAGACGCGTCCGCCGAACCTTGAAGGCAAAGGCGAAGTAACGCAGCGCGAACTGGTGAAAAACTGCCTGCGAATGCGGCCAGACAGAATCATTCTCGGTGAGGTGCGCGGCGCCGAGGTGTTCGACATGCTGCAGGCGATGTCGACCGGCCATGACGGATCGATTGCGACGATTCACGCGAACAGCCCGCGCGAATGTATCGGGCGTTTGGAAATGATGATGATGCTAGCGGGTTTTTCTATCCCGCAGCGGGCGATGCGGCAGCAGATCGCTTCGGCGGTGAACATGATCGTGCACGTCAGCCGACTATCGGACGGCACCCGCAAGGTGATGAAAATTTCGGAGATCAGCGGGATGGAAGGCGACATCGTGATGATGCAGGACCTTTTCGAGTTCGTGCGCACGGAGACAGCCGCGGATGGCGCGGTGGTTGGCCACTTCAAGTCGACGGGAATCCGATCGGCATACGCGCATCAGGTGGAGGCGGCGGGCTTTAAGTTGAACACCGCGGGGCCGGCCCCGATGCAGGCCGACGCACGGTAGCACGATGGATTTGCTAATCGCCAGCGGAATCTTTGCGGCCGTAATCGCGCTGGTTATCGTATTCGTAAGCAGCGGAAACGGCCGGCGGCAGGATCATGCAACGGCCGCATTGCTTGCCGAGGTGACGCGGACCCAGGAAGAAGATCCGGCGGCGCAGATTCTCTTGCGTCAGGATCCACGGCGGCGGCAAGCAGAGAGCTCGCCGGTGTTGACGATGATTTACCAGCTGCATCTGCTGAAGCGGCTGGAACAGAGCATGTGGCAGGCCGGCGTCTACATGCGAGTCTCCGAGTTGCTGCTGATTATGGTGCTGGCTTTTGGGGCCGGTCTGGGAATCGGCAGGATCGTTTGGGGCGATATTATGCTGTCGCTCGCGCTGGCGGCGGCGATGGGCGCGCTGCCGATTGTGTATATACGCTTCAAGCGCAAGCGGAGGCTCAAGGCCTTTGCGCTGCAATTGCCTTTCGCCCTCGATCTCATGAAGTCATCACTGGAGGCCGGTCATTCGCTGTTGCGCGGCTTGCAAGTCCTGGTCAAGGAATTCAACGAGCCATTGCGGGGCGAGTTTCGCACGGTGCTGGAGCAGGCACGGCTCGGAATGCCGTTGCCCAAGGCGCTGGACGAGATGCTCAAGCGGGTGCCGGAAGATGATCTGCGGCTGTTGGTGGTCGCGGTGAAGATTCAGAGCGAAGTCGGCAGCAGTCTCGCGCAGATTATCGGGCGGCTGTCGGAAATCGTGCGGACGCGGCAGCGGCTAGCGGCACAGATTCGCGCGATGACTTCACAGTCGCGGATGAGCGGGATGGTGGTCGGGCTGTTGCCGGTTCTGGTGCTGGCAGCTTTCAGCATGATCCAGCCGAGCTACGCGCGCGTCCTGTTCACCGATCCGTTGGGGACCAAGGTACTGAAAATGGCTATCGGGCTCGATGTAGTGGCCTTTTTTTCAATCCGACGGATTCTACGGGTGAATTATTGAAATGAGCCCGCTGATGGTCAGTATCACGGTGCTGTTCCTGATGGGCGCGGTAGCTACGGCGTTATATGCGGCGCTGTACGGAAGCCATCGCGTAATGCAGGAGCGCTTCGATGAGATGACGCTGCAGCTGCGTACGGCAAAGCTGATGGCAAATGAGGACGAGCCGATCCCGGATGGGGTTGGGCGTTCACTTTTGCAATGGGCGCTGCAACGGGTGCCGGCACCGAAGAAGACCAAGGCGACCGAAAGGCTGGCGCAGACGCTGGTGCAGGCTGGGTTTCGGCGATCCAATGCGGTGCGGGTGTTCGTTCTGATTCGGCTGGCCGCGATTGCCTCGTGTGCAGTCGTGGCGATGACGGCGGGCGGGATCTATTTCCAATCCAGTTCCAAGGCGCTGGTAATGGCGATGATCGGAGCCGGAATCGGTTTCTACGGGCCGCTCTATTATCTGCGTAAGCGGGCGTCCAAGCGTCAGGAAAATATTTCGCGGGAATTGTCGGATGTGCTTGACCTGCTAGTAGTTTGCATCGAAGCGGGGCTCGGGTTGTTTGAAGCGATCAAGGTAGTGGGTGACGAGACGGCGCGTCAGGAGCAGGCGATTGGCGCTGAACTGGTGCTGGTCGCCGGCGAAATCGGTGCGGGATCGACACTAGGTGAGGGCCTGCGCAGCCTCGCCGAACGCACGGCGGTCGACGACGTTAGACCGCTGGCTGCGACCCTGATCCAGAGCGAGCAACTCGGCGCGCAAGTCGGACCGGCATTGCGGGCAAGTTCGGATTCGCTGCGGATGAAGCGGCGGTTCCGCGCTGAGGAAGCGGCTCAGAAAAGCACGGTGAAGATTTTGTTTCCGCTGGTGCTGTTCATCCTGCCAGCTATGCTGCTGGTGATCCTTGGGCCCGCGGTAATCCAGGCGATCCAGACCTTTTCGTACAACTCGAATTAACATTGGCGCTGACCAATAAAGATTGGCGGAGGCCCATCGAGCCGTCTAAACTAGAAAGTTAGGCGCTAGCGACGAGGCGGTAAGTGCAGGGAACGGATCGCCAGAAGCGTCGCGTCTAGACGGATATTCGTGACAATGGCAAGTTTGCTCAAGCCGGGCGATCAAGCACCTGATTTCACCCTCAGTGATCATCAGGGCGCGCCGTTTACCCTCAGCGCGAGTCGCGGACGGCGGGTGCTGATCTGGTTTTACCCCGAAGCCGAGACGCCCGGATGCACGCTCGAAGGATGCAGCCTGCGCGATCAGAAGGGCTACTACGATGAAAGCGATATTGCGATTGTCGGAATCAGCTTTGATGATTGCGAGCGCAATGCCGCGTTCGCGGCGAAATATCGTTTCGAATACCCGCTGCTGTCGGATCCTGAACGCGAGGTTGGAATGGCATACGGGGCTTGCGGGGATCGCAAGGCTCGGTATGCCGAACGGATCAGCTATTTGATCGATGCCGAGGGTGTGATTGAGCGGGTCTATGACAAGGTCGACCCGCGCGACCATGCGGCACAGGTGTTAATCGATGCGCTTGGGCTATGAGTCTCAGCGCCTCTGAAAAATCCGCGAGCGCAGCAGCGGAAACCGGTGAATAATTAGTAGGCGAGCCGTAAAGCAGTGACTGACTGGTCTCGATGACGCACGTAGTGCCAAGTCTGTTCAGCAGCCGCCGGAGTAAGCCAATGTCTCGCGGAAATGAGTCGTAAATGTTTTTTGGTGCAGAGATGCGCCAAATCACGGTCACTTCGCCATCAATTTGTCGCTACATGTCGCTTTAAGCTGGTCGAAATTCACGATTTAACGAGATTTCTCGGCTAGTTTTCACAGTGGCCCTCGACTTGCTTTATCAGCCGCCGGACGGTGGCGATTGCTGGGGAGCGGCTTGTCGAGGCGCTATGGGGATCGCAAGAGCGCCCTGTCCGAAGGTTTGGGATTTGGATGATTCTGTAGAAGTAGTAAATCGCATGGGACCGCCGGAAGAACTTCGTCCGGGTGGAGCGGACAACGAATGGGTTGATATCGACACACTCGGCCTTGGGGCCGAAAACGTCGGCGGCATGGTCGTGCAATCGGCGAATATGCGTCGCGTGCTCAAAACGATCGCTCGTTTGGGCCCATACAAGGCGACGGTATTGATTCACGGGGAATCGGGAACCGGAAAAGAGCTGGTCGCGCGCGCTTTGCATACGCTGGGACCCGTGCCGAAAGGACCATTTGTAACTTTCAACTGCTCGAATCTGGTGGAGAATCTGGCCGAGTCGCAGCTATTCGGTCATGTGCGAGGAGCGTTCACCGACGCGCGAGAGGATTCGCTCGGGTATTTCCGGTCGGCCAACGGCGGATCGCTGTTTTTGGACGAGATCGGCGAGTTGCCCTTGCGCTTGCAGCCCAAACTCTTGCGAGCCGTGGAGACCCATGAGGTGCAGCCGGTCGGGTCAGCGGCGAGTTACAAGGTCGATATCCGGCTGATTGCGGCGACGAATCGAGACCTGCGCGCGATGGTCAAGCTGGGCGAGTTCCGCGACGATCTTTACTATCGGCTGAGCGCGACTGCGATTCTGATTCCGCCGCTGCGCGAACGGCGTGACGCCCTTGAAGCGCTCACCGGTCATTTTATCGAGCATTACAATCGCTTGTTCGGCAAAGCGATTCGCTACGTGCGGCGGCGGGTATTCGATGTGATGCGCGAATATGACTGGCCGGGTAATGTCCGCGAATTTGCTCATGCGGTGCAGAGCGCAGTCATGCTGACCGACGGCGATCGTTTAGATACTCATGCGCTGCCCGACCATGTGATGAACCGCACCTATCCGCGGTCCGAGCCATCGGCTGATAATCCGACGGAAACGCCGATCGAACTCGGCGATAGCTTTTTGGAGAGTCAGGCGGCCGCAGCGCCCACGGCGAATCCTGGACAAGCGCAGGCGCCGTTGCTGCTCGACGAGGTGATCAAGCGCACGCTGGTCCGATCGCTGGAAGAAACCGAGGGCAACCGCCGGCGGGCGGCCGACCTACTGGGAATCTCACGCTCGACGCTTTACCGGATGCTGACGCGGTACGGTCTGGCGGAAGATGGCGGCCGGCGCCGTCCGGGTCCGCCCGGGCCGAGAGAGACGGGTTCGGGGTCGGGACTGCTCTAGGCGCCGCTTCCCTCCACATTCGTATGCGAAGTTAGGTTCCGAGAGGGATCGGCCCTCGTCGACGGTACGCACAGTTGCCCGGTAAAGTTCCGGGCACTGGAAAGCGCGGGCCGCTTTAAGTCACAATACACTTTGATCTTCCTCCGAGGCGGCGTCATATGAGGGCGTCGCAGGAGCTTTGCATGTCTGCGGTTGACCAAATCTGGCCGGAAGCGGTGCGCACGCTGGAACGTGGGCAGCCATTCGCGCTCGCGACCGTAATCAATGTGCGAGGTTCGACGCCACGGGAAGTCGGCGCGAAGATGATCATACGTGAGGATGGCCAGTTCGGGACGATCGGTGGCGGCTGCGGGGAAGCGGAGGTATTTCGCAAGGCTCGGCTGATGCTGGCGGCAGGCGACGGTGCGCGGCTGGCCGAAATCGATTTGACCGGCGATTTCGATCAGAAAGAGATCGGCACGTGTGGTGGTCTGATGGATGTCTTCATCGACATGTGGAAGGATCCGGACCTCCCGATCGCACGCAAGCTGGCCGACGCTGCGGAGCATAGCAGGCCCGCCGCACTCCTCACGGTGGTCGATCCGGGGGCGTGGGGTGAGACGCCATCGGGTGCGAAGACCGTGATAACGCCCCCGAAATACGAAGCGGATCAGCGTTTGGCGCGACTGGAAGAAGCGGCGCTTGCGCAACTGGCGGAACGCACCGCCAATTCAGTGGCAGGCTTACTCGAGGTCGATCGCGACGGAGCGCTCAAGCCAATAACGCATATTGCAGCGAATGGCGCGCCGCGGGTTTTTCTCGATCCCATAACCGGGGCGCAACGCTTGATAATCGTTGGGGCTGGCCATATTGCGCAGCCGCTCTGCCAACTCGGGGCGATGCTCGGGTTTCATGTGACGGTGATTGATGATCGGGCATCGTTCGCGAACCGTGAGCGCTTTCCGACGGCCGATCAAATTATCGTGAGGCCGTTCGCTGCGGCGATAGATGCGCTTAATCTCGATCAACATTGCTATTTGATATCGGTGACGCGCGGCCATGCGTTTGATGAAGAGGCGCTGCGCGCGGCGCTCAAACAGCCGTGCGGTTTTGTCGGGATGATCGGATCGCGGCGGCGAGTGCGGGCGATGCTGGCGCGCCTCGAAGAAGAGGGTTTCGATCCTAAACGGCTGGATGAGATTCATGCGCCGCTGGGGCTCGATCTCGGGGCGGAGACGCCGGAGGAGATCGCGATCGCGATTATCGCCGAGATCATCCGGGAACGGCGGACGGGTGTGCGCGACGGACTGACGCTGGGGACCAAGTCCGGACGGCTGCGGCCGATTTCGCGCTGAAGCTCAAGTATTACATCAGATTAGATGGCGCCCATTAACCGGATCGAAGGGCTGCTGCTGGCGGCTGGTAAATCGAGCCGGATGGGTTTTCCGAAGCCACTGTTAGAGGTCGGCGGCGTGACGTTCGTGGCCAAGAGCGCCATGGCGATGCTGGAAGTGGCGGAGCGGCTGATTGTGGTGCTAGGGGCGCATCGGAAACGGATAGCGGCGTCGGTGCCAGACGACGCGCGAATCGTAGTGGCTTACAATGCAGATTTCGCACGCGGGCAACTTTCATCGTTGAGGGTGGGGCTGGCTCAAGTTTTGCTGGACACGGAAGCAGTGATGGTTCATCTGGCAGACCATCCGCTGGTGGATTCCGCGACCTTTCAAGCGGTCGCAGCGGAATATGAGCGCACGCGGAAGCCAATCGTGATAGCGCGTTACCAGGGTCGGCGAGGCCATCCGGTGCTATTTGATCGATCGGTATTCAAGGAACTGATGGATGCGCCGGAGGACCAGGGCGCACGGGTGGTAGTGAATCGGGAGCCATCGCGGGTTGGGTATGCCGACGTGGAGGACGCAGGGACGGTACAAGATCTGGATACACCTGCAGATTTGGCCGAGGCAGGATTGCGGCTGCCATCAGAGCAATAGCGGGACGTGGCGGCGTAAGAGCTTGAAGTGCAGCCAAGCGATGGAAATTGCGCAAAAAATCTCTGGTATTTGTAACCAGGCGGGGGCAATGGCCGTAGTTAAAGTCAGAGGAAAATGGCTGCACTCGCCGCAATACGGAACTGGAGAGGCGCCGTTAATTCCGACGAGGATCTGATAGCCGAAGTCCTCGGCGGACGGACGGCCGCTTTCGCTGAACTCACTGCGCGCCATCGCGAGAAGGTGGAGAGGCTGTGCCAGCGGTTTTTCAGCGATCGTGAAATGGCGCGCGACCTGGCGCAGGAAAGCCTGATGCGGGCCTTCACCGGATTGGCGACGTATCGCGCCGAGATGCCGTTCAGCGGATGGCTGCGTGCGATAACGGCAAACGTATGCTACGACGAATTGCGGCGGCGGCAACGGCGTCCAGAAGATTTGGTTGGGGATTTCGGTGCGGCGGAGCAGAACTGGGCGCAACTGGTTAATCAAGCTACACCGGAAGATATAGTCAACGCAGCCGAGCAGAGGCGTGAAGCGCACGATTTGGCGCACCGGCTACTCGACGCGCTCAAACCGGACGACAGGATGGTCATGGTCTTGAAGGAGACCGAGGAGCTGAGCGTTAACGAGATCGCAGAAATTATGGGCTGGAGTGTGGCCAAAGTTAAGATAAGGGCATTTCGTGCGCGTCAGTTGATGCGCGCACAAGCCGAGAAGATTCTTTCGTCGCACAAGGGCCGGGTGGCAAGATGAATTGCTTTGAAGCGCGCAAGGAGTTTGGCGCGTTCTGGTGCCGGACGCTGACGCCCGAGATGCGGGTGGCCTTCAGTGCCCATCTGGGCAGGTGTGCGAAGTGCGATAGGTCGTTCAGGACCTTTGCGCTGAGTGCGCCGGTGCTCCATTCGGAGCGCGAACCGGAGCCACGGCCGCGTCCGGCCGGAACGGCGCGAAGTGCGGTGCGGCCGTTGGCGGCGCGCCGCGTGCCGTCGCAAAGAAATGGGATGGCGCCGTGGCGAGCAATGGCTGCGGCGGCGATTCTGTTGATCATCAGCGGGACAGCGGCCTGGAGGGCTGCAGCGCCGGCAAGTCAGGACGTGATGGAAGCGATTGCCGGTGATGATCCGGCGGTTGAGCCAGTCAGCTATACGCCCGATGCGGGCATCTTCAGCCAGGATGTAATCGGCACTGATCCTTCAGTACAGGAGCCGTTGGCGCCTGATAACAACCCCGTCCAATCCGAAGGTCTTGCTGGGTAAGAACGGAATCGTCCTGCTATGCGCCGCTTTGCTGGCCGGGTTCGCGTTGGGATTCGCGGGCACGACTACCGCTTACCGGCTGGGATGGCTGCGTCCGCCGGGCGAGGGTCCGGTGGAAAAGATGACGCGTGAGTTGAATCTGACACCGAGCCAGCGGGAACAGGTTGGCGAGGTGATGGAAGATACGCGTGCGCATGTCAGCCAGCTACGACGGAACTTTCAGCGGCAACGGCGTAAAGTTCTACTGAACGCATATATCCAGATTCGGACGGTGCTGACACCGGAGCAGCAGGCGCGTTTTGATCAGAATTTCGTACCGCCGCGCTTCCGTAGCGAGGCCGAGCAATTGGAGCAACAGGGTCAAGTCCCTCCGCCACCATGGGCTTCGCCGGCAGCGACACCGACGCCGGGGGCGCCGGCGGAATAGCTGCGCTATTTGCGGTCGACGCCAGTGCCCTTGAGCAGTAGTTGCGTCCTCGATCCTAAGTCCTAAACGCCAAATTCTTTAAGGAATACATGCTGAGTAGCCTTGCGGGCGATCGCGCCAGCATAGGTTCCGGCTGCGGCTGCAATTATCGGATTGGTGCGGAATTGGCCGATGCCGAGCAGTGTCTCTTCGACAGCGGTGAGCACGCCCGACTCGGCCATCGCGGCGAAGCCCTTGCACCATCGCATGGCGACGCCCTGCTGGGGGACGGTCAGCTTCGCGGCCATTTGATGGTAGCGGTCGCGTAACTGGTATTGGACGTCGCCGGCGGCCTCGACCGTGACCGTTATCAGATCTCGGATATAGCGTTCGCCGCTTTTGGGAACCAAGGCGTGCTGCAGGTCGGCTGACGTCTGGGCGGTGCCACTGAAGTTCATCGGCGGCATATACTGGATATTGTCTACGGTGACGAAGCCGTTTTCATTGAAGAAGTAGGCGAGAACGGCATCGGCGATCGCGCGCGGAAAGGTCGGGCTGGCGAGATTCTTGAGCGTGGTGACGAGCGACAGCGCGATGCCGAACTGGCCTTCGAGATAGGAGCCGAAGGTCCCGAGCAGGGGAGCGAAGTTCGGCTGGCTGAGAAAGCTCAGGACCTGACTGAGCATCCCGCGCGGATCGCTGTTAGTGGCGAAGATGTCCTTGAGTAGGCCGCGAGGCTCGATAATCGTGGCGATCACGTTTTCGAGCTTGAGTTGCGGCTGGCCATAGCTTGAAAGATGGAGAATATCGAATAAGGGCGTGTAATCGACTGAGATGCTGCGGGGAATGAGATAGCCGGAGCGGAGATCATGCGCCAGGCTGCTGCCTTCGGCAGTATTCAGCATGATGAGCGGAAGATTGCCAGCTATGGCCGCGGCGAGTCCATTCTGCATCGAGGCCGTGACAGCATACGCGAGAGAGTCAGCTGAAGTGATCATCGGATTTCCTTGCCGTGGCTAACGATCGCCGGTCCATTGCAGACGATTGTTCTCGTCGTAAAACTCTTCCTTCAAATCGGGGCCAGTCAGAGTCAGTATCGCGAAGCCGTTGGGGGCGCGGCCTCGGTCGACGCCCGTGTCGTTGGGGTTGTTGGCGAGGCCGTATTCGGTCCAGATAACTTCTTTGCCGAGGCGCTTGGTGAACGGCATGTAGGGGACTGCGCCATGGCCGGCACAGCGCGCGTGAAGCAACGAATTGTGGAAGGGCGAGACAGGGCTATAGACGATTGCGGTATGGACGTGGCCCCAATACCACCACCATTCGCTGACGCCCTGCAACAGCAAAGCGATCTGCTGGTAGAGGGTCTTGAACGCGACCTTGAGTGTCTCACCGTCGACGTCGAAGCCGTCGTGATGAGTCATCATGATCACGCGCTTGCCGGGGTTGGCGCTAACAACTCGCGCGAGCCAATCAGCCTGGGCCATGCTCGAAGGATCGTTCGGATCGCGGATAGCGCCTTCCTGATAGAGATGACTGGTAGAGTAATAGGCGGTGTCGAGCCCGATGATCAGCCATTGGGCATTCGTCAGAGCGAAGTAGCCGGCTTGCTGATGCTGGAATTCAGGGTCTTTCAGCAACGTACCGTAATAGCCGTGGCCGCCGCTGTACATTTCGTGATTGGAGTTGAGAGCGTAGCTGCGGTGATTGGTGAAGGGCCAAAGCTGAAGAAAATTACTAATTTCCTGCTTGGCGTCGCCTGAGTAATAGACGTCACCGAGATGAATCGCGTAGTCGGGCCGATGCTGCCGCATGGCATCGATCACGTTCTTGGCTACATTCTTCTTGCCGTCGTCCCAAACCCCAGTGCCCCAATCGCCGACGATCCCAATTTTAATTCCAGATCTATCGGCGGGCTCGGCGATTAAGTTAGTGACACCCTCGATAGAGTTGCCGTTGGCAGGCACCGGCGGCAAAGGAAAGCCCGCTTTGTCGTGGAGAAATCTGTAGTAATTCAGGAGGCATCCGATCCATCCGCGATCGCCAGTCTCGTATTTGCCGAAGCCTGCTAACTCAGAGAAGCCCACGGCCTCCGCGAGCGAGTCGATAACGCCTGGATCGATCGGAGAGTCCACAATTTGCTTCAAGACATCGTCCGGAGTTGCATTCTCCGGCAGTTGGACGTTTTGGGCGGCGGGATCCTTTGCGGCCTTTGCCAGATTACTAAGGATGTTACGGCGAGCACCCTCGAAGATGAGAGTAGTGTTATGAAGGGTCGCATCTTTGAGCATGGCCGCGAAATGGTCGGCGAGTGTCGGCATAGGTTTTGACTCGATGTCGGAGTGAACCGACGGTAGCGGCTAACCATAAGCAGTAAATATGCTTGGTGAATTAGGTTGCTTTCGGGAGCTATTGAGTAGCAGAGAGCGGCACTCGTTGCAAAATTGGGCGGCATAAAATCCGCCATATTGTTAGGCCAATGGAATTATCAGCGGCGAGGCGAGGTCGGTCCGTTAAGTGATGGGTACGGCTGATGGATCCCGGTTGATTCGTCAGCCATCAGCCGAGGGAATCCGGCAGTCGTCGCAGAAGGCGACTGCCGGAGACAGTTAGCGCGAGGATAGCCTCGCGCCTTACGCCTCGGGCTTGAGTGAGATGGCGACGACGTTGGTCAGAGTCATAACGATTTGGTCTCCAACCTTAACGTGCTTCAGGCTAAAGGGATGATTGACCTTAACGGTCTCCTCGGCGCCGTCGGGGCCTTTGATTACAACGGTGCGCTCGGCGTGATTAATTGCGTCGATGGTGGCGACCACGCGAATCGAGCGGCCGAAGGCGGCACCGGCAGGCTGTCCGGGTTCGGCGGTAACGATGCCCTGATCGACCGAGACTGATGGAATTGAGGTATCAGGCTTCTGCCTGAGGATGGTGATGATTTCGTAGAACTTGGCGACGAAGCGGTCGCCAACCTTGGCCTGTTCAAGATTGTAATGATTATAGACGTGGACGGTGACCAGTTTACCGTTCGGGCCTTCGAGCGTGACGGTCTTCTTCGGGCGATCAACCGCGACGACTTTGCCGTGGATCGTGATGACGGTCGCCGAAGCGAGACCGTGGATGTGCTCATGCGAAGGTGTCGCCGCTTCGGCGGAAGATGGCGGCGCGGCCGGCGCCGGTGCGGGAGTGGCAGCGGCAACTGGCTGAGCGGGCGGCAGGGGTGAGGCGTTGGTCTGGGCGGACTGGCTGTGGCAGGCGGATGCCATCAAGAGTAACGTCAGGGCGGTCACAGAGCCTGTGAACGCTAGTGCACGGCGGATCGGGGATTTCTGGGAGTTCGAGAGCATGGTCGTCATGGGGCCTTTCGCGGGTTATAGCGGCAAGTGTTGCGCGTAAGAACTGATTGTGGGCTACGCCAAAAAACAGCGCAAGCGGACCTTGGTCTATATCCGCCCAGCCTTGGGCGGACTGGGCCGCGGGCGATCCAACATTATGACGCGGCGGGTTTCACGGATGGGGACTCCGGGTGTATCTGAGTTTCTCAGGAAGCGCCCATTTGGCTCAGGTAATGATTGGCTTCGGCGGCGACGTCCGGATTCTTGGCATCGCTTCCAGCGAGCTTGAGATAGCGGACGGCCATCTCGCGGTTACCTTGCGCGGCATAAATTTCGCCCATTCGTAGGGCGGCAAATGAAGATGACGGATCAAGATCGAGCGCTTTCTGATAGTAGGTGAGGGCCTGATCCGTACGCGGCGGATCGAATGACATATAGGCCTCGCCGATATTCAGGTACGCGCTGGATTGCTTGGGCTCATACTTAATCAGCTTCTGATAGACCTTGATGACGTTTTCAAAATCGGAGCGTGAATTGTAATAGAGGCCGAGATAGACGTAAGGATCCTCAAGCTGGGGGTCGATGTCGGTAGCCTGCCACAGAAGCTTCAACGCCTGTTCGCTGTCAGTAAGATTAATCGCGGTCTTGACCAGCGCCTGAGCCTTCTCAGCGTTTGAAGTTGCGGCATAGTCGCTGACGCCGCCGACCGGCGGGGCGTTGTCGGCGTGCAGACGAGGCGGCCAAATAAAGCCGGCGATGAGCAATATCAGAGTCACCCGGACGACGGTCGGGAATGGCCGCCGGTCGCGGTGCGGACTTCGTGACGATGGCCTCTTGGGCATAAGATGGGTTACAGGTAACAGTTAAAATGTCGTCACTTCCGACGCTATGATCTTGGCAGGAAAGTTTTCGGTTGCAAAGGACGTAAGCGCAAACGCACAAGTTGCTGCGGGAGAGACCGCGCTGGCGTAACCGGACATGAGGACTGATGGAAACACTTACATTCAAGGGCGCTGACGGCCAGCCGCTCAACGCCGTCGATTATGGCGGAAGAGGCAAGCCATCGATGCTGCTGGTGCATGGCGGATCGGCGCATGCTCGCTGGTGGGACTTTGTAGGGCCGGAATTAACCGATCGCTGTCATGTGCTGGCGCTCGACCAGCGCGGCCATGGGGATAGTCCGTGGTTCGACGAATGGGCCTACGGCTCGCGCCATTACGTCGCAGACCTGGCGGCGGTAATCGGGGCATGGGGATTAGGTGAGCCGGTTTTAGTGGGCCATTCGATGGGCGGGCATAACGTCATGCTGTACGCCGGGCAGCATAGCGAGACATTGCGAGCGGCGGTGGCGATTGATAGCCCGGCGTCGTATCCGAAGGATGCGACCGAAATGCTGCGAGGGATCGCTGAGAAGCCGGGGCGGCGCTTCCAGACGCTGGAAGAGGCGATCACAAATTTCAAAACGATCCCGAGCAATACAATCGCGTCGCCGGAAATCCTGGCGAACACCGCACGCTATTCGTTCCGGCAAGACGGTGAGGGCGCTTGGATGCATAAGATGGATCGGCGGACGATGCTGCGCGAACCGATTTCGGTGTGGGATTACCTGCCGAAGATCCAGTGCCCGATGCTGTATATCAGAGCGGGGACCAGCGCGATCCAACCGTGGGTGCCGGACAAGATTATCTCCAAGGTGCCGAACGGACGGGTCGCGACGGTGCCCGACTCGCACCATCACGTGCCGCTGGACAATCCTGCTGGACTAGTCAAGGTGCTGCGCGAATTCCTTGACGAGCTTGGATGAGCGCGCCGCGCAGCCTGTTCGTCGAAGGCAGCCCGCGGCTGCATTGCCTGGAATGGAATCCGAATGGCGCCACGACGATTCTGCTGCTGCACGGGAATACGGCGAACGCGTGGTGGTGGGCGCGAATGGCGGCGTCGATGCCATCGGCGTACTGGCTGATCGCGATCGATCTGCGGGGGCATGGTGATAGCGAATGGGTGCGACCGGCGGCGTACGGTCCAGCGAATCATGCGGACGACCTGGCGCGGCTGATCGAAACAATTGGGATCGAGCGGCCGATCGTCGCAGGTCATAGCATGGGCGGGATCGCGGTCGCAGCATTCACGCAGGAATATCCGAGGATGGCGCGGGCAGCGATCGCGATCGATATCGCGGTGAATTCGACGCCACGCCGTAATCGTTTTCTGTACCGCTTGAAGGCGCTGCCGACGGTGAACTATCCGGACCTTGAGACGGCGGTCGCGCGCTTTAGGCTGTTGCCGAAAGATGGCGAAATCGCGCAAGAAGTGGTGGAGGAGATTGCGCGGAGGAGCCTGCGTCGGAGGGATGACGGCTGCTATACCCTGAAATTCGATCGTGAGAGCTTTTATGGCGGGGACGGGCTGGATGTCGAAGCGGCGATCGCCGCCGCGCAAATTCCGACCCTGCTGATTAGGGCGGGCCTCAGCCGGATCATGATGGCGGAGGCGGCTGAGCAGGCTGCGGCGTCGAATGAGCTGGTGGAACTGAAGGTGCTCGAGGGGGCGCATCATCATTTGCCGCTCGAACGTCCGCATGAGCTTGGAGAATTGATCAGCGGATTCGTCAAAGAAGTTATGCAGTGAAGAATTGCGAATGGCGCGAGGTCGCTAATCGGGCGATGCGATGATGTGCCAGGGTCGCGATAGCGAGACCGACAAGAAGAACGGAGGATCGTGATGGCAGCGCAAGCGGAGCCGAGAGCGACAGACCAGGAGATAATCGCGGCGGCGCGCGCAATCCTCGAGGCGCAATATGCGATCGCGCTAACGGGGGCCGGGATGTCGGTCGAGAGCGGGATTCCGCCGTTTCGCGGTCCCGGCGGCTTGTGGACCAAATACGGCGAGCCGCCGATGAACGGTTATCAGATATTTCTTCAGGATCCCAAAAAGGCGTGGGAAGATCGGATCAGGCGGCAGAATGACGAGTTGTGGGGACCGCTGAAGGTTGCACAGCCCAACCCGGGCCATCACGCGTTCGCCGAGTTGGAAGAGCTTGGCGTACTGCGGTTTCTGATTACTCAGAACGTCGACGATTTGCACCGGCAGGCCGGACAATCGTCACTGGCGGAGATTCACGGCAACTGGAAGCTGATCCGGTGTATCGAATGCGGCCTGCGTTTCGACGCCGCGAAAATTTCGCTGGAAGTGTTGCCCCCGCAGTGTCCTGAATGTGGTGGACTGGTGAAGGGCGACACGGTTGCGTTCGGCGAACCGATTCCGCGTGACGTACTGGCGCAATGTATCGAGCACGCGGGGCGCGCAGACCTGGTGATCGTCGCGGGAACGTCGGCGACGGTTTATCCAGCGGCGGGCTTTGCGATCGACGTCAAGCGGCGCGGGGGCTTGATGATCGAGGCGAATCTCTACGAGTCGGAGCTGACGCCGCTCGCGGATATCAGTTTGCGCGGGCCGACGGGCGAGGTGATGCCACGATTGATTGGGGCAATCGCGGACTTGCGGCGGGCGAAGCTATCGTAATTCTGGTGTCCCATCACATGGCGGTCTCAAAGCAGTCCTGAAGACCCCATTCGCGGAGCCATGCGGAGACCGTCAACCGTTCCCGGTAATCGAGTTGATGACGAATGCGATCGCCGATCATACGGCGTGAGCGTTCGGGATAGGGGCGTGCGAGATAACTGACTTCTTCGCCGTAGGTGCTGATGGTGAAGGCCTTGGCGTTGCTCGCGAGCGCTCGGGAATTGCCGAGCACGAACGGGACGTAGGTGCTTGCCATAGCCGAGAGGACAGTTTGCGCAAACGGGGTCGAGGTCGGAAATGGTGCGAGTTCGCCGCCGCCGTCCCATTGGCGGGCGTCCTGGGTGCACCATTGGACAACGCGCGGATAGCGAGCCACAACCCGCTTTGGATCTGGATCCATGTAGGTATGGGCTAACAAGCCTCCGACTACGATCGCGTCAACGGCACAGGGACGGTCGCCGAGCAGGAAGCGCGTCCTCGTGAGTTGCTGGGAAATCGCTTCGAGCAGGCCTTCATATTCATGCTCGGCGGCACGTTGCTGATGCGGTGATCCGGTTCCAGTGGCGCGGCAAGCGCGGAGGCCCCAGTCGGCTACTGGCGATTCTGCGACGGCCTTGGCGAGGGTGGCCTCGTCGGCGTCAGGGAAGAGTTCTCGCGTTAGCCGTTCTGCGGCAAATTTGGCGCTGGCCGGATAATGCCAGCGATAATGGACCATCACGCGTGCGGCCCATTCGTCGAAGAATTCTTCGAGCACATGGACCATCACGCCCGCCAGACCGGATGGGAACATCGCGCGCCGAGGGTAGCGGGCGTCAAGCAGCATGAGGATGGGAGTGGTGTCAGCGAGCATCCAATTTTCGGGGGTCAGCAGGGCGGGCATCTGATGGGTGCCGCTGCGCCGGTCTATTTCAGTGCGTGACTGAGAAGTTTTGGCCTGGCGGACGAATGGAATACCGTACCAAATCAGAGCGCTTTCGAGCTTGCGCGTGAAGAGGCTGAGTTCCGCACCGTAGAGGATGTAGTCAGTCGCCATTGATGTAGGTCCATGAGGTTGCCGCGATGACACGGGTTCGATGGTTGTGAGGCTAGTGATGTTTGAATCTTCGTTCAAGAATACATTTGCGATTCTGCAAAATGGGCGGAAAGAACGAGCGACATTTTAAGTTGCGTTGTGGTGGAGCAGATACATGACGCCGGTGCCGTCGAGCTCGGTTGGATGGCTGGTCAGAACGATGGTGTAGTGGGAGCGCATCGCGGGAGGCATCAGGCGCAGGCCGTCATCTGAGCAAACGATGTAGGCGGGCGGGTTCACGTCGCGGTCGTTAATCAAATCCAGGTCGCGACCGCTGTAGAACGCGAAGGCATAATCGACGGTACCGAAGTAGCCGATCGGCATCCCAGCCGCAGTTTGATTCACGGAGACCGCGAAATCCTTGACCGTCAGGCTGTTGCCAAGGGCAGGCTGGATAATCAGGCTGACAGCGAGAGCGATTGCGGCCATCGCGCCGGTGATCGCGAAGACGATCTTGTCGGCGCGCGGGCGAGCGCGGAGCAGAAAAACTCCGAGCGCCAGCACGATGATGGGTAGTGCAATCGCGATTGGGAGATAGTGCGTTACGTTGCTCCGGAGTGCGGTTGGCAATTCGGCGACGATGATTCGGATCGGCGCGAGGATGTCGTTGAGAGTGGCGGGTGAGATATAGAGCAAACCCAGGCCGATCGCAGCAGCGCCACCAATAAGGACGAAGGCCAAGCCGATGATGAGGGCAATCACACGGCTGACTCGAGCGGTAAGGTCGGGGTAAGTAATTGCGTCACCGAGGTAGAGAGCGATAATCGTCGCGACCGCGGGATATGAGGCAAGAAGATAAACTCCGCGTTTGCTTTCCGGCAGATTGTAGAAAATCAGCACAGTCAGAAACCATACGAGCAAATAGCCGAGGCGTGGCTCAAGGCGGCGGCGGCGGCGAATCGCCTGAACGAGGGCAATCAGAGCGACGGGCGTCCATGGCATGAAGCCGGCGAGCAGGGCGGCGTCCTCATAGTAGAAGGGGTGCGCGTGGCCCTCGTTGACGCCCGCATGGCCGGTGAGACGGTAAAGGTTCTCGGCGAGAATCTGCTTATGGATGAAGGCTTCGCCGCCGGTCAGGATGGCGAGGAGATACCATCCGCCGCCCAGGACGCCGAGGATCAAGGCGCCGCGCAGGAGTTGGATCCGGCGCAGCAAGGACCATCGCCAACACAGGATGATCCAGATGAAGGCGACGATCCCGGGCAGGAGAGCGCCGACGGGACCTTTGGTAAGGACGGCCATAGAGACAGCGAGGTAAAAGAAGATCGGCGGGGAGCGAAGACCTTCGGCGACCATCAGAAATTCAAAGAAGGCGATGGTGAGAAAGAAGGTCAGCGTCATATCGACGCGCGAACCGGTGCCAGCCTGAAGATATTGGATTGAAGTCAGGAGGATAAGGGCGGCGAGGAGAGCGCTGCGGGCCTCGAAAAGCCGGCGGACATAGAGATAGCTGGCGAGGGCGCCTGCGATGGCGAGGAGCGCCGAAGGCAACCGTACGGTCCAGGCGGAGACGCCACCAGCGATGAGCGAGATGAGTGCGGCCAGCCAGTGCATCATCAAGGGTTTTGAAGGGATTTCGACCCCAGCGCGCATCGGGAGGATGACGCCGCCCCCATGCGCGATATCAAATACGGTGACGGCCTCACGAGCCTCGCCCTTGGTATAAATAGGTGCGCCGCCTAGATTTACGAGAAAGAGAACCGCACCGACGACCAGTATCAGCGGGATCGCGACGGCCGGACTTGTGAGGGTCGCGAGACGGAGCGCGAGGCGGCGGTCGAGGGCATAAGTTTCATCAGAAGCAACAGATTGCGTTGGAGGATTGGCGGACTCCACGGCCGCATTTAGCGGCTGATCGGCCGTTACGGGCAAGGTCGCGTTAGTTGGTTTCCCGTGAAGCGGATTGGTCTTCATACGATCGGTTCAGGTGAAGCAGAGAAGGCCGGGGATGCGTGAAGAGCCATCGGCGTAAGGATAGCGGTGGCGTCGGTCGAATGCATGGTGCGGGAGAATTTGACTTGAGAGGCATCGGTGGTCTTTGATCGCGCTACAACGTGCGCACGGAAGGGACTTCCGGGCGCCCATAAAAGAGCGAGGGAAGTCATGGCGCGACTGGTAAAGCATGAAGAGACGGGGCCGTACGAGATTGCAGAAGGGACCGAATTGCCGGTCTGGATCTGCGCATGCGGATTGTCGAAGAACAAGCCGTACTGTGACGGCACGCATAAGAAGACGCGGGACGAGGGCGCCGAGGTGTTCTCGTACGACACTGCGGGCAATCGTACGCCGGTAAAATAGCGGGAGTCGGAAACGGTGCGGGACGGCATAGCCGTCCCGCACCGTTTCCGGGGATTGGAGGGGCCGGAGCATCAGGGCCCGAACGCCGTGATGTTCCGGCCCCCTCTCTTAGTTTGCGCGAGCCCCCAGCCGATGCGGAACGCACCGGCTGGGGGCTCGCGTTTTCAGGTTGGGGAGGCGCGTAGGGAGGACGGCTGAATCCTCCGCCGTCGTCGCTGCGCGCGCCGGCGTGTAGCGAGGCGAGTCCAGCCGACGCCGGCGACCATCGCGAGAAAGGGCAAGGTTGGGATGCGCAAGCGGGCAGTACCCTCGGGGCCGGCCGCGAGTAGCATCAGGACGAAGGCAGTGGCCGCGAGAATCAGGATACAGGCACCGCGATACGAACGGGTCGAGGCGAAGCTCAACCCGGCGATCACTCCAATCCAGAGAAGGATTACCGAAAACATTTGGAGACCGGTCAGGGCTGTGATGGCGGGTGAACCGTCGAATTCATTGCGATAGATCGTGACGAGGGCGGCGCGAGGCGAGGTTGCAAGAGTCCGGAGATCCGCACGCAGGCGGATTGAACCCGGATCCTGGATGGGGAAGGACTGCTGCACGCCCAGAATGTGATCCAAGGGCGTTCGCACCGGCGCCAAAGCGACAAAGAGCAGGCTCCATGTGGTCATTTCAGCAAAAGCCAGGGGGTGCTGTTCAATAATCGCGAAGGCATCGCTGGTTAGGTGGTTTTCCGGGCGGGTCCCCAACTGGTTGACTGCGCCAAGCCATCCGCTGCCCGACGAGAAGGCGAGTGTCCCGCCTGCCCGATAGTAGAAAAAGTTAGAGGCGCCGATGCTCGAAGGAGCGGCGACGCCAGCCACAGCATGGTTGCGGAGCGACCACCCGGCAATCGTCAGAAGTGGAAGCGAGAGTAATAGAAGCTGGAGGCCGAGCCGCTGCGGCCAAGGGGCCGAGCTGACGAGCAGCACCAGAATCGCGGGTACGGCCAAGCCGAATTCGCCAATCGGGCGAGTCAGCAGGCCGAAACTCAGCAGCGCGGATGCCCCGAGCATCGGGATGAGCAATCGTTGCACTCGTGGGTTGCCGTTCAATGCGTAAAGGGCGAGAAGGGTGGCGAGCGCGAAGCAGGCCGTGAATAGCGTCTCGGTCATCAACTCGGCGGCGTAAACGATGCTAGGCAGGTCGAGGGCGATAAAGGTCGAGGCCACGAGGGCCGCGCCGATACCCCAGTTCAGATAGACGAAGGCGCCGGCGGCGAAAACGATCACTCCGGCGAGCAAAACCTGCACGATCAGTGCGGCGCGAAAATTTGAGAACGTTGCGAGGAAGAGGGGATAGCCGGGAGTGCGGTCGATTTCGGGGTTAAGGCACTTGCCGTCGTGGAGCCGCGCGAAGCCGCATCCGTGACGCAAGCCCTCGGCTAATTCGACGTAAGCAAGCGAGTCGCCACTGGGGTCGAGTGCCCGCGTGCCATCGCGGTCTGGCAACAACGCCAGCCGGACGATGATTGTCACGAGAGCAATCGCGAGCAGCATCCACCATCCGTTGCGGTGGCTCGCTGGCCCTGGATTCCTTAGCCTCTCCGGATCAGTATTGGCCTCCGTAACAGGGTCCCGAGGCTCAGACTGTCCGGGATCGTCCGACAAGATGGTCATCTCATACTCGGTTCGCCATCAGAGAGGCGGCCGCCGAAGCGTTGAAATGCCCGGAGCATTTACAGGAGGCAACAAGGCTTGAGCGGCTCCAGTAAGGCCTAATGACGCAGCATATAAACCGCGGCGACGAAGATGGCGGCGGCCAGGCGGTACCATCCGAAGGAACGATAACTGTGGCTCCGCACGTATTGGATCAAGAAAGCAATAGCGACGATGCCAAAGCCGAAGGAGGCCAGGAAGCCGACAGCAAGAGCGGCATTGATCCCATTATGGACGAGGTGAACAGATTCCTTCAGGCCGGCGCCCGCGATGATTGGCGTCGCCATCAGAAAGGAGAAATTGGCTGCGTCTTCGCGCTCGAGGTGGAGGATACGGGCCATCGTGATGGTTGCGCCAGAGCGTGAGACGCCCGGGATGATCGCGAGCGCCTGGCAGAAGCCGACGATCAAGGCATCCTTGATGGTCAGGTTATCGATCTTGCGCCGTTGGGGAGCGATCCAGTCGAAGAACCATAGCACGAGGCCCATCAGGCCGAGCGTCACGGCGATCAGAAGCGGCGAGCGGAAGACCGTTTCGGCCTGTTTTTCAAGCAAAACCCCGATTATCGCGCCGGGTACCGAGGCGACGATAAGGAGGATCAACAGGCGACGATTCTTGAGGTCACCGTTGAACGGCGACGCGGCCATCGTCAGCCATTCGCGCCAGTAATAGATCAATAGCGCTACGAGGGTGCCGAGATGCAGCACGACGTCGAAAGCGAGGCCTGGATCGGTCCACTTGAAGAGCCACGGTACGATGACCAGATGAGCTGAACTGGAGACCGGCAGAAACTCGGTGAGGCCCTGGACGGCACCCAATACGCCGGCCTGAAATTGGGGAGAGGTGACCATCAACGTCCTCCCGCAGCCGGTTTGACTGCACTTGCGCTGGCAATGTCAAGTATCGAAGATTTGGCGATCATAAATTGCCCTAGAGGCTCACCATTTGAGTCCATTCGTGTTATAGTGGGCGCAATCACACGTGGCGATGTGGTTGCTTGGCAGAAAGCCAGGGAGCCAATAGTATTTAGAGTCGCGCGGCATCGCGTGGCTCGGAGGGTTTTTAGTGATGGTTCGAAGCTCCAAACGTAATGTGATCCCGCTGCGGGAAGCCCATGCGATCGGAGTGGATGTGGTTGCCGACGGCTTTGCGGAACGGCGCCGCTTTGACGAACCGCGGCGTTTTCCGTTGGTATCGACTCTGCCGCGTTTGCCGCTCGTGATTCCGGATGAGATTCTCGACTATTACGGCTGGGTTTTCTGCCAGGGCGGGTTCCTGAACCTGCAGATGACTTTCGAGCAGTTCCTCGCCGTGGTAGCGGCGGTTAGCCCTTCTGGCCTGGTGCCCGAGTACGAAGATGGCGGCGCCAATCTGAGCGATTAGGGAGCGAGTCTCAAGCCCCGGCGGGGGGTACAGACCCGACGGTTCCGTCGCGCGGTGTGACGATTGCACAGACCGGGTCTTACAATTGACCGCGCGATCGTCGCATCGGTCACGGAGTAGCGCGGAGCAGTCATCGAACCTCGCCTCATACCTCATCCTCCCCTCGACGATCCTCTCAAGGATCACGTCCCTCATGACTGCGGTACACACGGCTTAATCACCGGCCGAATTTGCTGAGCCTTTCGGCAACAGATTCGACCTCACCCAGATGCTTTCGAATGGGGTCACATCCGTCGGTGATTTCAGGCCGTTGTCACTGGCGATCTGTCGCCAATTCGCCTCGTTGCCAGTGACGCGCTGCGCCAGCGTCTCAAGATTTTCGTTGGGTAACAAAGTGAAATTGACCCCACCCGACGACGGCACAGCTGAAGGCGGTGGTTCCTTCGCGGCCAGCTCATCGATTTCCTTGAATAGCTCGAAGCGGTTGCTGGCCTTATAACTGGCCAGTTGGTCGTCCGGAATGCCCTCCGTGCGGACATTCACGATGATTTTGGTCCGGTGGCTGCCTTCGGGGACGAACTCGATTTCGTAGCGGTAACGTGATGGTGTGCTGATGATCAACCAGCTAGTTGCCGCCTGCTGGTCGGCGTTGCGCCAGAGCGTGATAATCGAATTGTCGGGCTGGACCTCGAAGAGGATGCCGTCGCCGCGCAATGCGTCCTGCATGTACTGGCGAGCCTGAGCCTGATCGTAGGGAACCTCATGCTCCTCGCCTAAGGCAGTGTCAGCCTCGGTCCAGTGCGCGGTCTCGTGATGTTGGCCGACGACGCATCCCGCGACCGCCGACGTCACGCATACAGCCCCGGCGAACAACCATGAAAGCGCGGAGTTACGTCGCCAGCCCATCAGGGGAACAGGAAAACATGCGCCTCCGATGTGCGCAAGCGGAAGACTCGGGACGCGCCAGGACAGCTTTCCAGTTGCGAGGGTAGTTGTGATAGAAAGTGACGCCAGCTAACCTGCGCAAACGAAAACGAAAGCTGCTGCTATCCAGCCAGGTAATCCTGAATTATCAACAGGTAGAGAATCCAGCACCGGCAATTGTGTGCGGTGTGAACCAAAGATCAATGGCAGAAACCAACAAAACCAGTCGCCGCCATGTTGTCGCTGTAATCGGAGGAGCCACCGCCGGCTCGGAGGTCGCCCGGGTATTCGCCGGCCGCGGTGCGCTGGTGATAGTGATTGAACAGAACCCGCGTCCTTACGGGAAAATCGAGGATGGGTTGCCGCGCTGGCACGTCAAGCAACGGCTGGACGAGTATGAAGAGATCAACCGCCGCCTCGACAATCCGAATATCCTATATCTGCCGCTAACGCGGATGGGCCGTGACCTGGAATTCGAGGAATTGCGCCAAAGCTGGGGGCTGAACGCGATTGTGCTGGCGAACGGCGCGTGGCGCGACCGGCCGTTTCCAGTCGACGGGGCCGATCACTACGTCGATAAGGGCTTGGTCTATCAGAACCCGCTGATCTACTGGTTTAACCATTATCCGGAAGCCGGGTATGACGGTCCGCGCTATCGGCTGGAGCCGGGGACGATAGTGATTGGCGGCGGACTCGCGTCAATTGACGTGGTCAAAGTGTTGCAGATCGAGATGGCGCTGGCCGGGCTCAGGCAGCGCGGGATCAGGGAAGATATGCTGCGGCTCGAACGCGAAGGAATCGAGCCAGTGCTGAAAAGTCACGGACTGGCGTGGGCGGACCTTGGTATCGAGTCGTGTAAGTTGTTCTATCGGCGGCGCGTGCTCGATATGCCGTTATCGGATATTCCGGAAGGAACGCCGGCCAAGCGAGCGGAATCGCTGAGGGCGGCGCGGAGCAAGATTCTCGACAAGGCACAGCGTAAGTTTCTGTTCGAGTTCCATGATCAGAATATGCCGACCGGGTTGATGGTCAAGGACGGGCGGCTGACCGGAATCCAGATGACGCGGACAGAAGTAATCGAGGGCAAGGCGCGTAAGCTCGCGGGCAGTGAATACGATGTCACCGGGCCGATGACGATCAGCTCAATCGGCAGTATTCCTGAGGCGATACCGGGGATTCCACAGGCGGGTGAAGTGTACCGTTATGTTGAGCAGAACGTCGGCCTCGTGCTGGAAGGACGGACGGCGGTTTACGCGTCGGGTAACGTGCTGACCGGCAAGGGCAATATCAAGGATTCGCTGGTGAGCGGCACACATATCGGAATTCATGTGGCGGAACAGTACCTGGGATTGGCCGAAGACGGTGCGCGGTTTGAGCTCAGCGAACTAGCCCGGCGCGAAGCCGCGGCGGAGGCGGAGGCAATGGCGGCCGACGTCGAGCATCGCGCGGGACTGACGCCAGAAGCGATCGGGCGAATCGAGAAGCTGGTGCGGGAGCGGCAGGCGGCGGTCGGATACGACGGCAGCTATCGCGGTTGGGTCAAGAAAATGACGCCGCCCGATTTGCATTAGCCGCGAACCATCCGCGGGCACATAGTTTGCCCCCTTGAGAAAGCCCCCTTTGCCTTAGGGCGGGCGCGCCGTTAGGCTCTAGTGATTAGTCTCGACGGAGATGGCGGCGTGGACGAACTAAGGCGGACCGATCCCGAAATATACAATCTGATCAAGGAAGAGGAGCACTACGAGGTCGATTCGGTGCGCCTGATTCCGTCGGAGAATTACGTCTCGAAAGCGGTGCTCGAAGCGACCGGTTCAATCCTCGCGAATAAATACTCGGAGGGTTACGCGCATAAGCGCTACTACGAAGGTCAGCGCTATATCGACGAGATCGAGACGATCGCGGTCGAGCGAGCCAAGGCGCTGTTCGGAGCCGAACATGCGAACGTTCAGCCGTATTCGGGATCGCCAGCGAATCTGGCAATCTATTTTGCGCTGCTCAAACCGGGCGACGGCCTGATGGGTCTGGCGCTGCCGATGGGTGGCCATCTGACGCATGGATGGAACGTCAGCATCACCGGATCGTTCTGGCGGCCGATTCATTACGTAGTCGATCGCGAAACACAAAGGATTGACTATGACGCGGTGCGGGACCTCGCGCGCAAGGAACGGCCGAAGATTATTGTGACCGGTGCTACCGCCTATCCGCGCCAGTTCGACTTCAAGATTTTCAGTGAGATCGCGAAGGAAGTTGGTGCGTATCTGCTGGCCGACATTTCACATATTGCGGGATTGGTCGTGGCGGGGATGCATCCGGACCCGGTGCCCTATGCGGACGTCGTGATGACGACGACCCATAAGACGCTGCGCGGACCACGCGGTGCAATGATCCTGTGCAAGCAGGAGCATGCGGCGGCGATTGATAAGGCGGTCTTTCCGGGACTGCAAGGCGGCCCGCATAACCATACGACGGCCGCGATTGCGGTCGCGTTGAAGGAAGCGGCGACACCAGAGTTCAAGCAATACGGACGGCAGGTCGTAGCCAATGCGAAGGCGCTGGCGGCTGAACTGATGGCGCGTGGCTTCGGCGTGGTTTCAGGTGGAACGGATAACCATCTCGTGCTGGTGGATCTGACGAACAAGGGCGTTATCGGCAAGAAAGCTGCGAAGGCGCTGGACCGCGCGGGGATCGTCTGTAATTACAACACAGTGCCGTACGATCCACGAAAACCATTCAGCCCGAGCGGAATTCGCCTGGGGACACCCGCGGTGACTTCGCGCGCGATGGGTGAGGCGGACATGCGCACAATAGCGGCGTGGATGGATGAGGTCATTGGCCATGTTGATGACGAGGCAGTGATCGCACGTATCGCAGATGAGGTACAGGCGTTTGCGCGTCGCTTCCCGACGCCCGGCTTGCTGAACTAAATAGAAGAGTGTTTAGTGCTCCAATTCCAGAGTCGCCGTCATGTGATACGAAGGGTTGTGGCTAGCACAGCGGCGAGGTCTTTTTTGTTTTAAGCTGCACCTGAACCATCCGTATAGTCCGATCTCTGCACAGCTTGGGCAAACGTAATCGGTACGCCAAGCGACGTAAAAATTCAGCGGATTAATGATAGGATTTTCCCAGCTGACGTACTCAAGAAGGTTGTACGCGCCTTGGTGGCCAATCCAAGTTCGGTCCCCATAACCAGCGAGCCCTATCACCAACTGGCCAAACCTAGCGGCGAACTGAGGCGTTTTCGCGTCGCTCTTGCCTACATACCTAACAAGAGGATCCCTAGGAGTGCTCATTAAGTTTGGGTTTGGGTAGAAGGCCCACGGATGCTCCGAGACAAGATACACGCCGCGCGGTTGGATTGGCCAAATCGCAGAGTCGGGCCAGGTTAGGCGATGGTCGATGACTCGCTGCAGGAGCTGATGGACTGTGAGGGGGGCACTCCATGCCATACGAGTTCGCTCCACTTATTGGCGCTGGATGGACTTGATGTAGTTGACGAGTGCGTCGATGCGGGCTTGGACCTTGGCCTCGCTTTCGGGCGTGAACTCTTTGCCGTCGGGCTGGAAGGTGGTGCCCCAAAACGGCATATCGAAACGCTTGTGGCCCGGGACGGTCTTGCGGCCGTCGATGTCGTTCTCGACCTGTTTGAAGGGGAAGACGCCACCGTTACGCAAGCTGATCGCGGTCAAGTCGCTGGGCTTGATGCCGAGGGCAGCAACGTCGGGACCGTGGCCCTTGCCGTTGGCGCCGTGGCATGAGGCGCAGTTGCGCATGAAATCTGCCTTACCGGATGTGGGCGCCTGCATGTTGGGTGGCTGAAAGACGTCAGGCGGTTCGGACTGCGCCTGGGCGAGCGGAGCAAGAATGCCGCCGAGGAGAAACACGATACCGAGCGAAGAGAAAAATCGGATCACGCGCGACAAGGTAAACCCCCAATCATCTAGCTAATGTGATGAGCCGTGCGCCTGAAAATGCGTCTCGCGGCTGCATCGCGCAATAGAATGACATGGCTGGAGTTAAACGCAACCGAACCGCATAGGCGATTCGGTTGCGTGGATTTTGCTGCCGCTGGATTTTCTACCAGATGACGCTGCGCCGTTACTGAACCGCGGCGTGGGTCGAGGAGCGGCGGGCGAGGAGTTTCGCGGTGTCGAACTTGAACATCCGCGCTGCGTTGAGGCCGAGAATCTTCGCGCGCTGATCGTCGTTCAACGCGCCCATCTCGCGCTCGATCGCTTCGGCGGAATGGGGCCATGTGCCTTCCGCATGGGGATAGTCATTCGCCCACATGAAATTATCAACCAGATTATACTTTACAGCCAGATCGAGGCCGGCGGGATCTTCCTGAAAGGTCGCGGCGCCATTACTCCGAAAATAGTCACTCGGCAGATGCTTCAGTTTTGGGAAGGCCCACAGGTGATGCTTGCGATAAGCCTCGTCCATCGCATTGAGCGCCCATGGAACCCATCCGATACCGCATTCAACGGCAGCGAACTTAATTCGCGGGTAGCGCTCGAGCACGCCTGAGGCACAGAGATTGGCGACCGGCTCAATCGTGGGCGAGAGCGAATGGGAGACATAGTTGATGATCGCACCGCCATCTTTGCGGGCGGCGCGGGGATCGCGGCCGGTCGAGACGTGGAAGGTGATCGGAATGTCGCAGTCCTGAATCGCCGCCCACAGCGGATTGTAAAGATCGAGATTGTAATTGGGATGACGCGCGTCGTGCGCACCCCATACGGGCTTGCACGGCAGGGTCAGGCCGCGGAAACCGATTTTCGCGACGCGCTGAATTTCGGCGATGGCCAGATCAACGTCAGAAGTGAAGATGGCCGCCATCGGTGACATGAAGTCGTTGTATTGGCCGAAGTTTTCCCAGGCCCAATCATTCCAGACGCGGCATTGCGCGTTGCCGAACTCGGCGTCCTGAGTGGCCCAAATCGAGAGGCCTTTGTTGGGAAAGACGATCTCGGCATCGATGCCGTCACGCGCGTGATCGCGGATACGGTCGAGCGGGTCGCGTCCGGCGTGGCCACGCAGGCGGTCTTCGCCGCCTTTGGGCGCGTCGTCGGTGGTGACCGGACGGACGCGCGAACGCTGATAGCCCTCGACGACCATCCACTTTTGACCTTTGTCATCGACTTCGATATGCGGGAGACGGTTGCGGAATTTCTCATCGATACGCTGATACATAAGCGTGCTCGGCTCGTTGGCGTGGCAGTCAGCCGAAATCATCAGGTACTTGGCGGGGTCCTCGGGGCGAGCGGTACGCGGCCAGCCGTCGTGGCCGGGAGTTTCGAGCCGCCAGCGATTTTTTTCGTCAACCTGAGTGATTTCGTTGTTCATCGTGGCCTCCGTGAAGTGGTCCGCGTGGATTGGCTATAGTCGTGACGGACAGAGATACCGTCCGAGCGTCGATAGTCATCAGCGGGGAGTGTAGTTGTCAACCAGAGTAGCAGCGCAAGAGGGTGGACCGCCGATAGTGTCGGGATTCGTCGCGCCGATAGGGTGAGACTACAGCAATGTTGCTTCGGGGCGCGATAATCGGTCAAAATCGCGGCTCAAATGACCCAACGCGTACCGATTCGGTTGAGGGAGCGTCCATGAGAAGGTTGGCCGACGCCGGATTAGTGATGATGCTGGCAATGGCGTCGGTGGGATGCGACCCGGTGATCAATATCGGGGGCGCGAACTTTCCGGGGTGGCTGCTGTGCTCGATCGTGGGAATCGCTTTGGCGGGGGTCCTGCACTTGCTGTTCGCGGCGCTGGGAATCGAGCCGCATATGGGCCCCGGTTTGCTGATCTACCCGTGCCTGGTGCTTCTGATCGGCTGTATTACCTGGCTGATCTTCTTCAATCGGATCTGAATCGTGGCCGCTATCGCTGAACCGCCGGCTATCACAACCACCAGGCCGCGAATCAGCGCTCAGGTGGTGGCCGGGCGCCTGCTAGGGATTGCGATCGTAATCGCGGCGCTGGTGGTGGGAGCCTATGTCACGCGGCTCTACTATATCTTTCCGCGGACCGATGACGCTTATGTGCGGGCGAATATCGTGGGCGTGGCGCCACATGTGAGCGGCCCGATCGTGCAATTGCCGATTCACGACAATCAACATGTGGCGCAAGGACAACTCCTGTTCGTGGTCGATCCGCGGCCTTATCAATCGGCGCTCGATAATGCCCAAGCCAACCTGATGCTGACCAATCTGCAGATTCGGGCGTTAGAGGACGCGGTGCGCTCAGCCGGATCGCGCCAACAGCAGTTGATGGCCGAGGAGAGCTACGACCGGCAATACCTGCAACGGATCGAACCGCTGCTCGCACGCCATTTCGTTACCGCCAACGACGTTTTCAATGCGCGCAGCCGCGTGCAGGCAGACGAGGCGGCAATCGCGAGCGCCCATAGCGAGGTCCAGCGCTCAACCAACGAGTTGGGGCAGTATGGCGATATAAATGCCCGGCGCAAGGCGGCGGAGGCAGCGGTCTACGATGCGAACTTGAATGTCGAGTATTGCTATGTCAAAGCACCCTTCGACGCGTATGTCACCAACCTTAATATCGCGGTGGGACAATACGGCAACGAAGGCCGCGAAGTACTGAGTCTGGTCGACAATCGTAACTGGTACGTGCTGGCGAATTTTCGCGAGGATTTCCTGGAGCATATTCTGCCCGGGATGACTGCGCAGGTTTATTTGCGGAGTTACCCGAACCATCCGTTTCGCGGCACCGTACAAGGCACTGGATGGGCGCTTTATCAGGACAATGGCGCGACCGTGGCCGGGCTACCGCAGATCGAACCGACGCTCAACTGGGTTCGGCTGTCGCAGCGCTTCCCCGTACGCGTGATCATGGGGCCGAACGATGAGCGGTTTCCGTTCCGGATGGGTGCGACCGCAGTCGTGACGATCCAAGGCTTTCGCTGAGCGCGAGGGAGGGACTGGCGAACGGCACACCGGGCGATTCAATCTGGGTGAGTAAGGAAGATGGGGGAGGATGCAAAAGGCTGGTGGCCGCGAGCAAGACCAGACCTCGGCGCGATCATGCGGCGGGTGCTCGGCGACGAAGCCTACGCGCGGTGGCATATCCGATGGCTGGAAATGCGATCGAACCGGCGCACGTTCAGCGAGATCTATCGAAATAACTTGTGGAGATCAGACGAATCGGTTTCCGGTGCGGGATCGACGCTCGAACTCAGCGCGGCGATTCGGGGGCAACTGCCCACGATCCTTGCTGAGCTTCACGTACAGACGCTGCTGGATGCCGGCTGTGGCGACTTCAACTGGCTCAAAACGGTCGATTTGGGAGATGTTCAGTATTGCGGGATCGACGTGGTCGACGAGTTGATCCGGCGCAATATCGAATTTTACGCTTCGGCCGAACGCACCTTTATGGTGGCCGATATCACCCGCGATCGGTTACCGGCCGCCGACGCTGTACTCTGCCGTCATTGCCTGATCCATCTGTCGAACCGGCAAATCAAGTCGGCGCTGAGCAACCTCGCGGCAACCGGCGCGAAATATCTGCTGGCCACAACTTCACCGCGTGTCACCTTCAATCACGATATCTGGCCGGGAAGCTTTCGGCCGGTGAATCTGACGATCGCGCCGTTTGACCTGCCACAACCTGAGCGGCTGTTGAACGATTCGCGTCTCGACATGCAGCAGCCGGAGCTGGGTCTATGGCGGTTCGCGGAACTGAAGCGCGCGTAGCGCGCTGCCAACAGCATCTGGTGGCAGCTATCCAAGCCACAACCTATTGAACGGAATAGCTTGGGTGCGGAGGATTTTCCTCTACAATAGATGGCGTGAATGCGGCGGCGACGATTGAGATTCCAGCCCCAGTGGCGGGCGTGAAGCGCGTGATTCGCGACCTGACGCTCGCCGAAGCCGAGCAAACGCTCGGGGAAATCGGCGAGCGTCCGTTCCGCGCGCGGCAGATTATGGGCTGGTTGTGGCAGCGCGGCGCCGAATCGTTCGAGGCGATGAGTGATCTGCCGGCGGGGCTTCGTACTTGGCTGGCGGCGAATTGGCAGCTCGATGCAGTCGATGCGAACGTGATCGAAATTGCGCGTTCGGCCGATGGTACGCGCAAGCTGCTGCTACAGGCAGGCGCCGAGGCAATCGAGAGTGTGATCATCCCGGCGGACGATCGCACGACGCTGTGTATCTCGAGTCAGGCGGGCTGCGCGATGGCCTGCGAATTCTGCGCGACCGCGCGAATGGGATTGCGGCGGAATCTTGCCGCCAATGAGATTCTTGGGCAGATTCTCGCGGCGCGGCGTTACCTGGCCGAAGGCGAGGCGCTGACCAACTATGTCTTCATGGGTATGGGCGAGCCGCTCGCCAATTATCAGCGGCTGGCGCGGGCATTGACGATTATGACGGCGCCGTGGGGGATGGGAATCTCGCCGCGGCGAATTACGGTCTCGACGGTCGGCCTGATTCCGATGATGGAACGGCTGCTATCCGAGTTTCGGGTGAACCTGGCAGTGTCGCTGCACGCGACCACCGATGAATTGCGTGATCGGATCGCGCCAATCAACCGGCGTTATCCGCTCGATGAGTTAATTGCCGCGTGCCGGAACCTTCCGCTCGCGCGGCGTAGGCGGATCATGTTCGAGTATGTGATGCTCGATGGCGTCAATGATTCGGATAATGAGGCGCGGCGGCTGGCGCGGATGCTTGGTCCTTTGCGGGCGAAGGTCAACCTGATCTTCTTCAATCCGTTTCCAGAAGCGCCATTTGCGCCGAGTCCGCGAGCGCGAGTCGAAGCCTTTCAAGCGTTGCTCCATCGGGGTAGCTTGACCGCCACGATCCGGGAAAGTCGCGGACGCGATATCGCGGCGGCGTGCGGCCAATTGTTTGCAGAGCACGACCGTGGTGGACGGGCAGAACCACCGACGCCAGTAGTCGAAGGGACGGTTGAGTAACCAGGGATGCGGCGGGTAGGTCGTTAGGCGTCCGCGCAGATGCAAGAAGCCAGACAATGAGAATGGAGCGATAGCTTAGATCCGATGGCAGTACTTGGTGTAATCGGCGGCAGCGGTTTCTATCAAATCGAGGGACTCGAACGGGTCGAGCCGATCACGCTCGAAACGCCGTTTGGGCCGCCGTCGGATAATTATTATCGAGGATCGGTGGGGAATACTGAAGTAGTCTTTCTTTCCCGCCACGGCCGGGGTCATCGGATATTGCCAAGCGAGCTGAACTATCGGGCGAATATCCATGGCATGAAGCAGCTCGGCGTTGATCATCTGGTTTCGGTGAGCACGGCCGGCAGCATGAAAGAGACGATCGCGCCGGGCGACCTCGTAGTGACAGACCAGTTCATCGATCATACCTATGCACGAAGGGCGAGCTTTTTCGGCGACGGTATTGTAGGGCACGTGTCGCTGGCGGATCCGGTCTGTGCGGGCTTGAGTGGTGCGCTGGTGGAGGCGAGCCGCGCGACCGGCGCGCAAGTCCACGAAGGTGGAACCTATCTATGTATCGAGGGGCCGCAGTTTTCGACGCGCGCCGAATCGCGGCTGTATCGCAGCTGGGATGTAGACGTAATCAGTATGACGGCGATGCAGGAGGCGCGGCTCGCACGCGAGGCCGAGCTTTGTTACGCAGTGCTGACGCTGGTGACCGATTACGACTGCTGGCATGAAAGCGTCGCGGCGGTTGATATCGGCGAAATCCTGCGGGTGATGCGGCTCAATGTCGAAAAAGCGCAGCGTGCGGTGGTGAATCTGGCACGGGCGGTCGGTGCGCGGGTGCGAAGTTGCGGCTGCGCCGACGCGCTGGCTAACGCGATTATCACTGATCAATCGATGCTCCCGCCGGAAACGGTTGCGAAGTTGCGGCCGCTTATCGGTAAGTATCTGAAGTAATCCGGCAGTGATAAGTCGCCTCGCGAAATAATCAAAATAGACTAGATTTAGATGCGGCATTGCCGCAGACAGGTTGAATTCTAATAAATGAGTATTCTGGTAGTCGGCAGCATGGCCTATGACACGATCGAGACGCCGCACGGCAAGGCGGAGTCGGCGATCGGCGGGTCGGTGAGCTATTTCGCCCTGGCGGCGCGTTTTTTTTCGCCGGTCAGTATCGTGGCGGCGATTGGCACGGATTTTCGCGACGAGGACGTGCGGATTTTTGCCGAGCGCGCCATCGATATCCGTGGTGTGACGCGGCGCGACGGTCCGACCTTTCGATGGCATGGCCGCTATCACGAGGACATGAATATCCGTGACACGGTCAGCGTCGCATTGAATGTGTTTGCTGACTTCTCGCCTGACCTGCTGCCGGATCAGCGCCGTTCCGACTATGTGTTTCTGGCGAATATCGCACCTGAGTTGCAGGCTCACGTGTTAGCGCAGGTCGCTAGTCCCAAGGTGGTCGCCGCTGACACGATGAATCTATGGATCAACAATGAGCGGCGAGCGCTAGTCGCGCTGTTGCCGCGGATTGGTATTCTCACGCTTAACGACGAAGAGGCACGGATGTTGAGCGGCGAGCATAACCTGGTGAAGGCCGGGCGCGCGCTGCTCAGGATGGGGCCGCGTACAGTTCTAATCAAACGCGGCGAATACGGCGTCTTGCAGTTCAGCCAGGACGGAATGTTTGCCGTGCCGGCCTATCCGCTGGAAGAGGTGGTCGATCCGACCGGTGCTGGCGACACGTTTGCTGGCGCGTTTATGGGGTTCATCGCGCGCCGTGGTGGACTAAGCGAGTCGGCGCTACGGACGGCGGTGGTTTACGGCTCGGTGATGGCGTCATTCGCGGTCGAGCGCTTCTCGATCGATGGGCTGACGAGACTGGCGTGGGAAGATATCGACGCGCGCTACCGTGCCTTTATCGAGCTGACGGATTCCCATCATTCACGATGGACCTCTCAATAGTTGTTCCGCTCTATAACGAGCGGGACAATCTGGCGCCTGTGCATCGCGAACTGACCCACGTGCTCGAGCCGCTAAAGCGGTCATACGAGATTCTGTTCGTGGATGATGGCAGCGGCGACGGCGGGGAGGCGGTGCTGCGTGAAATCGCGGCCGAGGATGAGCACGTCCGGGTGATTCGACTCGCGCGCAACTCCGGCCAGACGGCAGCATTGGCGTGCGGCTTTCAGCATACGCAGGGCGACATCGTCGTCGCGATTGACGCGGACGGCGAGAACAATCCGGCGGATATTCCAGTCCTGCTGGCGAAGCTCGACGAGGGCTACGATCTGGTCAGCGGCTGGCGCACCGAGCGTTGGCGTAACGCCGGGATATCGCGGCGGCTGCCGTCGATTATCGCAAATACGATGATTTCGCGCGCGACCGGCGTGGAACTGCATGACTATGGCTGCACGCTCAAGGCGTATCGCGGCGATATCGCGCGGCGCCTGATGCTTTATGGCGAGATGCATCGGTTCGTGCCAGTGATTGCATCGGAATTGGGGGCAAGAATCGCGGAGCAGCAGGTCAGCTTTCGTCCGCGGCGTACGGGCAAGTCGAAGTATGGCCCCGGTCGCATCGTGCGAACGGTGCTCGATCTGCTGACGGTGCAATTCCTGTCGGGCTATTCGACTCGGCCGATCCAGGTGTTCGGGGCGATCGGCGTGTTCCTTTCGGGGTTTGGCAGCATATGGACTGCCGTGCTGGTCTTTGAAAAGGTGATCTTGGGCTGGCCGTTGAGCAACCGGCCGGCGCTCCTGCTGGCGGTGTTGCTGGTGGTGGTTGGGGTGCAGTTCGTCAGCCTGGGGCTAATTGGGGAAATGATTACCCGGACTTATCACGAATCGCAGAGAAAGCCGATTTACGTGATCAAGGAGGAATTTTAATTCGTAGATGAACATCGCAGTGGTGGGTACAGGATATGTGGGGCTGGTCAGCGGCACCTGCTTCGCCGAGAGCGGCAATGAGGTCATCTGCGTCGATATCGACCACCGGCGAATTGAGCAGCTAAGCCGCGGCGAGGTGCCGATTTATGAGCCGGGTCTCGAAGAACTGGTGCGGCGCAACGTCAAGGACGGACGGCTCAGCTTTACGACCGAACTAGCCCCGGCGGTGCAGCGTTCGATGGTATCGTTCATCGCCGTCGGTACACCGATGAGCGCGACCGGTGCGGCGGATCTGACGGGTGTGCTGGCGGCGGCGGAGAGTATCGCCAAAGCGGCCAACGGCTATCATATAATTGCAGTCAAAAGTACGGTGCCGGTCGGTACTAACGACAAGATTCGTGCGCTGGTCGAGCGCGTCGCGGACCATCGGATTGACGCCTGTTCAGTGCCGGAATTCCTCAAGGAAGGTTCAGCGATCGAGGACTTTATGCGGCCTGATCGCGTAGTGATCGGGAGTACCAGCGAACAGGCGACCGCGATTTTGCGTGAGATTCACGCGGCGTTTGTACGCACCGATAATCCAGTCCTGGTGATGCATCCGCGCTCGGCGGAGCTGACCAAGTACGCGTCGAACGCAATGCTCGCGATGCGAATCTCATTTATCAATCAGATGGCGAATCTATGCGAGGCGGTCGGCGCAGAAATCAACGACGTGCGGCGCGGGATGGGCACCGATCGGCGAATCGGATCGCAGTTCCTGTTTCCCGGCGTCGGCTATGGCGGGTCGTGCTTTCCCAAGGATGTGCAAGCCCTGGTGCATAGTGCGGCCGATAACAAGCTGGATTTTACGCTGCTCAAGGCGACGGACGAGGTTAATCGCGAGCAGAAGGGTCTCTTGGTTGATCGCGTCAAGCAGCATTTCGGGAACAACCTGAAAGGCCGGACCTTTGCCGTGTGGGGACTCGCGTTCAAGCCGCGCACGGATGATATGCGCGAGGCGCCGTCGCTGGTGGTGATCGAGGAGCTATTGAATGCAGGCGCACGGGTGCAGGTGCATGACCCTGAAGCGCTGGAAAATGCGCGGCGGACTTTCGGCGATCGTATCAGCTATCATCGGACGAACTACGAGGCCTTGGCTGGCGCCGACGCATTGCTGATCCTCACCGAATGGAATGAATTTCGTCATCCGAATTTTCAGCGGATTCGCGCTGAGCTCAAAGAGCCGGTGATATTTGATGGCCGCAACCTATATGATCCCGCACTGATGAAGGCGCTGGAATTCCGTTATTATTCGATAGGCAGGCGGCCGATCTAGCGTTCGCGCCGGGCGCAAGCAGCTTTGGTGTGGAGCGGGAAATAGAGAACTATGCGGTTATTGGTAACCGGTGGAGCGGGCTTTATCGGCTCGAATACGGTGGACGCATTGATCGCCGAAGGACGCAGCGAAGTCGCCGTGCTGGACGATCTATCGGCGGGCAAACGTGCACAGGTGAATCCAAAGGCGCGTTTTTACGAAGCGGACCTGCGTGACGCGGCAAAGGTTCAGCAGATTATCGCGCAGGAACGGCCGGAGGCGATTATCCATCTGGCGGCGCAGATGGATGTGCGGCGGTCGGTGGCCGATCCGCCGTTCGATGCCCAAGTCAATCTGGTTGGCTTTCTGAACCTGATCGAGGCAGCGCGCCAGCATGGGTTGAAGCGGGTGATTTTCTCGTCCACGGGCGGCGCGATCTATGGCGAGCAGGAGCAATTTCCCTGCAATGAGGATCATCCGCGGCGGCCGATCAGCCCATACGGGGTGGCGAAATTTGCTACCGAAGCCTACTTGTTTTTCTATAAGGCGCAGTACGAGATCGATTATGTTGCGCTACGTTACGCCAACGTTTATGGGCCGCGCCAGGATCCGCATGGCGAAGCCGGGGTGGTGGCGATTTTCTGCGGGCGAATGCTGGAAGACAAGCCGGTCACGATCTATGGCGACGGTGAGCAGACGCGCGATTACGTTTATGTCGGCGATGTTGTGCGGGCGAACCTGGCCGCAGTAGCCTCGCCGGTTTCAGGGGCATTCAATATTGGCACTGGAGTCGAAACCAGCGTCAATCAGCTTTTTCGCACCCTCGCGAAAGCGGCGGGCACTAGCCGCGCGGCGGAATATGGTCCCGCGCGTCCGGGCGAACAGATGCGTTCGGTAATATCGCCGGCGAGGGCGGCCAGGGAGTTGAACTGGCGGCCGGATGTCTCGTTGGCGACTGGTTTGGCGCAGACCTATCGTTTTTTCCAGGATCGCTTCGCCAAAGGCGCATAATTGACAATCAGGGGCACAAGCGGGCTGGGAGTTGAGGCAGTGGCAGAGGGTGGCGAGCGTCCGCAAGTGTTCGCGTACTTTGCGAACAAAATGCCATCGCGGTCGCGGCTGATGTGTTATGGTGAGCGGTTGCAATCGCTCTGTATGCGCCCGGGGTTAGATGACATCACGCGAACTGATTCGTAATTTCTCAATAATCGCTCATATCGATCACGGCAAGTCGACGCTGGCCGATCGTCTGCTTGAGCGCACGGGTGCGCTTTCAAAGCGTGAATCGCGCGAGCAATTCCTCGATTCGATGGACCTCGAACGCGAGCGCGGGATTACAATCAAGGCGCGATCAGTGCGGCTGAATTACGCCGCAAGTGACGGTAAAACCTACGTCCTCAACCTGATTGATACGCCCGGGCACGTCGATTTCGCCTATGAAGTCTCGCGCAGCCTGGCGGCCTGTGACGGCGCATTGCTGGTGGTTGACGCAAGCCAGGGAGTCGAGGCGCAGACCCTCGCGAATGTCTATATGGCGCTCGACCACGGCCTCGAAATTATCCCGGTAATCAATAAAATCGATCTGCCAGGGGCCGACGTCGAGCGCACGCGGGAACAGATCGAGCAGGTGATCGGCCTCGATGCGAGTGACGCAATCCTGACCAGCGCGAAAGAGGGGGTTGGCGTCAATGAAGTACTCGAAGCGGTGGTCAAACGGATACCGGCACCCAAGCAAAGTCTCGGCAACGTGCCGCGCGCACTCATCTTCGATAGCTGGTACGACCCCTACGAAGGCGTGATCGGCCTGGTGCGAGTCTTTGACGGCGAACTGCGGCGTGGCATGAAGGTCCGGCTGATCGGTACCGGCAAGGAGGGCGAACTAATGCGACTGGGCTATTTCACGCCGCATGAGCAACCTTCCGAGACGCTAGGGCAGGGCGAGGTCGGTTTTGTGGTCGCGGGAATCAAGACCGTGGCCGATATGCGCGTCGGCGATACGATGACCGACGCTGAGCGTCCCGCGAGTGAGCCGCTAGCGGGGTTCAAGGAACTTAAGCCAATGGTGTTCGCCGGCCTCTATCCGACCGAGGCGAACCAGTACGGTGAGTTGCGCGACGCGATCGACAAGCTGCGGCTCAATGACGCGAGTCTGATCGTCGAGCCGGAGACCTCGCAAGCGCTCGGTTTCGGGTTTCGCGCAGGCTTTCTCGGCCTGCTGCATATGGAGATTGCGCAGGAACGGCTTGAACGCGAATTTGGACTCAATCTCGTCGTAACGGCGCCCACAGTCGCGTATCGGGTGAAGACGACTGGAGTCGAAACATTGATGGTCGATAATCCGGCCCATCTGCCGGATGAAAATACGATTGAAGCAATAGAGGAGCCGTTCATTCTCGCGTCGATCCATGTGCCCGAGGAGTTCTTGGGAGTGGTGATGGCGCTATGCGAAGAACGGAGAGGAATACAGCGCGATTTGCGCTATTCGGGCCATCAGCGGGCGATCCTCAGTTATGAGATTCCGCTCGGGGAAATCGTCTTTGACTTTTATGATCGGCTTAAATCGGTGAGCCGCGGTTACGCCTCGCTTGACTACGAGTTTCTGGACTTCCGTCCGCAGCATCTGGTTAAATTGGACATCAGAATCAATGGCGAAACCGTCGATGCGCTGTCGGTTATCGTCCATCGGGATAAGGCGTACGAGCGGGGGCGGCTGCTGTGTGAGAAGATGCGCGAACTAATCCCGCGCCAGATGTTCGAAATCGCAATCCAAGCCGCTATCGGATCCAAGATTATCGCGCGGGAAAGTGTCAAAGCGCTGCGCAAGAACGTCACCGCGAAGTGCTACGGCGGCGATATCACGCGTAAGCGGAAGCTGCTCGAGAAGCAGAAGGAAGGCAAAAGGCGGATGAAACAGGTGGGCCGTGTGGAAATTCCGCAGGAGGCGTTTCTCGCCCTGCTCAAGGTCGGGGAGTAGCCGGAAGCGTGCCCGAGCCATTACTCAAGCAACCGAAGCCCGTCTCACCGCCACATTCGGATGAGCCGCCACCACGCAAGTCCGCAGCCCGGGAATACACCGAAGCATTCCTTGTCGCGCTGGCTTTAGCGATCGTCCTACGCACCTTTTTCGTCCAGGCCTACAAGATTCCGTCGGGTTCGATGGAGCCAACGCTGCTGGTTGGTGATCACATAATCGTCAATAAGCTGGCTTACGGTTTCAGGTTGCCCGATTCATTCTTCGGCTTGACGCCGCTCGCCGACGAGATCCCGTGGGGTCATTACCTGTTCACTCTCGGCACGGTTCATCGCGGTGACGTGGTGGTGTTCGTTTATCCACAGGACGAGACCAAGGATTTTATCAAGCGAGTGATTGCCATTCCGGGTGATACGATCGCGGTCAAAGACGCCATCGTCTATCTGAATGGCAAGCCGGCGGATGATCCTCATGCGCATTTCGAGGTACCGCAGGACCAGCGTCAGCCGGGCAACCAGCGGGATTTTTTGAGCGCAACGACGCTTCCCGCGGGCGAATACTTCATGATGGGCGACAACCGCGATCACAGCTATGACAGTCGCTTTTGGGGATTCGTTAACTTCAACCAAATCGAGGGGCATGCGCTGTTTATCTACTGGTCGTGGGACAGCGACAGTCCTTCGCTTGTGCCGATCCGTTGGTCGCGCTTCTTCAAGGCGATCCGCTAGGTTGCCAGCTAGATCGTGTGGTCAGGTATGGGAGTCTTTGCCAACGAGGCTGGGGAGATGAGGTCGTTTCCGAATTATTACGGCTGTGAGTCTATGCAGGAGCTGCCTCAAGACTCGGCGCCGCACTTGGTCTAACCTGAAGCGACAGTTGGGGGTGCTGGAATCGTGGATGAAGAGGTGAGTGTGAAGGAGGAGGCGGGAGGAGTGGCCGAGGATGTTCGCAAGATCGGCGCGATCATGGAGCAACTCGGCGCGCGCTTCGACCTCGTACTTGAAGCCGTCACCGGTTTTGGTGGCCGGCTCGAAGCATTGCGCCAGGAGATGGTCGGACAGTTCACCGAAGTCGGGCGGCAGATTCGGTTCTTATCCGACAGAATTGCCGAGAATCGCGACGCGAT
Source organism: Binataceae bacterium (SeqCode) (assembly GCA_035524095.1). Lineage (GTDB taxonomy): Bacteria > Desulfobacterota > Binatia > Binatales > Binataceae > DATJUF01. The sequence continues at coordinate 25,654 of DATKPK010000134.1, read as the reverse complement.
AGCTGGGGTGCGGGCTGATTTGGGGGCTGAGATGGTGCGAATCGGGGAGCATCTAGGGGGCACGCGAGTTCATTTCAGAGAAGAATTCGCCAGCGTACGGGACGAACTGCGACGCGAAACGGCGGCCGAAGCGGAACGCAGCCGCGAATTCGTCGCGTCGCAGCTAACGCGCTCGATGGCTGATTTGCGCGCGGAATTGAGCCGCGAAATCGGCGCGGCCAACGAAAATTTGCGCAGCGAACTGGCGGCGGTGCGGGGCGATTTGGGCCGTGAACTGCCGGCGGCAGCGGCGGATATTAATTCGGGAATCACGGCGTCAGCGGGCACAATGGTCAAGAAGTTCGACGCCGAGTTGAAGCAAACGAACAAGACGCTGACCAGTTTGGCACGCAAGTTCGAGCGCTTCGACGATCGGATTACCGTTCAGACCAAAGATCAAGACCAGCGACTGCGCAAGCTCGAACGTCGGGCCTAAGATCGCGCGGGGTGAATGAACGAGAGAGTGGTGTTGATTGCCTAATCGATATACGGCCCTTCGATAAGCGACGGTGCGTCAAATTAGATCAGAGAGTCGCGAAGCGCTGTCGATAACTCACCGGATACGAAGCGGCTCTGGGCGAAAGCGCGTTGACCGGCTGAACCTGCGCCGTTAGATTTGAGTTGCCTTTAAATTCGCTCCTGCGAGGGCGAGAAGGTAAAGCGACATGATTGAATCAGGAATTTTGACCGGCGGCAGTGGTGCGCCGGTATTTTTTTGTCTTCAACGGGCCTGCTCAGCACTCCAGGACGTTGACCGATGACCCCGCCGGAATCGTCCGCACTTGATAGCGACGCGGTTGGCCGCTGCGTGCGGCGGATAGCGCATGAGATTGGTGAGCATAACGACGGTGCGCAAAGCCTCGCGTTGATCGGCATCGTTCGGCGCGGGGCCTGTCTGGCGGAGCGCCTAGCTGCATTATTGCGCGAGCAAGGTGCGGCCGAAGTCGCTTTGGGCACTCTCGATATTTCATCGTACCGCGATGACGGGCGTGGAGCACCCGGCGATCCACGCCTGCTCGGGCGAGACATTCCATTCGAGTTGGAAGGACGGCGGTTGGTGCTGGTCGATGACGTGCTCTACACAGGGAGGACGGTGCGGGCTGCGTTGACGGCGCTGGCCGATCGTGGTCATCCCGAATCAATCCAACTGGCGGTCCTGATCGATCGCGGACAACGCGAATTGCCAATCCGGGCCGATTATGTGGGCAAGAATATCGACGCGCCGCGCGGCCGCCGGGTCTACGTGCGGCTGGCCGAAGTTGATGGGATCGACGCGGTTTTGATCGGTGAGGATCGAGGCAAGTGAACGGCCGTTCGCCGAAATATGACCTGGTTTCGATCGACGATCTGGAGACCGCCGAAATCGAGCGTATCTTTGAGCTGGCGGACAGTTTCAGTGGTGCCCTCGAAGCTGGGCGGCCTCCAGCGATCGCGTCGGGACTGATCATGGCGACGCTGTTCTACGAGCCTTCGACGCGCACGCGGCTGAGCTTTGAGTCGGCGATGCATCGGCTGGGCGGTTCAGTGATCAGTTCAGCCGATATGCATGCGAGTTCGGCGGCGAAGGGCGAGAGTCTTGCTGATACGGTGCGCGTAGTTTCGACTTACGCGGACATGATCGTCGTGCGCCATCCGTATGATGGGGCGGCGCGGGTCGCCGCCGAATACGCGACAGTACCGATTATCAACGCCGGTGACGGCAGCCGTGAGCATCCGACGCAAACTCTGTGCGATTTATACGTTTTGCGGCGCAAGAAGGGCCATCTCAAGGGCCTGACGGTGGCCTTGTGCGGCGACCTGAAATTCGGCCGCACGGTCCATTCGCTGATCTATGCATTGGCGCGCTTCGGCGCGAATATCGTGGCGGTTCCGTACGGCGGGATGGACGTGCCGGAGTACGTGCTCGCGCGGGTCGCCGCAGAAAGCAGTTACGGGCTTTCGACGGTTTCGATTGAGGAGCTAAAAGCGCTGGCGGGTGGACTGGATGCGCTCTACCTGACCCCTAGCAAGCCTCATCAGATGGCACTGTTCACGGGTGAGATGCCGCTGGAACGGACGCCAGTCGCGCGACCCCCCGCATTGCTCGATGCCTTTTACGTGACGCGGCTGCAACGCGAGCGCTTCACTTCGAGTGAGACAGCGCAAGCCGACTATGGTCATTTCGATGCCCGCGCCTTGCGTACCAGCCGCACGCAAGAGGCAGTGGTGATGCATCCGCTGCCGCGCACCGATGAACTGGCCTACGAGCTCGATAACGATCCGCGGGCGGTCTATTTCGAGCAGGCGGCGGCAGGCGTGCCGGTGCGGATGGCGCTGATCGCGTGGATGCTCGAGCACGCTTCCAAGGCGTGCAAGCCTATGCAAATCGAGCCGCCGATCAAGTTCAAGAGCGAGGTGACGCCGCGCTGTACGAATCCGTCATGTATCAGCCGTCACGAGGCCAATTATTTGCGCCCGCGCTTTCGGCTGGCGCGCAGTCCGAACCGATCAATCCTGATGCTGCGTTGTGACTATTGCGAGCGCGAGTTGCGGGTCGAATTCGTCGGCCATACGCGCTCGCGGCGCTACTACCGCTTTGACGAAAGCCTTTACGGGTTCGTGCGGCAATGGATTGAAGAGGGGGCGCTGGCGGTTTTCGATACCGTCAAAGAAGCCGAGGAGAACGATTACGAGCCATATCGGCGCGGGCCGCAGCGCGAGATCATGAACGCCGCCGAAATCGCAAAGGCATGCGAGGGGCTGGCTGATCAAATCGTGGCAGGCGCGGCGGAGATGGTTTCGATAGTGATCGTGGGAGTGGTGTCGCGCGGGGCGCTAATGGCCTTGCGCCTGCGTGAGCTAATCGAGGCGCGCACCGGATTCCGGCCGCCTTGTGCCGCGCTCGACGTGTACGGCCGTGAGACTGACCTGATAACAATTGAGGGTCCCGAGCAATTCGAGGTGGATGACCGAACCGTCGTGCTCGTTGACGACGTGATCAATAGCGGCTGGACCGTGCAGCGAGCGATGACGGCGTTATGGCAGCGCGGGCGTCCGGCGGCGGTCAAGCTGGCCGTGCTGATCGACCGGGGTCATCGGGCATTGCCGATTCGCCCAAACTATATCGGGCGCAGTATCCCGACGGCGCGCTCGGAACGCGTACAAGTACGGCTGACGCCGGCGGTAGAAGAGGAAAAGCGCAGGGCAGTTGATCGGGTGGTGCTCTACTCGATGGTCGACGCGCTTGATCCGGTCAAGGAGACCGAGGGCGTGTGAGGGGGCCCTTGCTGATCGCGAGCGGTCGCGTGATTGACCCGTCGTGCAAGCTCGACGGGGTCAGAGACTTGTTAATTCTGGATGGGCGAATTGCCGCAGTCGCGCGGCCTGGACAGGTTGTCCCTCCCGACGGAACGGAAACGATTGACTGCGCAGGTTTGTGGGTGACGCCGGGGCTAATTGATCCGCATGTCCATTTGCGCGACCCCGGGTTCCCGCACAAGGAGACAATTCAGAGCGGACTCGCGGCTGCGGCCGCGGGTGGTTTCACGACGGTCGCCGCGATGGCGAATACGGCGCCGGTGAACGATACGCCGGCGGTCACGCGTTACATGCTTGAACGGGCGCGCGTAGCGCATAGCGCACGCCTACTACCGGTATCGGCGGTGACTACGGGCCTCGGCGGTGGGGAGCTAGTGGATTTCGAGGCGATGGCGGCGGCGGGTGCGGCACTATTCTCAGACGATGGCATCCCGATCGACCGCGAGGATGTGCTGGGCGACGCCCTTCGCCAAGCGTCGCGGGTCGGGCTGGCGATCTCGCTGCACGAAGAGGATCGTGCGCTGACGGGTCATGGCGCCTGTCATGCGGGGGCGGTGGCGCAGCGGTTGGGCGTCGCAGGTATTCCGATCGAGGCGGAGAGTGCACGGGTCAAGCGTGATCTTAGGATCGCAGCGACAACCTGTGGTCACGTGCATATCGCCCACGTCGCGACCGCCGAGTCGCTGGAACTCATCCGAGAGGCTAGGCGCAATGGACTGGATGTCACCTGTGAAGCCACGCCCCATCATCTCAGCTTGACTGATGAAGCCTTTGGGTACTGGGGTCCGAATGCGAAGATGGCGCCACCACTGCGCCCACAGAGGGATAATGAAGCACTGGTAGAAGCAATATCGGACGGTACGATTGACGTTATCGCGACCGATCATGCGCCGCATGATCCGGACTCCAAACAGATAGATCGACTAGGCCGGCTGTTCGATGGCAAGCACGAAGCCGCGCGGCTGTCGCCGGCCGATGCCGCGATCCTCGCCGAGGCCGCCAACGGAGTGATTGGACTGGAAACCGCGCTGGGCCTGGCGCTGGCGCTGGTCCATCGGAGAATAATCGATCCGGCACGGCTGGTGACATTGATGTCGTCAAATCCAGCGCGCTTGTTGCGTTGTGAGGGAGGGACACTAGCGCAAGGATCGCGAGCCGATATCACGGTGATTGATTCCACTTTACAATGGTCCGTCGACGACGCCTTGTTCCGTTCGCTCAGCCGTAACACTCCGTTCAAAGGGATGCGGCTTACGGGTTCGGCGGTAATGACTATCGTCGAGGGGCGAGTCGTTTATGCGAGGGATCAGGCGGCGTGCAGGTCATTCGCCAAGTTGAATTGATCGGCGGCGAATTAAGCTGATAGCTGCGAAGTTGAATGCGAATGCAGGGAAGGCAGGAAGCAATACTGGCGTTGGCCGACGGGCGAGTCTTTCGCGGGCGGGCCTTTGGCGCGATTGGCGAGGCCGCCGGTGAGGTGGTTTTCAATACTTCGATGACCGGTTATCAGGAAGTGCTGACCGACCCTTCGTATCAAGGGCAAATCGTCTGCATGACCTACCCGCAAATCGGCAATGTCGGGATCAATCCGGAAGACGAAGAATCGGACCGTATCCATGTCGAGGGGTTCGTAGTGCGGGAGTATCTTGAGCAGCCGTCGAATTGGCGCGCGCGGCTGACGCTCGGCGAATATCTCGAACGAGCGGGAATACCCGGTATCGAAGGAATCGATACGCGAGCCTTGGTGCGGCATATTCGCACTGCGGGTGCGCAGGAAGCGGTCATTTCAAGTATCAACTTGAATCCCGATGAACTGGTCGCGAAGGCCAAAGCGTCGCCGGGACTCGAGGGACGTGACCTGGTCAAGGAAGTGACCTGCAAGGCGGCGTACGATTGGGAACTCGGCGACTGGGATTTGCGTAAGGGCTTTCAGCGCCCGTCAGCCGAGGAGTTGCGCAATGGACCGTTGATCGTGGCGATCGACTACGGAATCAAGCGCAATATCCTGCGTCGGCTGGTGACGTGCGGCTTTCGCGTCAGAGTAATGCCGGCCTTTGCGACGGCGGCAGAAGTTCTCGCCGTAAATCCCGACGGAGTCTTTCTGGCGAACGGCCCGGCCGATCCGGCGGCGGTACCGTATGCGCGCGAGGCGGTGCACAATTTGCTCGGGAAGAAACCTATTTTCGGCATCTGCCTGGGCCATCAAATTTTAGGACTCGCACTCGGCGGCAAGACGTACAAGCTTGGCTTCGGCCATCACGGAGCAAATCATCCGGTGATGGATTTGCAGACCGGCAAAGTGGAAATCACTTCGCAGAATCATGGGTTCGCGGTCAACGCCGAATCGCTTGAGGGCAAGGCCGAACTGACCCATCGGAATCTCAACGATAATACGGTCGAAGGATTGCGAGGGCGTGGGACACCGTTTTTCTCAGTACAGTATCATCCGGAGGCGTCGCCGGGACCGCATGATTCGAGCTATCTGTTCGGCCGCTTCCGCAAATTAGTCGAGGTTTTCCCGCGCTATGGCGCCGAGTCGCTTGAGCGGATTGAACGCGAGCATCCGGCTCCGAACAAGGAACAGACTCCGAACGCCTGATTATGTGCATCGTCAGAATGAGCGATTCAGGAAGTAATTAAGTGCCGCTGCGCAAAGATCTCAAGTCGGTATTGTTGATCGGTTCGGGTCCAATAGTCATTGGCCAGGCTTGTGAGTTTGACTATTCGGGGACGCAGGCGCTCAAGGCGCTGCGCGAGGAAGGCTTGCGCCTGATCCTGGTGAACTCGAATCCTGCGACAATCATGACTGATCCGGAGTTGGCCGATCGCACCTATATCGAGCCGATGACGGTGGCGGCGGTTACACAGATAATCGAGCGCGAACGGCCTGATGCGTTGCTACCAACGGTCGGCGGGCAGACGGCGTTGAATCTCGCGATCGAGCTGGCGGAAGGCGGTGTTCTCGAGCGTTTCGGCGTTGAATTGATCGGGGCGAATCTCGCGGCGATCAAGAAGGCGGAAGACCGCGACCTGTTCAAAAGCGCGATGATCAAGATCGGCCTGGAAGTGCCGGCCTCGGCGATCGCTCATTCGGAAGAGGACGCGGAGGGGATCCGCGAGCGGCTTGGACTACCCCTGATAATTCGCCCATCGCGCACGCTCGGCGGTACGGGTGGATCGATTGCGCGCGAGCTCAGCGATTACCGGACCAAAGTTCGCTGGGGTTTGGAAATGTCGCCAAACCATGAGGTGCTGATCGAGGAATCAGTCGAGGGGTGGAAGGAATTCGAGCTAGAGGTGATGCGCGACACGGCGGACAATGTCGTGATTATCTGCTCGATCGAAAATCTCGATCCGATGGGTGTGCATACCGGCGACTCGATTACCGTCGCGCCGGCGCAAACGCTAACTGACAAGGAGTATCAGCTGATGCGCGACGCCGCGCTCCGGATTATCCGCGAGATCGGCGTCGACACCGGCGGCTCGAATATTCAGTTCGCGATTAACCCTGCCGATGGGCGGATGACCGTAATCGAGATGAATCCGAGGGTGTCGCGCAGTTCAGCGCTGGCCTCGAAAGCGACCGGCTTTCCAATCGCGAAAATCGCGGCGCGACTTGCGGTCGGCTATCGGCTCGACGAGATTCCCAACGACATCACCAAGATGACGCCGGCCTGTTTCGAGCCGACGATTGACTATGTAGTGACCAAGATTCCGCGGTTCACATTTGAGAAGTTTCGCGGCGCTGCTGATGAACTTGGACCGCAAATGAAATCGGTCGGCGAAGTGATGGCGATTGGACGTACGTTCAAGGAGTCGTTGCAGAAGGCGCTGCGCTCGCTCGAACTGAGTTCGTATGGCTTCGAGACGCGGGTCGCCGGGATGAGCCGTGATGCGGCGATGGAGACAATTCGCGCGGGTCTGGCGCCGAACAGTCATCGGATCTATTTCGCCGCCGACGCATTACGGATCGGAATCACGCCTGCCGAGCTTCATCGGCTGACCGGCATTGATCCATGGTTTATCGACGCCATGGCGGAAATTATTGCGACTGAAACGCGTATAGCGTCCGATGCGCTCGATCCCGAATTTCTGCGCGAGACCAAAGCGATGGGCTTTTCCGATCGGCGGCTCGCGGAGTTGAAGGGGGTTAGCGAAGCGTCGATTGCCAGGCGGCGGACGGAATTCGGGGTGACGGCAGTCCATAAGGCGGTCGACACTTGCGGGGCTGAATTCGAGGCGTTCACGCCTTATCTCTATTCGACCTACGAGGGTGAGGATGAGGCGGCGCCGGATAATCGGCGCAAAATAGTGATTCTGGGCGGTGGGCCGAACCGGATCGGGCAGGGAATCGAGTTCGACTACTGTTGTGTCCATGCGAGTCTCGCGCTGAAAGACGATGGCTTCGAGACGATCATGGTGAACTGCAATCCTGAGACGGTCTCGACCGATTACGATATTTCCGATCGGCTCTATTTCGAGCCGCTGACCTTCGAGGATGTAAGCGCGATTATCGAGCGGGAAAAGCCCGAGGGCGTGATTGTGCAGTTCGGCGGGCAGACGCCGCTCAAGCTCGCGTTGCCGCTGGCTCGTGCCGGTGTGCCGATTCTGGGGACGCCGCCGGAAGCAATTGATCGCGCGGAAGACCGCGAGCTTTTCAATCGAATGGTCGAAAAGCTAGGCCTGCGGCAGCCGCGCGGAATTCTTGCGCGCAATGCCGAGGCTGCGGTCGCGGGCGCGACCGAAATCGGTTATCCGGTGTTGATTCGGCCGTCATACGTACTGGGCGGGCGCGCGATGGAAGTGATCACCAACGAGAACAATCTACGGCGCTATCTCGAGCAGGCGCTGCAGGCCTCGGAAGAGCGTCCACTATTGGTCGACCGCTATCTCGACGGCGCGATCGAAGTCGATGTGGACGCGATTGCGGATGGCGAGCGGGTCGTAATCGGGGGCATCCTTGAGCATATCGAGCACGCTGGAATCCATTCGGGAGACAGCGCGTGTGTCTTGCCGCCCCATTCGCTAAGCCGAGAAATTCAAGACGAACTGATGCGGCAGACGCGGATGCTCGCGACCGAACTCGGCGTGGTCGGTCTGCTGAACGTTCAATACGCGATTTACGAGGGTGAGATTTATATTCTGGAAGTGAATCCGCGGGCTTCGCGTACGATCCCATTCATTAGTAAGGCGATAGGAGTGCCCCTGGCCAAGCTTGCGGCGCGTGTGATGGCGGGTAAAAAGCTCAGCGAACTGGGCTTCACCGAGGAACGCTTCCCGAAGCATGTCGCGGTGAAGGAATCGGTCTTTCCATTCGTGCGCTTCCCCGGTGTCGATACCTTGCTCGGGCCGGAGATGAAGTCGACTGGCGAGGTCATGGGCCTCGACACAAATTTCCCGGCGGCATTCGCCAAGGCCGAATTGGCAGCATCGACTGATCTGCCGATGCGCGGGCTGGCCTTTATCAGCGTGCGCGACCACGACAAGCCAAATCTTGGCATTATCGTGCGTGGACTATCCGCGATGAAGTTCGAGCTGATCGCGACAGACGGCACGGCGGCGGAAATCAGCCGCCTCGGCTTTCGCTGCGAGCGCATCAACAAAGTGATTCAGGGCAGTCCGCATATCGTTGACCGCATGCGTGATGGCGCTATCGCGCTGGTGATCAATACGCCGGATGCGGCGGGCGAGGCCGATTCGTTCTCGATCAGGCGGACGGCGCTGGAACAACGGCTGCCATTCTTTACGACGATGGCGGGAGCGGCGGCTGCGGTTGAGGCTATCGCGTCGTTGCAACGCGGGACACCCTCGGTCCGCGCGTTGCAAGACTATACGGTCTGAGGCGCTGCCGCTGCGTCTGACTCGGCTTTCCAATTGGCCACCCGAAAAGCACCGACGGAGCCGAGCCTGTTGTTCCGGCCCTCGACGGCCGGCGCGGCGCAAACAGCCGTAGTGCCCAAGTCCGCGCCAGCCGCGATTGCAAAGGCGCCGAGCGCGCCCGTCAGGATCGAAGATCGCGATATCGCTCTGGTGGAAGGGATTGGGCCGAAGCGGGCAGAAGCATTGCGTGGCCGCGATATCGCGACTTTCGGCGATGCCGCGCTTCATCTGCCGTATCGATATAAGGACCTGCGGCGGCGCGATCGCATCGCCGATTTGCGCGCGGGCATGGACGCGGTAATCGAAGGGCAGCTGGAGAATTTCAAGCAGCGGCCGCTGCGCGGCTCGCGTATCCGCAGCCTGGCGTCGGCAATCTTCCGCGATGCCGAGAAGTACGTGATCGACGTCGCGTGGTTCAACCTGCCGTCGTATGTGCGCTTTCCGTTGAATCAGCCGATACTGCTGGGCGGACGGATCAGCCTCGGGACGCGGGGCAAATTGCAAATTGTCCATCCGGAGGTTTATCGCAGCGCCGATGCGATGGCCCCTCTTGAACCGGTTTATAGCCTGCCGTCGGAAGTACCACAGCGGCTGTTTGCGGGAGTCGTTCAGCAGATCCTCAAGGTTTTGCCCGCGGATACGTTGGCCGCGATGCCGCCGCCGCTGCGGGCCGAGGCGAATCTGCCCGGTTATCGAGAGGCGCTGAGTTATCTCCATCGGCCGCCGGGAGAAGCAGACTTAAAGCAACTGATAGATGGGACGAGTGCGGCACAGCAAGCGCTGGCGATTGATGAGATGTTCGCCTTTCAGCTCGCGCTGGCGCGCGAAAAGCAGCGTGGCCAACGCCGCGCCGGGGTGGTGCTGCCAAGGAAGAATCAGGCTGCCGCCGCTTTCCTCGAACGCTTGCCGTTCCGTCCAACGGCCGCCCAAGTCAAAGCCATTGATGAGATTGAGAGCGATCTGGCGCGAACCGCGGCGATGAATCGGATGCTGATCGGCGACGTCGGCAGCGGCAAAACGCTGGTCGCCTTCCACGCCTTGATGAGCGCGGCGGGAGCTGGATGCCAAGCCGTGATGATGGCGCCGACGCAGCTTTTGGCCGAGCAGCATTATCGCAATTTTCTGGGGATGACCGTTGCCAGTCAGGTGATGAGCACGCTGCTCACAGCCAAAGTCACCGGCGCTGAACGGCTGCGGCTGCTGCGAGCGATTGAGCGAGGCGATATCGCGGTGATTTTTGGGACGCAAGCGCTGATTCAGCAGGAGATGAAGGTCAAGCGGCTCGGAGTCGCCGTAATTGACGAACAACATCGCTTTGGCGTGTTCGAACGCGCGCGGCTGAAGAGTCTCGGCGCGGAGACCAACGTCCTGTCGATGACGGCGACGCCGATTCCGCGCAGCCTCGCGCTGATGCTGTTTCGCAATCTCGAAGTATCGATTCTCGACGAAATGCCGCCCGGGCGAACGCCGGTGGCGACCCTCGTTATCCCCGAATCAAGGCTCGAAGAGGCGGATAAGATTGTCCTGCGCGAGTTGGAACGTGGTTATCGAGCCTATTACGTCGCGCCGATGATTGACGCTGATGAAGAGGATCAAGCCAGCACGGTTGCAGCGACAGCGAAACGCCTCAGCGAGGGCGCGATCAGCGGGCGGCGGATCGGGATTCTGCACGGCCGGATGCGTCCGGCGGAAAAAGATCGCGTGATGCGCGAGTTTCGCGACGGCGAGCTCGAAGTCCTGGTGGCAACCACCGTGGTCGAAGTTGGAATCGACGTGCCCGAAGCGACTATCATGGTGGTGATAGCGGCGGAGCGTTATGGGCTCGCCCAGTTACATCAGTTGCGCGGACGGGTCGGACGCGGCGAGGCGCCATCGCAGTGCCTTCTGGTAGCCTCGGCCGGCGCCGATAGTGAGGCCCTCGAACGGTTGGAGATTCTCGCACGGACGGCAAGTGGAGCCGAGGTGGCCCGCGAGGATCTACGCCTGCGCGGTCCAGGTGATCTGCTTGGCGCTCGCCAGACGGGAGCGCTGCCGCTGCGCTTTGCTGGCATGATACGGGATGCTGGGTTGATCGAACGGGCGGGTGAGTTGGCGGATGAGTGGATGCGGCGTGATCCGCGGCTGGAGAGCAACGATTCTGCTGGGGCGCGGCGAGCACTCGAGCGGATGTTGAATTTTGGCTTCAGCCTCGGGGATGTGGGTTAGTTGCGGCCGTGTTGGGGGAGTGCGGACCTCGGAAAAGTGGACAAGAAATCGCGAAACACAAAAAGTAGGAATCCAAGTCCGCCAGGACGGATACGGCGCGAGGTCTCGGCGGGCGGCTTGATCTGGCGTCGTGGTCCGCGTGAGAAAGGTATCGAGATCGTGCTGGTACGCCCAGCCGGCAAGGATACATGGGTGCTGCCGAAGGGTCACGTTGAGCCAGGCGAGGGCGTGATCGAGGCGGCCTTGCGCGAGGCGAATGAGGAAAGCGGGCTTGAAGTGGAGGCGGGCGATCCGCTCGGCGAAATTTCATACATCTATTCGTGGCGCGACCGTCCGGGCGAGACGCCGATACGGATCTCGAAGCGGGTTCACTTCTACCTGATGGAGCCGCGTGGCGGCGATACCTCGAAGCATGATGGCGAAATCGACGAAGTGCAGTGGGTGCCACTCGACGAGGCGCTGCGCCGCGCGAGCCATAAGAGCGAGCGCGAACTAATCGTGAAAGCGCGCACGATGTTAAGTGCGGCGGCGCGTTAAGGCGCACCAGCGGTCATCGCGGCGCTGGGAGCCATCAGGATGGCATTGGGAGCCGGGGCAACCGTAATGCCACTTGAATTCCATACCGCGGGCGCGAACTGATCGAACGCACCTGAACCCTCGCCGATCGCGGCCAATACGACGTTAGCTTTTGTTGCTACCCGAAAAGGATGGGCTACGCGTATACCGCTGAGGATGCGGGTGTAGGCTGCGGCGAATTTGCCTGCGCTGACGTCATCGCTGAAGGCGATTAACCACAGAATAGTCAGTGCCTTGCCTTTGCGTAATACAATTAGTCTATCGCCGGCCCATTGATCGGCCAGCGCCACTTCAGGCGTTTCATCGCCGAGATTACGGCGAAGAATAACTTTGAGCAGGAACGCACCGTAATTATCATCATCTACCTTCGACCAATCCTTGAGAAAGGGCTGATAGCCATCGAGTCTTACGTTTACGGGCGTAAACGTATGATTGAAGTAAAGCTCGGGATGCATGATCTGAAGGGTGGCTTGCGGGGGGTCGTGATAGATGGCATCGACGGCGCCCCATCCGCCGCGCCGGTAGGCGTAGGCGACGAAACGTGCGCCGTCGTAGTACTGGAAAACCAGCGGCGCGCTTAAGCCGAGTGGGACATTGCCGGATTGAGCGGCGAGCGTTTTCGGCAGATCGGCGAGGCGCAGCAGGATCGTATTGATAGTTGAGTTGTCGAGGTTGCCGTTGACATAGCCGAAGCCTGAAAGCGTCGCGTCGCCCTCAGCCAGCGCTTTGAGCGCCAGGTCGCGGTCGTCATTGTCCTTGACGGCATCCATCATCTTCTCAAGGTGAAAATGCTGGTCTTGCAGGGCATGGGTCAATTCGTGGGCGAGGACCATCTCGCCGGTGGTGTCACGTTGGGCAACGAAACTCGACGCACTATTCCAGAGGCTGACGTCGATGGCGCCCTCGACCAGCACCATTTGCTTGGCGTGAGGGTCATAGAAGGCGGCGATCTGACTGTGCATCAGGTTCAAGCTTGAACTCTTGAGATCCATTCCAGGCGGATAGACGCCAGTCATCGCGCCGGTCTCGCCGCCAAGGTCAAGTTCTTCGTCGGTATGGTCGCGCTTGAGTTCCGTCAACAGCATCTGCTGAACCTGATCGCGGCTCTTGACGACGAGCGGCACCGGCTTGGTGAAGGCAAGTTGCCGGAAGCGGGCGATACCCTGTTCTACCTGATCGGCACGGGTCTGGTTGACCGAGCCGTCATGGACAATTGTATAGGCGCACCCGCTGATCGCGACGAGGCAAATAAGTAATGTCCGTGCGGCGCGACAGAGAGCAGGGCGTGAAACCTTGGTGATAGGCATTAGCTAATCTGCATACGTCTCGGGGATGAGCTAATGAAAATGTGAGATGGCTTCCTGATAGTCAGTCTGGCGGACAAACGGCCAGACGTCCAAGTCGCCAATCTTTTCGAGTTCCGCCGCTGCAAGGCGCTCCCGTTCCTTGGCCTTGTTCCTAAGCGCGAGAACTCGCATGAGAATTAAAGTTAAGCCTCCGATCACTGGGAACGAGCGCGGCCATTCGTACTCGACATCGGAGTCGAGGAAGGCAACGCAGCGTCTCAAGATGGCGTGGGTTTTTGGCCCTAGACAGTGCTTGCCATTGAGGTAATGGGTATAACGGTCGTCCCAGTACAACCAAAGGACTCGGTGAATCCCTGCGAGCGCGGGATCACCGCGCGAGCATGGGGACTCGTCGTCGAAGTCGTCATTCGTAATCGCGCACGCGAGGAATTGGTCAATGAGCTGTTTTCCCCTGGTACGCAGTTCGCGATCAACCATGCGCGTGTCGTGCAGCCAGTTCGCCTGAGCAGTTGGGGCAGAGGTTATCCATTCGGGCGGCGCAATCGGGACAGAATGTACATTGGAAAGAGCAGGTGAGGGCGGCAGCATCGAGCGGCAAGGGCTTGGCGCACTTTTCGCATGCGGCCTTGAGCGTGGTCATGCCCTTGAGCAAATTGGCACTGTCATCCTCGCGCTGGGCGGCCGCGAGCAGAGCTTCACGGGCCTTGGCGTTGCGTTCGGATGCGGCCCATGCGCGATACATCGAACCGCCAGTGAATTCCAATCGAGACAGCAGCGCCATCTGATCGAAGCGCGACAACCCTTTGAATAAAGCGGCGAGTACTTGCTCGGGTGTCAGATTATCGTCTTTCATAGCTAGTCAATCTCAATAGCTACTAACGCAATAAAGTAGCTAGCGCGGCGGTAACAAGCGATGCTCCTGATAGTAAGTAAACCATTTACGGAACATATCCTCGGTATCGACACAATCGTGGAAGCCGACCTGGCGCGCCTTAATCGTACTGACGATCATCGGCGGCGGCGGTTGTTTGGCGCCGTAGGCAAAGAGCGAATCGGCGAACTCAAACGACTTGCCGACGAAGGTATCGAGATCCGGCGGCGCGAGAAGATTATATTTCCTGACGATAGCCGCCCATTCGGCAGAGTGACGCGGCATCTCGTCTCGCAGCGAATGTGGTTCGGGGGGACCGACCTTCATTCCGAGTGCGTCGGCAATTACAGGCCAGACTTCATACCAGGTAAAGACGTCGCCGTTGGTGATGTTGAAGATCTGATTGGCGCAGGCGGGCGTGACCGCTGACCATTCGAGCGAGCGCGCAAGTAGATCAGCGTCGACGGCCTCAGCGATCGAACCGGGACCGCCGGGATAAGATAGCGGCAGACCGGCTTCCTTGCGCAGCGCCGCATAGACACCGAGCGCGGGAATGACGTTGAGGGCGCTGCCGATCGCGCCACCGATGACGATCTGGGGGCGCTGAATTGTCCAATGCCAACGCTTGCCAAGCTGGCGCGAGCGGAGAAAATCCTCCTGCAACCAGTAGAAATTATCGTGCTGATGGCGCGGATTGCGTTCGCGCGCGGGAATCGCGATCGGGCCGAGATGGGCGCCGTAGGCCTTGGTCCCCTGGAGCAGCGAAACGTGCTGCAAATCCTTGGCGGCGGCTTCGAGCGGATCGAACAGATTGCCCAGCATCGTCAGATTGGTTTCCATCTGATCGCGGTCGCGCCAGCCTTGAATCAGATTGGGCTTTTCGAAGAGGGCGGCGTAGGCGAGATGGGTCACGCCGGTCAGGCGGCCGAAGACCTCGGCGCATCGGCGCGCATCGGTCAGATCGACCGAGACGAACTCGGCTCGTCCAGCCGATTCCGGGATGCGGCGTGAGATCGCGACCACGTCCCAATCCGGCAGTTGGGCGAAATGGCGGACGGCAGCATAACCGACGAGTCCCGAAGCGCCGGCGATGAGAATCTTCCTGCGAGGCATCAATTAACTCCTGCGCAACTCCTGCGTTTGCGCTGGCAGGTCGCGCTCAGCTAGCATCGCGTGAGAGCAATCGGCCAATGGGAGTTAGCCGTTCCATGCGCCCTGCGCCTCTTCCCATCCGATGACCGCGAGCGGCGAGCCGTCGGGCGCAACGAATTTCAGCGGCCCGAGAAACGTCATGTAAAATTCGCTGGCTATCGGAAAGTACGTCTGATCGTGGCGGGCGTTGGCGGCTTCATAGCCATAGCCGGGAGCGATCGCGGTGTCGCCGCCGGCCGCAGAGCCGCCGCGCACGTCCATCTTGCCGCGCGTGAGAAAGTATTCGCCGGGGCCGAGATGGACATGTGGTGCGAATGACGAGCCGGCAGGACAATCGAAAATAGCGGTCCAGGCACCCATCTCAGGCGAGACGTGCAGCAGTTTCCAGCGGATGCCGCCTTTGGAGAACGCCTCGGGAAAGGGTTTCCAGGCGATCCCATCGAGGTGCAGGTATTCTTCTTTGACGCGCGTTTTCATCGACGGTGCTCCATGAGACTTCGGTGGATGGAACGTTGCCACGCGCGCCGCCGCGGCTGCAACCGCTATGCGCAAACGCTGGCGCTAGCAGTTGGGGGGCTGATCGGCAAAAGCGTCGCGCTAGGACGAAAATGATGTGGCAGTCTCGGCATCCGCATAAGCCTGCGTTGGCGAGGCGAGATGGCGCGCGAGGCTTTCCGCCTGCACACGAAGATCGGGCACAGAGGTGATTTCCCACGCCGCACCCTTGGTAAGCGGGCCAGTCGCATAAAGCCTATGCGACGGCGCACCGTCGCGCGTGAGTAAGTGAAGGTCGCGATCAACGTCGAGGCCGAGGCGCAATGGATCGGGACGCACGAGGCCGCGTGCGAGCAGGCTCCGGACAAGAGGATCGTCGATGCGGCGGTAGTCGGATGCGGGACCGGTGCAATTGATCAGGTATCGAGCGGACAAGGTAGCAGCAGCAGCCGAGCCTCGTGTGCGCAGCCGTACGGCCAAGCTTCCGTTTGTGGCGTCACATGCTGCCACCCGTCCCGAGTGGAAGTGCAACTGACCGGCGGCAAGCGCTTGGCCGATTTGCGCGGCAATCTCGGGTGCGAGCCGGTGGCGATGAACGTCCCATCGCGCTTGCAGATGACGAAGAAAGCGGGCGCGTTCGATGTGAGGCGCACGACGCCACAGTTCCTGAGTGACAGGCCGCAGCGCGTCGATTACCGATCGCCAGCCGCTGGCGGGTTCAGTGCGGATACGCTGCCGGACGGCGCGCAACAAGCCGCGCGCATTCAGAGGCAATTCGTCGAGGCTGAAGGGCTGTATTGGCGGGGCTGGCGGGGTTAGATGACGCTGTGGCTGGAGGCCGTGGCGGGAGATCGCATGCAAGGGTCCGCGATGGCCATTGTTGATTAGTGCAATCGCCATATCAACCATCGTGAGGCCGGCACCAATGAGGACGACCGCCGCGTCGGATGGTATCGAGTTGAGCGTGCCGGGTTGCCACGGATTGGGAAGATAACGGCCGCTCGCGGTCAGGCTCGCAGCGCCTTCGAATGGCGGGAGTGGCGGGAAATTGCCTAGAGCGAGCACCGCGCGATCGGCTTCAATGGTTGCGCCGTTCGACAGCGTGATTTGCACTGTGTCAGCGTTGAGCGACAGATCGATGGCTTGGGCCTTGATGCGCTGAAGGCGATGCGATGGGACGGATTCCGCTGCGCCGTCAATTATCGCGCTGAGATAGTCACCGTAGAGATGGCGGGGAACGAAGCTGCCAGGGCCGTATGACCGGCCAACATTGTTATGAGGCAGCGTCCGCGAACCGAGCCAGGCGAGAAAATGATTCGGGTCAGACGGGAACGCGCTCATCTTGCCTGCGGGAACATTCAGGAGATGAGAAGGGTTAGCGGTAGAATAGGCGAGGCCGCGACCGCAAGCGGGTCGTCTCTCGATTAGAACGACTCGCAGGTGCCCATCGGAGCGCGATATCAAATGGACGGCGAGCATCGAACCGGTGAAGCCGGCCCCAATAATTGCGATTGTTGGCATCAAAAAGATTAACTCGAATGGATTGGGCGAGTGTTTCGTCTAAAGTCTATCGGGTAATAGGTCTATTATGCATCGCCGAGTCAACAAAGCGAAGCCCGAGCCTGAAGGACCAGGCAAACATGAATCAGCAAGTTAATGACCGACTGAAGGTCGTGACCAGGCGCGCGTTTGTCGTGGGGGCCGTCGTAGTGCCGGCTTTGGTCGCGGTGGGATTGAAGCTGGGACTGGCGGCTGGCGAAGAAAGTACTGAACCGGGTGGTGGTGTGATGCGCGTCACGCTAATCGAGTTCGACGACAGCGGCCATCCGAAAGGACCAGCGACGATTGCTAAGGTGGTCAAGACCGACGCGCAATGGCATCAGCAGCTGACGTCCGAGCAATACGAAGTCACGCGCGAGGCGGGGACCGAAGCGCCGTTCCATAATCAGTACGATACGGTCTTTGCAAAGGGGCTTTACCGCTGTATCTGCTGCGGCAATGCGCTGTTCAGCTCGGATACGAAATTCGATTCGGGGACGGGATGGCCGAGTTTCTGGGCTCCAATCGCGCAGCAGAATATCGTCACGCGCCCGGACCATTCGCTGTTTATGGAGCGGACGGAAGTGCGCTGCGCTGAATGCGACGCTCATCTGGGGCATGTCTTTGATGATGGTCCGAAGCCAACGGGGCTGCGCTATTGCATGAATTCGGCGGCGCTCAAGTTCATTCCGGCGGCTGCGGCGCGGACTTGAGTCGCGCGCTCATCTAAGCCCGGACGAACTAACGGAAAGTAGCCAATGATTTTTCATATCGCGGTTCTCGAAGAATGGGAGGTGGCGATACGCGACGGTGTTTACACGCCGCCGAGTATCGCCGCTGAAGGATTTATCCATTGTTCGACGTGCGAACAGATTATCGCGACGGCGAACTTGTTCTATCGCGGTCGGCAAGATCTGATGCTGCTCGTAATCGATGAGGGCAAAGTCAGCGCGCCGTTGCGTTACGAAGCGCCAGTTGCGGCTGATGATGTACGAGCTGTATCGCGCTTTCCGCACATCTATGGAGCGCTTAACCTCGACGCGGTTATCCGCGCCGAGGCTTTTCCATGCGGCTCGGACGGCAGCTTCGAGTTGCCTTCCGCTTTCGACGAATAGAAATCAGCTCAGCGTTCTTTGCGCTCAAAGGACGGGCCCGAAAAGCCGCGTCCAAAGAAGATGCGCGCGTTGCCGGTAACCATACCGCCATCGACCACCATCGCGGTGCCGGTGACCCATTCGGATTCGTCGCTGGCGAGGAAGAGCGCCATCGCAGCGATATCCTCGGGGCGTCCGGCGCGCGGAATCGGCTGTTGCTTGGCCATATTCTTGGTCGCAGCTTCTTCACCGCCGGGCTGGCCTCGATAGACCAGAGGCGTGATCACACCTCCAGGACAGATGCAGTTAACGCGAATACGATCGCGGCCGTATTCAATGGCGGCGCTTTCGGTGAGGTTGACCACGGCAGCTTTCGCCGCACTATAGGCGCTCAAACCCGCGGCGCCCTTTAAGCCGGCGACCGATGAGGTCGAGATAATCGAGCCGCCACCGACTTTGCGCATCGCGCCAACCGAGTGCTTGATGCCGAGGAAGACAGCGCGGGTGAGGACGTGGAAAGTCTTGTCCCAATCCTCGACGGTGACTTCTTCGAGATGGCCGGTAGCGCCACCGATGCCAGCGTTATTGTAGGTGATATCGAGGCGGCCGTATTCGCGGACGGCACGATCAATCAGCGCCTTGATATCCGCTTCGCTGCTGACGTCGGTACGCTGATAGACGGCGCGTCCACCGGCCGCGGCGATTTCGGAAATCACGTTTTCGGCGCCTTGTGAGTTGAGGTCGGCGACGACTACCGCAGCACCTTCAGCCGCGAAACGTATGGAGGTCGCCCGGCCCATCCCGCTGGCGCCGCCAGTAATCACTGCAACT
The DNA here is from genome assembly GCA_035524095.1 of Binataceae bacterium (SeqCode). Classification (GTDB taxonomy): domain Bacteria; phylum Desulfobacterota; class Binatia; order Binatales; family Binataceae; genus DATJUF01. The sequence goes on along the minus strand of DATKPK010000134.1, from coordinate 6,368 downwards.
TTACCTTCAAGCCTGTTCATCATGCTGCTCCTGTGGAGAATTTCGCGTTATCTAACATAGTAAGAGGCTCCTTGATGAGCGCCGGACCACAAGGAAAATTCACCGGCTTCGGCTATTATCCGCGCGTGGAGTTGCCGTAGAGTGTCAGCATTGGCGTAGGGCGTCCAATGAGCGCACTGATGGGCGAAGTATTGAGCTTCGGTCTGAGCAACAGGACATAAAGGAGCACTTCCATGATTGACTTGTATTACTGGCCGACACCCAACGGTCACAAGATCACTATCTTCCTCGAAGAGACCGGACTCGACTACCGCATCGTACCGGTCGATATCCGGAAGGGTGAACAGTTCAAGCATGAGTTCCTGAAAATCAGCCCTAATAATCGGATGCCGGCGATTGTAGATCGTGAAGGTCCGGGCGGTAAGCCGCTAGCATTGTTCGAATCTGGTGCGATTCTTATCTATTTGGCCGATAAGACCGGCGAGCTCCTGCCTAAAGAACCGGTGGAACGGTATACCACCATCCAATGGCTGATGTTCCAGATGGCTGGGGTCGGCCCAATGATGGGACAAGCAGGTCACTTCCGCAACGCGGCTCCGGAGAAAATACCCTACGCGATAGAGCGCTACACCAATGAATCTCATCGGCTAGCCAATGTGATGGATAAACGTCTGAGCGAGGCGCTATATCTGGCGGGCGATTATTCGATCGCTGATATAGCGACTTTTCCCTGGGCACGGGCTATCAAGCGTGAGCCTGAGGAATTAGACAAGCGGCCCAGTCTCAAGCGCTGGCTGGAGGCGATCGCCGAGCGGCCCGCGGTCAAACGAGGGCTCGCGGTGATGGCCGACCTGCCGCAGCAACCGCTCGACGAGGAGGCGCGGTCGATTCTGTACGGCGCCAAACAGTTCGAGCGCCACTAATCTTGCGAGCCGGGTAAACTGGCTGACGAGAAAATATAGCTGAAAGCTACGGGCGACGGCGGAATACCGCATCGTCCGTAGCAGCATTGTTTGCGGCCTCGGGCGTCACCGGTGGGACATCAAGCCACTTTCTGCTAACTAGCGGATTATGCAAGATTATCACGATTTTTGTGGCGTCGGATGACAGCCTGTGGTTGAATCACCGTGCACGACTGATCGTCAACTGAAGGGGTGCTTGAAGTAGCGCTGAGTTGCTATAGCGCAAGACGTAGAACCTATGCGGTGTCTCCAATGCGGGACCGAGAACAAGGCCGGGCGCAAGTTCTGCGCGGCCTGCGGCCATTCGCTGGCGATGCACCCGTGTCCCGGATGCGGTTTCGTCAATGAATCGAACGACCGCTTTTGTGGCGGTTGTGGCCGTGGATTGGATGCTATCCACGCGGGTTCACCGGAGACGTTTGCGCCATCACCCAGTGAGAATAGTGGAAGCGCGCCGCTAACCAAGCTTGGAGCCTTCGCCTCCGGTGGTCTGCCGTCGGGCGAGCGTCGTCAGATCACAGTGGTATTCTGCGACGTGGTGGACTCAACCCATCTGTCGCAACAATTGGATCTCGAAGAGTACGGCGAAGTGATGCGCGCCTACCAGACGGTCGGCACCGAGGAGATCAATCGGCATGGTGGCTATATCGCGCGTTATCTCGGTGACGGGATCCTAAGCTATTTCGGCTATCCGCAAGCGCGTGAGAATGATCCGCGGCGAGCGATTCAGGCCGCTCTTTCGATTATCGCGGCGCTACCGAAACTAAACCACCGTCTGCAAAGCCTTTATGCCGCGATGCGCGAGTTGCCGCTGCGGGTGCGTATAGGCGTTCATACTGGGCTGGCGGTGGTGAGCGAAATCGGCGCGGGTTCTTATGTCGATCCGGCGGGCGTAGTTGGCGAAACGCCGAATATCGCCGCGCGGCTGCAAGCGTACACTCCGCCTGACAGCGTGATGATCAGCGGCGCGTCGTACAAGCTGGTCGAGGGCTACTTCATCTGCGAAGCCAAGGGCGCAGAGCAACTCAAGGGAATCGTTGCGCCAATCGAGATGTATCGCGTGGCCGGCGAGAGCGGGGCGCATGATCGGTTTGAAGTCGTCAGCAGGAGTGGGCTCAATGCGCTGGTCGGCCGCGCAGGCGAATTTGAGCAACTGAACGAAGCGTGGAACGAAGCGAAACAGGGCCGGGGTCAGGTCATGCTGGTCAGCGGCGAGCCCGGTATCGGCAAATCACGGCTGGCGCAGGAACTCAAAGAGCGGGTGGCAGGCGAAGGGCGCTTGCGCGTCGAGTTCCGCTGCTCGCAATACCATCGCAACAGCGCATACTACCCGATCGTTGAGCACCTGCAGCGGCTTTACGGGATCGGACGAGAGGTGCCAGAAGAGGAGCGTCCAAGCCGACTCGAGGAGGCGTTGCGCAAGCAGAAGTTGCCGCTGAGCGAGGTTTATCCGCTATTTGCGGCATTACTTTCGATTCCCGAAAACCCGCGTTACCCCCAATCCGACCTGACTCCGCAGCGCCAGCGCGAACGCACGCACAAGCTGCTGCTTGAACTAATGCTGAATGAGACGGTATCCGGACCGGTGCTCACGGTATGGGAGGATCTGCATTGGGCCGACCCCTCGACGCTCGAACTTTTTAATCTGCTGACGTCACATACCAAGGCGTATCCGCTGCTCGTTCTGGCGACAGCCCGCCCGGAATTCCTCGGACAATGGAATCAGCCGGAAGGCGCTCCTCACCTGATGCTAAACCGGCTGAATCAGCGCGAGGTCGAGCTGATTATCAATGCGCTTACCGGTGATAAGCGGCTGCCGGGTGAGGTGATAGACCAGATCGTCAGCAAGACTGACGGCGTGCCGTTGTTCGTCGAAGAACTGGTCAAGATGGTGGTCGAGTCGGGAATGCTGAACGAACGGGACGGCCAGTACGAATTGGCCGGACCGCTGCCGTCATTGGCAATTCCCTCGACGCTGCATGATTCGCTGATGGCGCGGCTGGATCGGCTATCGATGGTGCGCGAGATCGCGCAACTCGGAGCTACGCTGGGTCGCGAATTCAGTTACAGCCTGATTCGTGCAGTATCGGGTATCGATGAAGCGGCGCTGCGCAACGGTCTCGGCGCACTGGTCGGCGCGGAATTACTCTTTCAACACGGTATCCCGCCCGAGGCGACTTACTATTTCAAGCATGCGTTGATTCAAGAAGCTGCCTACGAATCATTGTTGCGCAGCCGCCGTACGCAGACTCATCTGCATATCGCGCGGGTGCTCGAAGAAAGATTTCCACTGGTAGCCGAGGCTCAGCCGGAATTACTGGCGCATCATTTCACTGCGGCGAACTACAAAGATAAAGCGATTGACTATTGGCAGCGGGCGGGCGAACGTGCGGCGCGCCGTTCAGCGAACAAGGAGGCGGTCAACCACCTGACTACCGGTCTCAATTTGCTGGCTACCATGCCTGACACGATTCAGCGTGCGCAGCTCGAATTGACGATGCGTATCACGTTAGGTGCCCCCTTAATCGCAACGAAAGGTTTTTCAGCACCGGAAGTAGCCGCGACATATACACGGGCGCGCGAGCTATGCCAGCAACTGGGCGAGACCCCAAGCCTGTTCCCGGTCCTCTTCCGCATGCGTTCGTATTACCTCGTGCATGGCGAGATTGAGACTGCCCACGAACTCGGCGAGCAGATGCTGCGGCTCGCGCAGAGTACCGGCGACGATCATTTCCTGATCGAAGGGCATTACGCAGTAGGGGCTGCGCTTTTCTACCTTGGCGACTTCGGCGACGCGCGCGAGCAGTTCCAGCGCATGAACGCGCTCTACGATAAGGAGCGGCACAGTTCGCATGCTTATCTCTATGGGCAAGAGCCTGGTGTTGCATGCCTTTCCTATGAAGGCTGGTTGCTTGGCTACCTGGGCTATCCGGCGCAGGCTTTGACCAAGATTCAACAGGCACTCGAATTGGCAGATGAGACCGCACATCCGTTCAGCCAGGGTTTCGCTGCGGTCTTCGCGTCGATTTTCTATGGCCAGCGCGGCGATATTGAGAACACTCTCCGGTGCGCCGAAAGGGCCCTGAAGATTTCTGGCGAACATGGCTTCCCATTGTGGGAGGCCAGCGGTGTCGTTATGCGAGGCTGGGCCTTTGCGCGGATGGGCCGGCATGACGAAGGGATCGCAATGATTCCGCAGGGGTTGTCACGCTATCGCGCGATCGGGGCCGAGATCGTAAGGCCACATTTCCTCGGATTGCTGGGTGAGGTCTACGGTGACGCGGGGCAGCCCGAGACCGGGCTGAAGGTACTGGAAGAAGCGCTGGCTATCGTCGACAAAAATCGGCTGCGGAATTTCGAGGCGGCCGACCTTTACCGGATCAAGGGTGAGTTGCTGCATCGCGTGTCGCACGACAATCTGCACGAGGCTACGAGGCATTTGCACGAAGCGTTGCGCATCGCCCGCGCCCAGCAGGCCAAGGCGGCTGAGTTGCGTGCGGCGATTGCGCTCAGCCGGGTTCTACGCGATCAGGGTAACCGGCACGAAGCCAAGGATCAGCTCGCCAAAATTCGCGGATGGTTCGCGGAAGGGTTTGACACCCGTGACCTCGAAAATGCGCGCACGATGCTAGCCGAGCTAGGCTAGAAATACTCAATTGGATATCCGCAAGATCATCTGTATTCAGCTGGGCGGCGAATTCCCTGATCTACTGTACCGTTCGGTGATGCCTGATTACGGCATGCCCTTGATCGGAACGATTCTGAAGGAAGCCGGCTACGACGTCACGGTCTACATTGAGCACGTCAAAGCGCCCGAGTGGAAACGGATCGCGGAATCAGACCTGGTTTGCTTCTCGTCGCTTTGCGCTGGCGCCGACAAGGTTTATCAGTTGGCCAGCCGGATTCGTGCCGAATTAGGGCTGCCGGTGATTTTTGGTGGAACGCATGCAACCTATTTTCCTGAATCGAGCCTCGACTATTGTGACTATGTAGTGCTGGGTGAAGGCGACGAGACGATCGTCGAATTGGTCGAGACGCTGCGGAGCGGTGGCGATCCGGCGGGAGTTGCAGGAATTGCCTTTCGGCGCGGCGATGAAACGATCCGTACAGCGCCTCGCCCGGGACCAGGGCGATTCGACACGATACCGGATTTCGCACTAATCGAAGGCTACAAGCCTCTTTCATGGCTCGACATGATACGGCAGCGGCGGCTTTCGTGGATGACCGCGCAGGCGTCGCGCGGATGTCATTTCAAATGCCGCTTTTGCATCGTCAATACGATGTATCCGACGGGCTACCGCAAGCGTTCGATTACGAGCGTCGTCAATGATCTGAAAGATAAACGGCGCTACGGCCGGGACTTGCTATTCGTCGACAATGATTTCGGTGCTAATCGCTACGATACCAAGCAACTGCTACGCGCGATTATCGCAGCGGACCTCGATTTGAATATGCTGGTCTTTGCCCGCGTCGAGATTGCGCGCGACGACGAGTTGCTCAACTTGATGCGTCAGGCCGGAATTACGCAAGTCTACCAAGGCTATGAGTCGGTGCAGCCGGACACGCTTACAGCCTATGACAAGCGTCAGACGCTTGGCCAAATCGAGAAAGCAATTCAAAAGCTGCATTCTTTCGATTTTCACATCGCTGGTTCATTCGTGGTCGGCGCCGACACCGATACCAAGGAGAGCATCGAGGCGACCGCACGCTTCGTCGTCGAGCAGGACTTGGCGAGCGCGTACTTCTTTCCCATCTGGGGTCATTTTCCGGAACAGCTATTTGGTTATTCGACAATCGTGCCGTGGTACCGCAGCATCTTCAAGGGATGGCGCTATTGCGACGGCAACTTTGTCACGCACTATCCGAAGAACATGCCGCCGTCGGTGCTGCAGCGTACGATCGTCAAAGCGTTTCGCACAATCTATGCGCCTAGACGTGCTTTCCACGCGCTTAGGCGCGGAAAATATTGGGACGCGAAATGGAGAGCCGGTCATAGATGGCTTTGGCGCGATATCGAGAAGGGAATCCGAGAGTATGTCCCGTTCCTTGAAGAAATCGAGCAAGGCTTGTACGACGGCAGCGGCCGGTTGCTCGAAGACCGTCTGCTCGAGCGAGTTCAAAAGGATCCGCGATGGACCTTTCAGCATGCGAATCGAACAATCGCTCAAGTCGGCCTTTCGCCACTTGAATTGCCCTTACCTCGCGAAAACAACATTACTTGCGCGCCACCCTAAGATTGCGCTTCCGATAACTGAGTCCAACCGATCTAACTTCCGACCGTCAAATCGCCGACCTTCCTTCGCTCACTACTCCTAAATCCGCTTAGCTTAGACGCTTTTCAGGCGTCTGAAGCCGATCGGCGATGCTTTTCGTTCCTCTCGCAAACACAGAACTAGCTAAGACGAT
>DATKPK010000133.1:0-9022 GCA_035524095.1 Binataceae bacterium (SeqCode) | reverse complement strand
TGGGATAGTGCTGAGCCAGCGTGCGTAATTCGTCGAGCAAGGCATCGCGGCGCGCCAATTGCTGCTCTTCTGTGGAATCGCACAGCGAGCTGTAGAGGCCCATCGCCAGGAGGGCACTTATCCCTTTCAGGTTCCGCGCCTCGTGCACTCCCCCGAGCATCTTTTGCGTGTCTACACGATGACCCAGCAGACCTGCGGCGGTATCGCAGAGCGCCGAATAGCCAATGCCCCAATCTAGCTCCTCACATAGAGGCGCAAGATGGGCCAGCGCTTGAGTTGCATCGATATATTTTAAATCAACCGCCTTAATTGATTCTGCCAATCGCAGAACCAAGTCTCGACCTTCATCCTCCAATTCGTATCGACACTGATCCTTCAATTGACTGAGGGCTGCTTCCAACCGTTTATCGTGCCCAAACGAGGGCGGTCTGGTACTCACCAGCGCCCCACTCCTGCCAAGCTCGTCTAGGATTTTCGCAGGAACGCCATTGGTAATGAGTTTGCGCAATCTCTCCCATCTGTCTGAGCTGGTGGAAAATGGCACTAACGCTAGTCTTATCGCGATTTTTCGTTGGTCATCCGACAGCGCCGGCAACAACTTTTCAAGCTCGCGGAACCGGTAGCGCTGCGCATCATCTGCCACTTTTTTCAGATCGGCTTCACTTCTCATCCACTCCGGCTGGCCCTCTTCCGTCCAGCGCTGGACCACCCCCGGGAAGCCTGCAACATGCTCCAGAATCCTTCGGTCCTCGAGTCCGGCGACCGCCAGTACTCGCTCGCGAAGAAAACTGATCAACCTTCTTTCTTCGCTAGGCTCGCTCAAGTCCATCTCCTCGAGCGTATAGAGCACCGCAGCAGCGTGTTGCCTTGCCAGATCATTGACTTGTTCTAATGCGGGGCCATCCTCCTCGCGAACGGCGAGAAAGATGTGACAGCGCGGCCAATCTTCTCGGTCCCTCAAGAATGTATTGAGGATGTTACCCAGACCGAACGCCAACGAATCTTCACATTGGTCAAAGAACAGACAAATCGGCGTGTTGCCAACTTCGAAAACCGAATTCACCAGGTCGCGCGCCTGCTCGTAAGCCAAGGCTGGCAGCTTGGTGCCGCCAGTCTTCAGATCCTCGTTAGCGGTCAGCAATCCTTCGATTGCGCCCTTTACGACTTCCGCCGTCGGCCTTCCTACGCCCGGAACGATTTTGAATATCGCTCCAAACGCCTTGGCCAGAGTCGGCAACAGCTTCTCCCGTTCTTGCTGCCAGACCAGTTTAGCCTGTTTTCGATAGTTCAAATCGCTGAGCCAGCGCTGGTATAAATCGACCACCGCATACAACATCACATCCGAGCTTTGGCCGTAGGACTGGGCGCGTCCAACCAGCCAATGCCCGTTTTGAGCCAGGCGGCGCGCCAGCTCAGCCAGCACCCACGATTTCCCCATCATCGGCCGCCCAACGATAACCGTCACTCCCTTCCGATCGGCGCTCTTGGATAGCTCTCTCAGGTCTTGTTCACGCCCAAAAAGACGATCACTCCGGTTCGGAATTTCTCGGTTTGGCATTACAGCTTTCAGTTACTTAGCGAAGCTTATTCGCATTCATATACCAAACCGCCGCCACTCAAATAAATCTTAACGCGCTACCTCGCTTTTCGGCGTAATTGCAAGAGCCCACTCTTCGCCGATTGAATCTTGCGAGGCAAAACTAAAACGAATGGGTTGGGTGAAATTTTTCCCCAACACGATCAGCATCGCTCGAAAAATAGAACAACAAAACTGCAAGGGATGTTTCACGTGAAACATCCCTTGCAAAACTATCCAACACTCAAAAGCTTCCAGGATAACTCGGAGCGTTCGGCGACGAACCTAAATCGGCGACCGATGTTTCACGTGAAACATCGATCGCCGATTTTATTCACCCGCGACCGAACCTCTCTCAGGTTCTTGGACCGTGTGTGGGCCTCGCCCTGCAACGCCCATGTCGCGCGGCTCGCGCTATTCAGTATCCTGATTCTGCTGCATCTGTTCGATCTCGCGCCGCTGCTGCTCAATCTCCTGCTGTTGCTGCTGAATCTGGCTTTGCGTCTGCGCGTTTGCGTTCTCGTTGTTCTGCATCTCGTTCCCGACGACGAAACCGGTGCCCGCGCCCAAGCCGCCGCCAATCGCCGCGCCCGCCAGCGGATGACCTACAGCCGCGCCGATGATTGCTCCCGTGCCGGCCCCGACTAATCCGCCGACGCCCGTGCCTTCTTCACGAGTGCTCAATGGCTGGCTACCGGCGCAAGCGCCGAACAATAACGCAGCCGCAATTGCGACCGCTCCAATCCCTAATCGTGCTTTGCGCATTTCAATATCCTCCTGGCCGGCGCACCCTCTGCCTGACTCAATTCGGCTTGCAATTCTTATACTTTATAACTCGGAATGTTCTTTCCCGGATCCACGGTCGCCGCCCTAAGGTTCCGATATACCGAGCAGGTTCCATGCCTTAAAATTCTGAATTCTTTGGTAGCCTACGTCTCGCCTGATGTCGCCGACATGTCACTTTCAGACGTTTCGGGTTTTTCCATACCATTTCGTGCATCGGTTGTGGTTCTAAGCTCACTGCCTCTGCCTAGAAATACCGAAAAACTTCTCTCCGGTTACAAACAAGCCCCCTCCAAGTTTGCCATCCATTGTAGCGGCTTGTGACTTCGATTCGGAGCTTCGTGAGGAGGTTGCCGAATTCCGTAGGGGTCAGGGACGCACAGCTTGATGTGCTCGAGAGCGACGGCGCGCCGGATGTTTCACGTGAATCATCCGTTCCAGATTCGGTTTTAATCGCAATCGAACCTGCCTGCGATGCTTTGGCTCGAAGGGACTCGCAGCTCCATGGGCCGCGGATGCTCAGCCGATGGACCGTGAAGCTGTGCTACCAGCCGATGACCTGGGCTGGCATGACGACCGCAGCTTGACCACGCGGATCCGCGCCACCCATCAGGAGACGCTTCGCGGGGTCGAATTGGATTCCCAGCACATGGCCTTCGCACCACGGCGGCCGCACTCCAACCTTGTGACCCATCGCCGCCAGTCTCTCGACGACGTTCTGATCGATTCGCTCCTCGAGGCGCAGCACGCCGGGCTGGGCGTTGTGCGGATAAAAGGTCGAGGGGAAATGGGCGCTCGAAAAACGCGGGGCTTCAATCGCCTCCTGCACCGGCATCCCGAAATGGATCAGGTTCAGAAAGAATTGCAGAGTCCATTGATCCTGCTGGTCGCCGCCCGGCGTGCCAAAGGAAAGGAACGGAGCGCCTTCGCGCGTGACGAGGGAAGGCGTTAGCGTCGTGCGCGGCCGTTTGCCCGGTTGCAGCGAGTTCGGATGGCGCTCATCGAGATAGAAGGTCTGCATCCGCGAACCCAAAGGAAAGCCGAGCGATTCGATCACGGGTGAACTGGGAATCCATCCGCCGCTCGCAGTTACCGCGATCATGTTGCCGCGGCCGTCGGCGGCCGTAACGTGAATCGTTCCTGGACCCCACGATTGGGCGACGCCGCTAGGACCATCGAGGAGCGGACGCATCGCGCGAGGGTCGCCCGGGCGTTGGTCGAGCGAGGCGTGATTGGGATCGATCAGGGCACGACGAATATCGGCGTATTGGCGCGAGAGCAGCGCACCTAAAGGAACGTCGGTGAATTGCGGGTCGCCGTAATAGGCTTCGCGATCGGCGAAAGCGAGCTTGGCGGCTTCAACCAGATGATGGATGTAGGCCGCCGAATTGTGTCCGAGGGCTGGCAGGTCATAGCCTTCGAGCAGGCGGAGCTGCTGGAGGAAGACTGGTCCTTGCGACCAGGTTTGGCATTTGTGGACGGTCACGCTGTGGTAGTCGATGGTGACCGGCTCCTCGATGCGAGTGTTGAAGCGCGCGAGATCGTCGATGGTGAGCAGACCGCCGTTGGCTTCCGACCATGCGACGATTTCGTGAGCGATATCGCCACGATAGAAACGATCGCGGGCAGCATCGAGGGCGGCTGTGCGGCCCTGATTGCGAGCGCTGGATTCGGCGTCGAGCAGGCGGCGAAAGAAGTGCGCAAGAGCCTGATTGCGGATGATGTCGCCGGGAAGCGGTACTTCTCCCTCGGGTAAATAGAGTTTGGCTGAGCTAGGCCATTTTTCGCGAAATTTTTTCTGATTGTGTTTGATCGAGGCGATTCCGATAAGGCCTGAAAGGTCCTGTGGAGTCTCGCCGTGGCCGGTGAGGCCGGCGTGCATGGGCATACCGTCTTCGCATAACGCGATAGCTGGTTCGGCGACATCGGCGAGAGTCATGGTGCCGAAATCGCGCAGTGCCGTGACCAGCGCGCCGAAGGCAGCAGGGACGCCGGCGGCAAGTAAGCCTTCTCCGGGCACAAGCTCCAAATTAAGCGAGCGATAACGGGCGATGGTCGCTTGTGCAGGGGCGGTCATGTTGCCGTTGATGGCAACGACGCGGCGAGCATCTGCCGCGTAAATGAGCATTGGAGCTTCGCCGCCAATCGTATGCATATGGGGATTGACGATGCCTTCGACAAGCGTGGCCGCGACTGCGGCGTCAATAGCATTGCCGCCACGAGCGAAAATACGCGCTCCCGCAGATGCGGAGAGGTAATGCTCGGCCGAGATCATGGCCTCACGGCCAAGGACTTGTGGATACAACGTGTTCATAGCGAAACCCAACCTATATCTTGAAATTTGATGCTTATAACTCTGATGTTAGTCTGTATCAACTTATTGCAGCCGATTTAATCTTTGGGCGCGGTCTCAATCCACACGTTATTACCAAGGCTGTGGTTAGATGCGAACATTAGCACTTCCGGCAAATCGCGGTTGGTTCTAAAATGAGACATGGGCGCTAACAAATGAGACATTGATATCGGCGCGCTCCTTGCTTGTGTAGCAAATTGGAAGGTGTGGAACATCGGAGAAACTCGGGCGGCGGAAAAAGGTGGTGATCACGTTATGGAAGTCAATCGAGACTCGATCGTAGGGCGACATTGCCGTTTGGTGCGGCCGGTGCGGGATACTCAGGGGATCAGCCGTTTCACGGAGGAGCCTGTAATCCTGCGAACCGTGGATAACCTCGGGCGGCAGATGTACCTGGTTCAATTCGAAGACGGTACGACGACTTTTTTGTTTCCGAACGAGATTATCGTCCAGAACTGACCAGTCAACCTCAAGAAATCAGGCGAGGGCGGCGAGTACGCTCGTTATTTTTTCAACTTTCTCCAAGTCATAGCATATCTCTACCAGTTGGAGCTTGGGCGCCTGCGGACGAGATTCTTTTCGGGCAACGCGCAGGGCGAGTTCTGCCCTCGGCGCCCCAGTGCTGGCGAAAGCGCAGAGATAATCTCGGCCCGCGCAGAGGCGGGCCTTGGATCGATTGGGCGATGCGAACCGCTCGGCATGAACTTCCTTCTATCTGAGTGGTGAGACAGATTGGACTGAGCTTCTGCACGGCAAAATTTCGTCACTGCACAAATTAACAACCGTCGAAAAATTGGCGCCGCAAGCGTTGCTTTAGCCAGTTTGAATTTGCACTGCTGCCGAAGCGGGACTGATCGACCAGCCGACAATCGCGTTGATCGTCGTCCGAATTCAACGAGCGACGGGCCGAGTCGTTGATAGGACGAGGCTGATTATACGGTTGGCGATAAAGAGAGGGCTTTTTCGAGAGCGGCTTCGGTTAGCGGACCGAATTTGCCATCCGCCTCAAGGCCATGCGCGCGCTGAAACGCTTGCAGGGCAGAGAGCGTAACCGGCCCGAATGAACCATCGACGATCAAAGGCGGTTCGGTGCCGAGCCGATTGAGGGACTGTTGAACCCAGGCTGGGCCATGAAGAGGCTGATCGGGGTTGTTGAGGTGAAATAGAGCCTTCCATCGCGCCAGCCACTCAGTTCGCGCAGCGAGACCGATAAAGCCGCCGTTGAGATGGTGCGTCACGCCAGCGATGTCGTCGTGGACGGCGAAGGGCAAACAACCGCATAAGATAAAATCCGCGACAGCGCATTCCAAGAAATGGTCAGGATGATTGACGAGATCGGGTTCGTTGATGAGGTTTAGATCGATTTTGGCGCCGAGTTTAGTGTACGAATCGCGGCCGGTGACCTGACTACCGCCGCGTCCCCGGAAATTCCAGCCATCGTCACTGCCGGTCCGATTGCCCATGCGACCGTTATAAACCTCGTTGGCAATTTTCTCCTGATCGTGGGCAAAGGCCTGAGCTTTGGCAGAGTCGAAGCGGCTTGGCCAAGTCGCGATAAGGCCTTGAGCCGAATAATTCAGATTTTCGACTACTTCGCTGCCGGCGCCACATTCGTGGCTGAATTGAGCCATTGCATGGGCAATAGCGAGGTCGGAGGTCAGGCCATATTGAGGGAAGACGCGAGACGCTGCGGCTGCAATGCCATCGACTAGTCCGGGAATTTTGACATCACCGTGGGGCCACATCTGCCGCATGATTTCGAGGGTTAGCACCGTTAGACCTCCAATAGCATTCAAAACAGCCCTAGGGATTGTAAAACGAGCAGACGGATTTTACTACAGCGAAGAGATGATCTTCGCTTCGAATTTCGGGGTGATGCGCGAGGCTCCCGGCGACCGATTAGGAGGGAGGCCGCATCGGCGAAGACTCAGGCGAAGAGGAGTCGGGCCTGGCACATCAGCAAAAGTCGAAAGATATCAGAACGCGACAAGAGGGCGTAGCGTTTTCGGACAGTTCAGTGCGCGAGCCAAGGCAACGCCAACCTATCGAAAGCCTAACCGGGCGTCTGACGTGGCATGACGCTGGCTTTACTTCGCATCCGAACAAAAGCCTGAACTGGTTGCGCAATGAACGCGCGGTGAAAGCCGAGCGTCGAGACGTGCGGGCGGCATCAGGCTTTTCGGAGGCATCTATGGACCATCTCATCGCACGAGAAGAACGGCTGCAACTGCTAAGGTTCCTGGTCGCACTGATCCTCTTTATTTGCGCACTGCATGTGCTTTGTTCTCGCGATAATCAGATGGCGCTCGCGCACGCAGAGAGGTTGCGTGTCGAACCGGCCAGTGCTGCCGGTCCGCAGTTGGCGAAAGCGGAGGCGCGGCCTGCTTCATTGCTTTCGGGACAACCCCAGGCGAATGAATTATCTCACTAAACGATATGTGAAGGTCCGGGAACTTGGACGTACGTGGTCCGAGGGCCAGACCATGGCCGAGTACGCGATGGTCATGGCAGCGATCGCGGTCGTTGTTTTCGCGGTGTATCAAGTGATGGGCAGCGATACGGCGGCGATAGCGGGCAAGGTGAATGCGGACCTGACGGCCTCGTAGTCCTTTCCACAGAGACTTAGGGTGAAAGGGCGCTGTGCGATCTTTGCGGCAGCGTGGCGCCGCGGCGCTGTGACCCGGCGCAGATTTTGCGGAGACGCCACCGTGACGTTCAAGCCGTGACGGTTCGCACATGCTGCTCTCCACACCGTGAGCATTTGAGTGCGCGTGCCGATTCGGGCCTCTTTTTTCTTCATCTATTTCTCGAATTTTAGAACTTCCGGTGGGTACGTATCCGATTTGACATATCTGCCCGGTTCTGCCGAACCACTTTGCCCAGCTCATTACCGGCTGGGCTTACGTTCGTGTTTGACGATGCTGCAAAGCTTTTACTGAACGCTCCTCCTGGGTAACTGCGGCGACGTGGGGCAGTTTGTTTTTTCGGGCGAGAGGCGGCTGTGTGTTTAGGCCATTTTTAGTTGTTGCGGCTGTCAGGTGCGTGATAGGCTCCGCTTCCGGCCGAGACCACGATGGCGATCCGAGTCGTGTGGCCCTTGAGGCATGTAGTCAGTCGTCGCAGAGCCAGCGGACTGGCTTTTTGTATTTTTGATATGAGGTGGAGAAGCACGCACGCGTGTGCATGGATGATCCATAGAGAGGGATGGAGAGCAGTCCGACAGCGGCGGCGGCGCCACAGCAACAGCCGGTTCCTCATGCCGGCGATGCGGCGCGCAAATGGATCATCGCAGTCGCCGTAATTCTTTGCACGATTCTCGAAGTTCTCGACAGTTCGATCGTTAACGTCGCGCTGCCCCATATGCAGGGCAGCTTTTCAGCCAGCGTCGATGAAATAGCGTGGGTGGTGACGACCTACCTGGTGGCGGCGGGAATCATGATCCCGACCACCGGATGGATCGCGGGGCAGTTCGGGCGCAAGCGCTATTTTCTACTCTCGATCACTACGTTCATCATTTCGTCGGCGATGTGCGGGGCGGCGCAATCGCTCGATCAGATGGTTCTGTTCCGCTTCCTGCAGGGGATCGCGGGAGCCGCCTTGCAACCACTGTCGCAGGCGATTTTGATGGAGACCTTTCCGCCGAACGAGCAAACGCTGGCGATGGCGGTGTGGGGACTGGGGCTGATGGTTGCGCCGATTATGGGGCCGACGGTCGGCGGCTATATAACGGATAATTGGAACTGGCGCTGGAACTTTTATATCAACGTGCCGATCGGGATCGCAGCGGCGTTCATGGTGTCGACGTTCGTCCATGACCCCCCGTTTTTGCGCAAACTCAAGGGAGTCGGAAAGACCGACTGGATCGGGATCGTATGCCTGGTGTTATCGCTAGGGCTTGGCGAAATCGTGATGGACCGAGGTGATCGGGCCGATTGGTTCGCGACGCCGTGGGTTTGGTACTACTCGATTATCGCCGGCGGCGCATTCTTAATTCTGGTGGTGCACGAATGGAACACTGCCGAGCCTATCGTGCCGGTGCGGATTCTGAAGAACAAGAACTTCACGATTCCGACCATCATGTTGATCCTGATGACATTTACGATGTACGGCATGCAGATTCTGAATCCGATTTTCCTGCAGGATTTGCTTGGCTATACGCCATACAAGGCGGGGTTGGCGATGGCGCCGCGCGGACTGGGCGTGATGCTATCCATGTTCTTCCTGGGCGGGATCGCGAAGCGCGGGTACGACACGCGTCCGCTGGTGGCGCTGGGGTTTTTGCTGGTGGCCGGGGCGAGCTGGACGCTCGG
>DATKPK010000132.1:0-2474 GCA_035524095.1 Binataceae bacterium (SeqCode) | reverse complement strand
ATGACGGTGTTGCCGCGAATCGCTCCTACCGCTGGCGACACCACGTAGTACTCGCCGTTGGTCACGTTCCAGCTCAGGGTGACGGGCTGTCCAGGTCCGCCCGACGAAGTTGCCGTAAAGCTGTTGATCGTGGGATTCGACCCGGTCGGGATATTCTGCGGCGTGTACAGCGGCGAGATCAGCAGCACATCGAAGTCCGACGCGGTCACGCCGGTCAGGTTGTGCAGATCGTCGTTGTTCCAACGGTTGTCGGTCGTGCCGGTAATGAACAGCGACGAGCCGTTGTCGGCCATGATCATCCCGTACTGCTTGAGCGCGGTGAGGATCACCTGGTTCGCCGGCGAGAAGCCGGAGATGTTGAAGCTGGCGTGCAGCCGCAGCCGCATTCCCATTGGCGCCGCGTATTGATTGTCGGAGGTCGGCGCCCAATGCGACGCGGGAGGCGTGAACGCTTCCAAGCTATTCTGCAGGGTCACACGAATGGCGTGATTGATCGCGCCCGCTTCAACCTCGTCGTAGCGAACCAGTCCCGGGAAGATCGGCAGTCCCGCCGCATCAGCTGAGGTCCAGGTATACGGCCGCTGCTCGTTGGCGGTCAGGTCCCAGACTGCGCCTGATCCCCCGACCCACAATCCAGGATTGAGCCGATAGGCGCCGTACAACTCGTACAACCAGCAGTTGCCGTTGTCGATGATCAGCACATGGCGATCGCCATCGCCGGGATTGGGGAAGCCCTCAATCTGCGCGTACAGCGGAATCGGCATCGGTCCGGGATCGCTCTCATCGCCGTACAAGTTGTAGTTGACGTAGACCGGCGGCTGAGGCGCGGGCGCGACCGAATACGGAATGCCGATGCTTTGCCCGTTGTACAGACCGGAACCGAAATCGGGATGCAACGGCGTGCTGCCGCCGATGAAATTAATGATCGCCGCCGAATTCGGATCGACCGGAGCATTGGCGATGTTGGTGTTCCAGAGGCTGTTCGGAGGGAAGGGAATGAAGCCGTTCAGGCTGCCTTCCGGACCAACGCTGATGCCGGCGCAAGGATTTTGCGCGAAGGCGACATTGGCTATGAGGAGGCTGGTGACGAGGAACAGGCCGAGCGCGAGTCTGCGGTGCACGGTGGATTCTCCTTGTTGGGGGGTCTCACAGACTGGGAGGCGCGGTTTTCGCGCAGCATACTCGTCGGGCTGGCGCATTGCAATCGGGGAAAGGTGCCTACTGGCGGTGGGTACCCCCCTCCCCCTAATTTATGCAAAATATCTTGAATAAAAGAGTTACACCAATAATATCCCTTAAATACTTGACGTAAAATGACTTATAAATCAAGTTATTGAATTGCGATGGCTTGCTCGGCCTCCAACTTTGCCGTCCATCCGGCACACCAGCGCTACCCGCTCGGAGAAAGTTTTCAAAGATCCCAGCCGCACAGCTCGAAGCACAAATCCGCGACGACGGAGCCTGGGCCCCGACATTCCTATTTTATTTTTTGCAAGTATCAGTTGCGAGAAGAAAACGCCATCAATTAAACGAAAGTGAAAATCCGTCCCGAATAGGGAAGCACGGTTGATAGCAGGCATAAGCCGCCGCGCAGACTGCGCCGACGACTAAAAAATATCAGCATTGAAAAGATAAGCTAGCTTAAGCTAGATTATTCTAAAGTGAGGTCCAGATATGATTGAAGTGGGCGCCTTCGAGGCAAAGAACACGCTTGGGGCTTTACTCGACCGCGTGGAGCGTGGAGAGGAAGTCGTCATCACGCGACACGGCAAGCCTGTGGCGCGTCTTGTGCCCAATGAAGGACGACAAAGCATGGAACAGGCGCAAGTCGCAGCCCTGCGCATCCGCGGCAGAGCGAGCCAATTAAAGATTAGCCGTTTCAATTGGAGGAGCTTGAAACGCGAGCGCGATGCAGGACGTCCATGAGCCTGGTTCTCGATAGCTCGGTGACGTTGGCATGGATCTACCTCGAACAGACGACTCCAGAGGTCGATCGCGTGTTGCAACTTGTGAGCGGCGGTGGGGCGCTGGTTCCGTCGCTATGGCGACTCGAGGTGGCCAACATTCTTGAGATGGGAGTGCGCCGCTCCCGTCACTCCGCCGCATTCCGCGACGCGACCCTGGCAGACCTGGCGCTATTGCCAATCAACATCGATAAGGATACTGACGCGCATGCCTGGGGCGCGACGTTGCGCCTGGCGGAGCATCATCGCCTTACGCTCTACGATGCTGCTTACCTCGAAGTAGCCAAGCGACGGGACTTGCCTCTGGCGACCCTTGACGTGGAGCTGCGCTCCGCGGCCAAGCGGGAAAGGATCGCTCTGCTCGGACTCTGACTGCAAGACCCGTTTGCTTGGCAAACGGCCGCATGGCAAAGTGCTCGCAAACGGCGAGGGCAATTGACTGCCCAGCGTAACCACCCTATCATCATGCATCCCTGCATCCGATCCGATGATCGATAGCACTATTTCGCA
>DATKPK010000131.1:0-14357 GCA_035524095.1 Binataceae bacterium (SeqCode) | reverse complement strand
AAGTGGCGGCGGACCTGCGGCAAGACGTCGCTGTAACGCACGAGAGTATTAGCGAAGAAATCGCCGTTGTCGCCGTCGAGCTGGATTTCGCGGAGGCGGCACCAGTTGCGGCGATAATCAGCCATTACATAGTCCCACTCGTCGTAAGCGTAATAGGAATCCTGACGGCCACGCCCGAGCATCAGGCGACCTGCGCTCGGGAGATTGCCGAGTTCGCCCAGTTGGTCGCGCAACTGCTCGTACTCGTCGGACTCCTTGTTGAAGAGCTGAGTGAGATACATGCCCTCGCCCTCGGCGCCGCCCTGCCCTTCGGACGGTTTGAGCTGGGCGCCCTGCTCTATCAACTTCCGCAATTCGTCGGGCGAAAGGGCACGGCCGCCCTTACGCTTGGACTGGCCGCGAGCCTCCATCTGAATTTGCTGATCGGTCTCGCCGCCGTCGCTACCGCTGTCGTCGTCTTCGCCACCCTCGACATCGCTCATGTCAGTGGCGCGCGTACCAGCGATGAGGTCGTTGCGCATTTGCGAGGCGCGATCGCCGAGCGGATTACCGTCGGCTGCTTCGCGCGCGGCGCGCATCAGGGCCTGCAGCCAGTCGTACATCGCTGTGACTTGATGCGCACTATCGAGAATCGTCGCGCCGGGTTCGCGCAGAGGCTCGAAGAAGAGGCTTGCCCGATGAGTGAAGGAAAACGCGGCAGCAGCGGTCGAATCCATCGGGGCATCGGCGGCATCCTCACCGATGCCGTAAGAGGCTTTGACCAACAGTGTACTGAGGGCCTGCGGTGCGAGGGTCGCAGCCAGTGCGTCGTTCATGCGGGCGGCGCGACGGTCCAAACCGCGATAGCGACCGCGCAATACTGCATCGATGCGGGCGGCCTCGCAAAGGCGCAGGAGGGCGCCGGCGAGCGCGGGATCTTCGAAGGAAGCAACGAAGCTATCGAGGGCCTCGAGGCCGGTCTCGGCGCGTTCATCGAAGCCGGGGAGGTCGGCGAGCTTCAAATCGAACGTGCCGAACTCGTGCCGTCCCGCCAGATGCGCAGCGGTGAGGACGTAGTAGTCGCGGGCGGCGTCAGCGCCACCAATACCATTGATTCGCTCGGGCAGGTAGATCATGCCGCCGTAAAGCAACGGGTAATGAAACGGCAGAATCGCACCCGATTCGGGCAGAGAATCGATGCGGAATTCGAGGGGAAAGAGCATGCGCATGAACTTGGTGAGCATGCCCTTGACCATGAAGAGCGCGTGTTCGTCACGCGCGACGTTATCTGTGGCCATTTGTAGTCATTGTGGCAAATCGTATGAGTCGCGTGCAAATTTGGAATCCCCTATGAGGCGACGCGTCAGAAAGAGCTTAAAATGAAGCCGGGTTCGACGGACCAGGTAAGAGATTGCAAAGAGATAGCGGCGCGAGCCATAACGGTCGGACAAGCGGACGAGGACAATCAATAGACAGAGGTTAGGAAAATGGCAGGACAGCTCGAGGGCAAAAGTATCTTCGTGACTGGCGGCGGATCAGGAATTGGCCGCGCGACCGCGTTCGCGCTGGCGCGCGAAGGCGCGAAATTGATGATCGCCGATTATGTTCCAGACGGGGCGGAACGAGTGATCAAGGAGATCAACCAGAAAGGCGGCAAGGCCGCGTTCGTCCACGCCGATATCTCGGTGACCTCGCAGGTCGAGATGGCGGTCGCCAAGACTGTCGAGGCCTATGGACGAATCGACGGTGCGTTCAATAACGCAGGAATCGAGGGCAGGGTTGCGGATACGGTGCTGTGCAGCGAAGAGGTCTTCGACCGCACTATCGCGATAAATCTCAAGGGCGTCTGGCTGTGCATGAAGGCCGAGTTGCAGCACATGCTCAAGCAAGGCGGAGGGAATATCGTCAACACGGCGTCGGTCGCGGGCTTGCGCGGATTCGTCGGACTGCCGGCCTACAACGCGTCGAAGCATGGCGTGATCGGACTGACGCGGACTGCAGCGCTGGAATTCGCGACCAAGAATATCCGCGTCAACTGCGTATGTCCTGGAGTGATTCATACTCCGATGGTCGAACGAATGCTCGATACGAGTAATATCGGCGAAGAGCAACTGATGGCGATGGAACCAGTCGGACGCATGGGCAAGCCGGAGGAAATCGCAGAAGGCGTGGTCTGGCTGCTTTCGGACGCGTCGTCATTCGTCACGGGCCATCCGCTGGTGATCGACGGCGGGTGGGTCGCGCGTTAGAACTTGCTGATGATTGAAGTGGGGCCGTCACGAGTTGGCGGCCTGTTGTTTATTTGGGGAGCGGACACCGACGCAGGCGAGCCGACCCGCCTGTTCAGTCGATTAGGAAAGGCTGAGAGTAGGCGCCGTAATCGACGGGGCCACCGCCGACACCATACTGGTCGGTGTATTGCATAAATTCGGCCCCTATCGTCTGCGAAGTCCCCGCATCGCTATAGTTCATCAGCCAGAGCGTCGCGAAGCCGAGGATGGTCGCGGTCTGACGTGTTCGGCCGCCAGGACCAGTGCTGGAACCCATCTGAACAAGCGGAACAACGGCGACCTGAGGATCAGCTGAATTGAGCTGCTCCAGAGACGGCGGGGGCAGATTCGGATTGGGAATCCGCTGCCACATCGCCTGCTCTATGTCGGCCGAGTGATCGCTGAATTCGTTAGTTGAGACCGTCGTTAGCGTGTTGCCGATAGAGTAGGAGCAAGTCGAGCCATTGGTTATGTCACTGGCGAGATTGGCACCGTGGTCACGAGTTCGGGCAGGCGGCGGCGAGCCGACGGGGCTACACGTCGGCAAATCAAGCCACGCGAGGTTGGCGCCCGAACCGGACATCAGCGAGACCGGCTGAGGATAGTCCAGTGATTGCGAAGGCGCCACGCCAATAAGTCCGAGGGGAAACATCCCTTGGGTCATCGTTTGAATCGGCGCAGGGCCGACCGCAGTAGCTTCGACGGCAGCGGCAAAGTTGGAACCGGACGGTATCACGAGGCTCGCGAAGAACATCGGGATACTCGAACGCCGCAGACTGACCTGCAAAGTCTGAGCGCCGGGCGGGACCGTCTCGTTGGAAGGGAGTGTCGCCGCAGGGCCAATCGAAAGGATTTCGCTGGGCGCGACACCGTTGTTTTCAGCGTAACTACAAGCGACGTCGTAAGCAGGACTGGCGCCGCCGCCCCAATTACAGGCGGTAGAAGCGGGAGGCGCTATCGTGAAAGGCCCGAGATAGGCGGCCCCAGCCAAGGCGGCGGAATCGGCGGCCTTACGGAGTTCCATCCAATTCATGTAGATAACGGCGACGTCGGTGCCGAGCGCCAGCGCGCCGAGCAAAGCGGTCAACGCCAGCGTCATTATCACTACCATCTGACCGCGGTGGAATTTTCGCCGCAGCTGCATCGCTCCCCTATGCAACCACACGGCCGGGGTCCCGAATGAGGATGAAAAATGATGATGGTGCAGGCACGGCTGCGGCTGCGCAGTTTACGGGCCAATGATCCGTTGCACGATATGGGCTGTCAAGAGCGTCCGAAGACCTCGGAGGATGCCTTGGGAAACGACAGAGCTAGTTTTTACTACAAAGACTTGAGATGAATCGCCAAATATCGAAAAGGCGCAGGCAGGGCATTCAGGCGGAGTTAAAGCATCAGGCGCGCTGCGGTGAGCGTAAAACGTCCCTCGTAAAGTGCGCGGCCACTGATCGCGCCAGCGACCCCGTGATCGAACAGGCTGCGCAGGGCGCGAATATCCTCGAGGCTGGCGATACCGCCGGAAGCGATAATCGGCACACCGGAAAGGCGGGCGGTAGCGGTGAACATCCCGAGGTTGGCGCCAGCCTGAGTACCGTCGCGGGCGATATCAGTCAGGATAATCGCAGCGACGCCCGCTTGGCGGAAACGGAGTGCGGCTTCAGCGACCGTCAACTGACTTGTCTCGACCCACCCCTTGATAGCGAGGCGGCCGTTGCGAGAATCAAGCGAGCCAAAGACGCGGCCGGGGAAGCGATTGCAGGCATCATTGAGCAAATCAGGATCGAGAAAGGCAGCAGAGCCAATTGCGATATAGTCGGCACCGGCGGCGATCACTTCGTTGATAGAGTCAAGCGAGCGGAGGCCACCGCTGACGTCGATCGGGCAGGAGACGGCGGCGCGAATCGCACGAATGGCGCCGAGATTGCGCGGCTCACCGTCGATCGCGCCGTCGAGGTCAACGATATGGATTTGCTCGGCGCCCTCGTCGGCGAAAGATTTGGCGATGGCTGCGGGGTCGGTACCGTAGACAGTCGCGCGAGCCATGTCGCCTTGGACGAGGCGCACGACTTCCCCGAATTTCAAGTCAATCGAGGGAATAACAGTGAAGTGATCAAACAAATTAGTTACGAAAGCGTACCTTTAGTTGATAGGACACCTGATAGGCGTGGTTCAAGGGCGGTAGCCTGATCCATCGCACGCGCTAGCGCCTTAAAGGTAGCCTCGATAATGTGATGCGGGTTGCGTCCACTGTGCAGGTTGAGGTGAAGGTTCATGCCGGCTTCGTCACTGAGCGCCTTCATGAAATCGTGGACGAGAATCGTCTGGAAGGCGCCGACGCGGTCTTCTTTAATCGCAACATTATAAGCGAGATAGCAGCGTCCGCTGAGGTCTATGACCGCAGTGCAAAGGGCTTCGTCGAGTGGCACCGTAGCCTCACCGAAGCGGCGGATACCGCCGCGATCGCTAAGTGCCTGTTTGAAGGCGCGGCCGAGGACGATGCCAACATCCTCCACGGTGTGGTGGTCATCGATATGCAGGTCGCCGGTAGCCTCGACCTTGAGGTCGAAGAAGCCGTGACGGGCGAAGCTCTCGAGCATATGGTCAAGAAAAGGGACGCCGGTGCGGACTTCACTGCGGCCCGATCCGTCGAGACGAAGCGCGATCGCGACCGAGGTTTCGCGGGTCTTGCGCTCGATTTCGGCGAAGCGGGCGGGCGCAGCCGTCCCGTTGCTGGAGGTGAGCCGCGATGAAATCGTCGAGTCTTTGGTCTTCACTTCAATTTTAAAGCAACACTTTAACTGAATCGGGTCGCGGCTTCATTGTAATTCAGCTAAGCGAATCCGGCATGCACCGCTTGCGGGCCATTTTAACAGTAACTCGAGGCCGCTGTCTTGCGGCCTTTCGGCGCCCGCGCCGAATTGCGCAATTCAACGGCCCGCGCGTGGGCCTCAAAACCTTCCATCCGCGCCAGGCGCGCTACGCTCGGTCCGAGCATCGCGAGGGCGCCTGCCGACGCTTCGATGATACTGGTCCGCTTCAGAAAGTCGTAAGCGCCGAGAGGCGAGGCGAAGCGGGCGGAGCCACCGGTCGGTAAAACATGATTAGGACCGGCGAGGTAATCCCCAATCGGGGCGGGGCTGTGCGCACCGAGGAAGACCGCGCCGGCGTCGTGGACGTAGGAGAGCCATTTGCCGGGACTGGCGATTTCCAGTTCGAGATGCTCAGGGGCGAGCCGATTCGCGAGGTCGAAGGCAGCGGGCAGACCAGCGACGATGATTGCGGCCCCGCGCTTACCGAGGGCGCGCCGGACTGACTCTGCACGCGGCAGATTTTCGAGCGCCTTTGCGACGGCGGCTGCGACTTCATTGGCGAGGCTCTTGGCAGGCGTCAATAGGATCGCGGATTCGTCGCCGGAGCCGTGCTCAGCTTGTGCGATCAGGTCGGCTGCGATCCACGCCGGGTTCGCTGTCCGGTCGGCGATGACAAGGACTTCACTCGGCCCCGCCATTTTGTCTATATCGGTAACACCGTAGACCATCCGCTTGGCGGCCTGAACGTAGGCGTTACCAGGGCCGACGATCTTGTCGACGGGACGAATCGAACCCGTACCATAGGCGAGCGCGCCGACCGCTTGCGCACCACCGACACGATAAACCTCAGTAACCCCGGCGATGGCGGCGGCGGCTAGTACGGCGGGCCGTTCTCCCTCGCGCGAGGGCGGCGAAACCATGACGATTTCACCGACTCCAGCGACGCGAGCAGGAATGGCGTTCATCAGAACAGAGGACGGATAGGCACCCATCCCGCCCGGGACATAAATTCCGACGCGGCGGAGAGGACGGACGATCTGGCCGAGGCGCATTCCCAAACGATCGCGATAGCTGAAAGATCGCTCGAGGGTTCGGCGATGAAACGAATTGATCCGGCGTGCGGCGAGTTCCATAGCCCGGCGATCGGCCCGAGGAAGCGATGAAAGTGCGGCGGCGAGTTCGTCCGCAGTGACGCGAAGCGTCGCCTGCGTGAGACGGACACCGTCGAATCGGCGAGTATAGCTGATTAAGGCACGATCGCCGACGCGATGGACCCGATCGAGGATTGTCGCAACGTCGTGGTCGATTGAGCTGGAGCTGTCCAAACGGCGGCGCGTGAGGCTGTCGAGGAAGCGATCGCAGACCGAGGTGCCAGCAGTGAGGATGCGCAAGGTCATCGGACAGTTATAGCAAGATTTGAAGGTTCCACTTGAGATTATCGGACACTTCGGTTACTCGGGCATCCGTTCGATGCGCGCGCCTAATGCTCGGAGTTTTTCGTCGAGCGCCTCGTAACCGCGATCTAGATGGTAGACGCGGCTGACCTCGGTGCTATTGTCGGCGACCAGACCGGCGAGGATCAGGCTCATACTGGCACGGAGATCAGTCGCCATCACGGGCGCACCGCTCAGATGGGAATGTCCACGAACTACGGCGGTAGCGCCTTTCATCGAAATGTCAGCACCCATGCGCAGAAGCTCGAGGGCATGCATGAAGCGATTCTCGAAGATGGTCTCAGTGATGACAGAGGTGCCGGCGGCTTGAGTCAGGAGCGCCATCATCTGGGCTTGAAGGTCGGTCGGGAAACCCGGATAGGGAAGCGTGCGCAGCTCGACGGGTCTCAGCGGTTCTGAACGGGTGATGCGCAAAGAAGCATGAGCCGCAGCCTTTGACGATTGGGCATGGCCGTTCGTCGGCGCGTAATTGGCGTCGACAGTTATCTTTACCCCCGTCTCGCGTAACTTCGCGATAACTGCATCGAGTTGGCTGACCGGAGCGCCGTCGATGATCAGATCACCCCCGGTAATCGCCGCTGCGATGATTAGAGAGCCGGCCTCGATGCGATCGGGAATGACATGATGCTCGGCACCGTGAAGGCGTTCGACACCCTCAATAGAAATGACATGCGTGCCTGCGCCGGTGATGCGCGCGCCCATCGTGCAGAGAATCGCGGCAAGATCCTGGACTTCCGGTTCGCGCGCGGCATTTTCAATCTGAGTGAGGCCGGGAGCACGCACGGCGGCCATGATGATGTTTTCAGTCGCGCCGACAGAGGGGAAATCGAGCCAGACCCGAGCACCTTTGAGCCGATCGGCGTGGGCCTCTACATAACCGTTGCGCATCTGGATGCGGGCGCCAAGGGCGCGTATGCCGGACATATGAAGGTTGACAGGACGAGTACCGATCGCACATCCGCCGGGCGTCGAAACGCGGGCACGTCCCATCCGCGCGACGAGCGGACCCAAGACGACGAAAGAGGCGCGCATGGTCTTGACTAAATCGTAAGGCGCCTCATGAGAGGTCAGTTCGGCAGCGTGGAGTTCAACTGAGTGCTCTCCGATCCAGCGGGCTTTGACGCCGAGGCCAGCGAGGAGTTGCATCGCGGTGCGCACGTCGCGGAGGCGCGGCACATTATGGATGATCACGGGTTCAGGGGTGAGGACGGCCGCCATCATGATCGGAAGGGCGGCATTTTTGCTGCCGCTAAGGCTCACGGTACCACGCAGAGAAGGGCCGCCGTGAATGACCATCTTGTCCATACGGGAGATTCGGTTGACGATAGCTGGTGGCTCGTTGGAGTCTAACAGCAAGTAGCGGTTCCCCTTTACAATGGAGCTCGGTTGGAGCTGAGTAGCGAACGCCAGCCAGCGTCCGGTGTAAGCGGCTTCAGCCACCCAGCAGCCGAGGCATTGTTACAGAGCGGCGGCAAGGATGCACTAGATCACACGGGGCGACGATTCAGAGTTGACGGGACAGCCCTGAGGATGGCACAAGCCTAGCGCATTAGCGGTCATCTGGATGATATTGCCAAACGATAGAACTCATTGACGAATCGGACAACTATAAACTAGGAGATTTTTTCATGGGCGTTCTAAGCTGGATCATCTTGGGACTTATCGCGGGCTTTATCGCGAGCAAGATCGTGAACAAAAGGGGCGAGGGATTCATCCGTGACGTGCTGCTCGGAATCGTCGGGGCAGTAGTCGGTGGCGCGATCTTTCAAGCGCTGGGCCATCAGGGGGTCAGCGGCGTGAATCTTGGGAGTATCGCTATTGCGGTAATAGGGGCGGTGGTTGTTCTGGTGATCTATCATGCAGTGGTCGCCAGAGCCTAGCGACGACCCGAGCGTAGCGACCACTGCCTGGTGTCAGATTCTCAGCGCAGAACTTTCTTGGGCGCGGATGACGCGAGGTATATCGGCTAGGTCGTTGATTATCGTCACGTCGCTCATGTGGACGCGACGGAGAATCTCACTCACCGGTTGAGCCTGGCCGAAGCCTAGCTCAAGCATCAGCGCACCGTCTGGCGCGAGGTGATCAGCTAGGCCAGCGACGATACGCCGATAGAAGCTCAACGGATCACTACCGGGAGTCAGGGCGATGCGAGGTTCGTATTGGCGGACTTCGGGTTCTAGCGTCTTGAGTTCGGCTTCGGCGATATACGGAGGATTGGAGACGATCAGATCAAACAGGCCGAGTGACAAGCCAGCCTCGAGCGGCGACCAGCAATCAGCCGAAATAAAAGTGATACGTTCGATAACGCTGAAACGCTGAGCGTTAGCGCGGGCGATTGCGAGTGCAGACGCCGAGACGTCGGTAGCAACGATTGCGACGCTTGACGCGTGGACCGCCAGTGCGATCGCAATTGCGCCAGAGCCGGTGCCGAGATCCAAAATGCGCAAGCTGCGACGCTCACCGATGAAGTTGAGGGCCTCATCAACCAGTGTTTCGGTCTCGGGCCGCGGAATCAAAACCTCAGGACCAACTTCAAGCTCAAGCGAATAGAATTCGCGGCGGCTGAGAATGTACGCAAGCGGCATCCGCGCCGCGCGTGCGGCGAGCATCGCATGGAAGCGCGCAAGCTGAGGTTCGTCGAGAATCGGCGGAGCAGTTAGTAGTCGGGTACGCGAAACGCCCGCTGCATCAGCCAGCATCAACTCGGCGTCGAGGCGCGGATCGGGAATCCCGAAGCGGCTCAGAGCCGCGATTGCATCGCGGAGAAGCGTGCGAGAATCGGTCGAACCGCCCTGCCCTCGCCTTTCGCTCATAGCGGTCAGCTGTCCGGATTGTCGCGCGGCCGTTCAAGCCCCAATGCCTCCGCCTGCTCCTTGGTGTTGAGGGCGTCAATCAGCGGATCGATAGCGCCGTCGAGAACTTGGTCAAGTTGGTGGAGGGTCAGATTAACGCGATGGTCCGTGACACGGGACTGCGGAAAATTGTACGTGCGGATACGCTCTGAGCGATCGCCGGTACCCACCATCGACTTGCGCGACGCGGCGATTTTCGCGTCTTGCTCAGCGGTCGCCTGCTCAAGCAAGCGGGCACGCAGGATCTTGAGGGCCCGCGCTTTGTTTTTGTGCTGCGACTTTTCGTCGCGGCAGATGATGACCATCCCACTCGGGATATGGGTGATGCGAACGGCGGAGTCGGTAGTGTTGACGCTCTGACCGCCGGGGCCTGACGCACGCATAACATCGATGCGGAGATCTTTCTCTTCGTTGATATTGACCTCCACGTCGTCGGCCTCGGGAAGAACGGCGACCGTGACCGCCGAAGTGTGGATGCGTCCGGAAGTCTCCGTGGTGGGAACGCGCTGGACGCGATGGACGCCGCCTTCAAACTTGAGACGGCTATAGGCACCGCGCCCCGCAATTAGGGCGACCACTTCCTTAATGCCGCCAAGGCCAGTGGAACTTAAGGTAAGCGTTTCGATTTTCCAGCGGTGACGCTCAGCGTAACGGTTATACATGCGAAAGAGATCGCCTGCGAAGAGTGAGGCCTCTTCGCCACCCGTACCGGCACGAATCTCAAGCACCACATTCTTTTCGTCATTAGGATCGCGCGGTGCCAGCAGATGCTTGAGGTTTTCCTCAGCCTGAGCCTGTTGATGCTGCATCGCCGGCAACTCGGCCTTGGCCAATTCGCGCAGTTCGGCGTCGTCGCCTTCGAGCAGCGCGCGATGATCGTCGATTTCGCCGAGCAGCTTGCGATAGCCGCGAATAGCCGTCGCCACCTCTTCTAGCTGCGAGCGCTCGCGAGCCAAAGCCGCATATTCGCGGTTATTGGCAATTACAGTGGGATCGCTGACGCGGCGCTCGAGCTCAGCATAACGCTGCTCGATGCCGTTGAGCTTTTCGATCAGCGACATTCAGGCTGCTCCGATCGCGGTGAAGCACAATACGAAGGGAATCGCGATGCCCTTGGCAATCGACTGCGTTCGTGAACCGTGTTTACTTCTTGCCGTAACGGCGATTGAAGCGTTCCACGCGGCCAGCCGTATCCACCAGGCGTTGCTGTCCTGTATAGAACGGATGACAATTCGAGCAGAGATCGACTTGGATCGTGCGCTGAGTTGAATGCGTCTCGAAGGTGTTGCCGCAGGCGCAGGTTACTACGCATCGGCGATAAGCGGGATGTATTGCAGCTTTCATTTGAGTGGTTGAATTCGTTTGCTCCCGAACCCCTGACCATACCATCGCCGTAATCTAAGCACAATTCCCCATTTGGCAACGAGGATGAGCGGGCGGACGTGGGAGCCATGCCCGCAACGAACGGGTGCGACGGTCTGCCGGATAGAGGCAATCGAAGCCAAACAATTGTTAAATCTTCCCGTTAAGGATTATAATCGCGCGGTCCAAGTTAACGTGAAACTGTAAGAATGCGTTTGCGCGTTGAGGCATTGGGGTTGACCGCGTTGATTATAGTATCTGGATGCGGTTTCACTGCGATGAATAAAGCAACTTCGGGCTCAAATAATGCGATTGGAAGCATGCCTCAACACAACGCCTTCATGCTTTCGGATACTCCACCAGCGCCACCACCTGCAGCGGCGAATGCAGATAGTCCACGCGTGATTACAGATCTGTCGCAGATTTCAGGTGCACCAACGGCGGCGCCGGTCAGCAGCAGCCAGGAGGAGGCGTTCATCAAAACGGAGACGGCGAGCGGGTCGCAGGCCGAAGTTACGCGCTACGATATCGATCGCTTCTTTCTGGCGCAGCAGCCTCTTCAGATGGATCCGCAGCAGGAAACCGCTGTGCGGTACAAAGGAGACGTGACGCTGCTGAACAAGAAGGCGGTGCGTTATCCAGAATTCAGCTACGAGATGTTGCATCGGACGTTACCGCTGGCCGAGAGGATGGCTGCGTCAACGCTCGGCGGACGCGAGCTTCCGAGCGATATACAACGTGTGATTCTGACCGCGACCTTGACACGAAGCGGGCGGCTAAGCGACCTCGCCATCGAGCAGCATTCAGGGACAGCAGCGGTCGATCAAGTCATGATCAACGCATGTAAGCAGGGCCTGTGGGCGATAGACCCGCCGGCCGGGGCGGCGAGACCCGACGGCAGTTACCAGGTTCATTTTGAAGGCGTGATTTACAATTACGGCTACGACCGTGAGGGCGTGTACACATATGTCACACACATCGGCGTCGGGCTGCTATAGCTTTAGTTGCGAGGCCTAAACGATGACGGCAAATCTCACGACTGTACCGCGAGAGGCGAAGAGGCCAGCGACAGGAAGTGGGTGGCTCCGGGCGCGCTCTTATCGAGCGCGAGCCGGGCTCTCGACGCCGATCGTCACCGTGCTCGACAAGAGTGGACGGTTAATCGCCGATGAGCAGCGCTCGGTGATACGTTATACCGTACAGAACGGGACCGGCGCCAACATTGTTTTCGCCGTTGGTACTACAGGGGAATGGAACCGCCTGGACAATACTCGGCGGCAGGCGGTAATCCGCATTACGGTTGAAGAATGCGGAAGGCTGTCGCACGACGGTGCCCCGGTCGAGGCTTGGGCGGGGATTACGGCGGAGACTGCGGCACAGACGATCGATAATCTTGAATATTCCCTTGAGGTTGGGGCCGATGCGGCCGTCGTTGCGCCGTTATCGATAGCCGATGTCGATGATCCGGTGGCGTTCGTTACGCGGACGATCGGCGAGGTCTTCGAACGGCACGGGCGCACGCTGCCGATATTTCTGTATGACAATGCGGACATTGCGATCGCAGCCAGAGCCTCGCATATTTCCACTGGGGAACTGCGGCAGATGGCGCGGCTCAGCTATGTTCATGGCATCAAGGTAACGGCGAGCAAGGAAATCTTCGCGAATTACGCGCGCCCGCCAGGCTACTTCAAGCTCGCTGGGGGCTTCGCGATTTATCCCGGCAATGCCTACTTGATCTTCGATCTTTTCCGGCCGTGGGAAGGATTCACGGGGCGCGTGCTCGACTACTGGAGCCGTTATCTTGGTCCGCGCACGCTGCCTTATGGAGTGGTGGCAGGGGCATCGAACGTGATGCCCCGTGAATGGCAGCGTTCGTGGCAAGTCTGCCACAGGGGCAACGTCGAGTTGATGCAACGTTATGAAGCGATCATGCAGAGCTTTCGTGTGGCCGGGGAATTTATCCGGTCAGGCGAAGTCTACAAGCCGACGATTGCCTGTCTGAAGACGGCATTGGCAGACCTCGGCGTAATCTCGAGCGACGCCGTGGCGTCCGGGACTCCAACCCTTGATGCTGCCGAGCGGCGCGAATTCCTGCGGCGCTTTAGAGACATCCGGCGGCGGGCGGCGGCGACGCTCGAGCCTGAATGGCTGAGTGAATGGACCGCGCGGTCGGTGCCGATACGGGCAAGCGTGCATGGCTGAAGACGGCCTGGACGTGGCCGGCTGCGGCAGCATGGTGGTGGACCTGTTCCATCGCACGCCGCGCATCATTAGCGCCGAAGAAAAAATCCTGCTCGATAGCAACGGCAAAACGCCTGCGGTCGAAACGGCAGTCGGCGGCGTCACCTTAAATCATCTCGGATGGGCACAAGTGCTGGGCCTCAGAACCGGCATTTTCGGCAAGATGGGTGACGATCATAATGGCGAAATCCTGCGCGCAGGCATGGACCGGCTCAGGATTGAGCATCATCTGACGCTCGACGGCAGCGCCAGTTCGTTCGCGCCTGTCTTCCTCGACCGCCAGGGGAATCGCGCCATCTACATGATGCGTGGAGCGACTGCAGAGTTGACTCCTAACGAGATTCGCGGGCGTCACAGGGCATTCATCCGGCGGGCGCGAATCGTCTCAACGGAGATCTCGCAGTTGCCGTTGGCGACGGTGATCGGGATTCTGACCCTCGCGAAGAGGTATCAGATTCCAACCGTACTCGATGTTGACGTGCCGCTCTCGGACGCCTGTCCGGAACTCGGCAACCGGGCGCAACTCGAGCGCGCTCTCAAACTCGCGACGTACCTGAAACCGGCTAAATCGGCGGCTCGTGAATTAGCGAAGGCAACGGAGCCACTGCAAATGGCCGAAGCGATCCGCTATCGCTACGGCAGCAAGGCGGTCTTCATGACCGATGGCGCAGACGGTTGTGTAATCGCAGCGGAAGGCGTCACAGAGCAGATTCCAGCGTTCAAGGTGAAGCAGATCGACGCCACTGGTGCCGGCGACGCTTTTTTTGGCGGAGTGCTGGCTGGTCTACGCTGGGGCCTGCCTTGGGATGCGATCGGACGGCTCGGCAACGCGGCGGGAGCAGTGTGCGTCATGCGAGTGGGAGCTTTTCCGGCGGGATTCGAGTTACGCCGCGAAATCGTGAACCTTTACGGTGGCAACTTGCCGCAGGCGGTGGAACTAGACGAGCGGCGCGAAGTGGCGAACAGCCCTTCGACGGCATGTGCGGAGTCATTACAGGAAGTCGCAAAATTCTTTGCGTTGGCGCTCAAGGAATTGGAAACATTGCGTGAGGCGCTCAACCTCGAGACGTTCGGGCACGCGCTCGCGATGATCCGAGCGGCGGCGGCGCGGGGTGGACGAGTGCAGGTGACGGGAGTCGGCAAGTCAGAGCACGTCGCTCGCTACGCGGCGAGTATCTTTTGCTCGGTCGGTACGATGGCGACCTTCCTCGACGCAACCGAAACGCTGCATGGAAGCCTCGGTCAAGTCGCGCCGCACGACTTGGTAATTGCGCTGTCGAACAGCGGAAACACCTCTGAATTGTGCGCAGCAGCACGCGCGGTCAAGGAGCATGGCGCCGAACTGATCGCGATTACTGGTGGACGACGCTCGGAACTCGCCAGAATGTCAGA